>NZ_JAKEIO010000212.1 GCF_021474405.1 [Streptosporangium] indianense
GCCGGGCAGGTCGGTGTAGCCGATGATCGTCACGTCGTTGTCGGTGACGACGGCCTTCCCGGCGACCGTCCCCTCGACGTTGCCGCCCTGGGCGGCCGCCATGTCGACGATGACGCTGCCGGGCTTCATGCGCGCGACGTCCTCGGCGGTGATCAGCCGCGGCGCCGGGCGGCCCGGGATGAGCGCGGTGGTGATGATGATGTCGACGTCGGCGGCCTGCTCGGCGTACAACTGCGCGGCGAGCCGGTTGTAGTCCTCCGAGGTGGCCTTCGCGTAGCCGTCGGTGCTCACCTCCTGCTCGGTCGCGACGGACAGGAACTCCCCGCCCAGCGAGCGGACCTGCTCGGCGACCTCGGGCCTGGGGTCGGTGGCACGGACCACCGCGCCGAGGCTGCGGGCGGCGCCGATGGCCGCGAGGCCGGCCACTCCGGCCCCGGCCACCAGGACCTTGGCGGGCGGCACCTTGCCGGCGGCGGTCACCTGGCCGGTGAAGAACCGGCCGAAGGCGTGCGCGGCCTCGACCACGGCCCGGTAGCCGGCGATGTTCGCCATCGAGCTGAGGACGTCCAGGGACTGGGCGCGCGAGATGCGCGGCACGGCGTCCATGGCGAGCACGGTGATGGGCCGCCGGGCCAGCTCCTCGACCAGCTCCGGGTTGAACGCGGGGCTGATCAGCGCGACCAGGGTCGCCCCGTCGCGCAGCCGGCCGATCTCCTCGCTGGAGGGGCCGTTGACCTTGAGCACGATCTCCGCCTGCCAGGGGTCGCCGAGGCGGGCCCCCGCCTCCTCGTAGGCCGCGTCGGAGAAGCGGGACGAGGCCCCCGCCTCCGGTTCGACCACCACCTCGTACCCGAGCGCGACGAGTCTGCCCACGGTGGCCGGTGTGGCCGCCACCCTGGTCTCGCCCGCAGCGGATTCGGCCGGAATGCCGATCCTCTGGGGTTCAGCTTCCGCTGGAACCATCGTCTGCCTCTCCTCGTCTATCTGCTTGTCCTCCTTGGTGCCCGCATCCTGCACGGTCGACGCGGTATCCGTGGCGGACCACCGTCACACGGCCGGGGAGGCCGTCCTCACACGACCGAGGGGTTGCCGAAAGGCCCGTTCGGCGGTATTGCCGTGGCGCCAGAGGCGGCAGATGCCCCGTGATGCGGCATGTTTCCCGTGGGAGCAGACTGGGCTGGTGAGCAACGTGCGCCCGGGACGCGGGTCCGCGTCCCCCTCCCGAACCGCGCCACAGCAGACGCTGGCGCTGGCGGCGATGATGTTCGCCGTCGTCATGACGTTCATCGACCAGACCATCGTGTCGATCGCTGCTCCGGACATCGTCCGCGAGCTGGGCCTGTCGTCCTCCGGGATGCAGTGGGTGGTCAACTCCTACCTGCTGGCCCTGGCGGCGTTCTTCGCGCTCGGCGGACGGCTCGCGGACCTGTACGGACCGCGCCGGGTCGTCGTCATCGGCACCGTGGTGTTCGTCGTGTCGTCCGTGCTGTGCGGCTGCGTCCCCGAGGGCGGCGCCGCCCAGGCATGGCTGATCATCTTCCGGGCCACCCAGGGGCTGGGGGCGGCGCTGCTGTTCCCCGCGGCCCTGGCCGTAGTGGTGGCCGTCTTCCCGGTCGAGCGGCGCGGCCGCGCCCTGGCCCTGTTCTTCGGTGTCACCGGTGCGCTGACCGCCGTCGGACCTCTCCTGGGCGGCTGGCTGACCAGCTGGACCTGGCGGGCCGTGTTCTGGGTCAACGTCCCGGTGGCGGTCGTGGCGCTGGTGCTGACGGCCCTGGCGCACATCCCCGACCGGCGGCGGTCCGGCACGCTGGACGTGCCGGGTGCCGTCCTCATCGCCATCGGCATGGGCCTGAGCGTCCTCGGCTTCCAGCAGGCGTTCTCCTGGGGCTGGGACAGCTGGGCGACCTGGCTGTGCATCCTGGGCGGCCTCGCGGTGCTGGCCGGGTTCGTCCGCTACGAACGCGGGGTGGAGCACCCGCTGATCGATCTGCGGGTCTTCCGCGACAAGGCGTTCAGCGTGGACGCCCTGGTGCTGTTCTTCTCGATGCTCGCGTTCGTCCCGGTGTTCTTCTTCGCCTCCGTCTACGCGCAGGTGTCGCTGAGCGCCTCGCCGAACCAGGCGGCGCTGTTCCTGCTGTACTTCTTCGTGGGTTTCGCGATCGCCTCCCAGTGGGGCGGCCGGATCCTCGACAAGAAGGGCGCGCGGCCGGCCCTGAAAATGGG
The DNA here is from genome assembly GCF_021474405.1 of [Streptosporangium] indianense. Taxonomy (GTDB): domain Bacteria; phylum Actinomycetota; class Actinomycetes; order Streptomycetales; family Streptomycetaceae; genus Streptomyces; species Streptomyces indiaensis. The sequence continues at coordinate 2,224 of NZ_JAKEIO010000212.1, forward strand.
CGGGGTGGTGGGCGCCGTCGGGTTCGCGCTGTGGGCGGGCGAACTCACCAACCTGACCATGCACGACCAGTGGCTCTACGCGGCGCTGGCCGGGGCCGGCATCGGCTTCATCCTGGCGCCGGCGTCGACGGACGCGGTGAACCGGGCCATCGGCGCCTCCTACGGCGAGGTCACCGGCATCACCCAGACGGTGCGCAACTTCGCGGCCAGCGTGGGCATGGCGATCTTCGGCACGATCCTGACGCACGTCACGACCGACAACGTGACGGGCACCCTGGAGTCCCGGGGCGTGCCCTCCGGGACGGCCGAGAGCGTGGCGCGCGACGTCACCGAGTCGGTCACGGGCAACGGCGATGCCCAGCCGCCCACCGGCACCGGGCCCGCCGCCGAGGCGACCCGGGACGCGATGTCGGCGATCCGCATGGACTTCGCGGAGGCCAACCAGTGGGTGTTCTACGGCATGGCCATCGCGCTGGGCATCGCCTTCCTGTGCGCCCTGCGGCATCCGGGCGGCAAGGTCGACTCGAACGCGAAGGTGCAGGAGCCGGTGGCACAGGCGCGCTGACGGAGCCCGTCAGGATGTGAACGACTCGTCCGTGCGCCGCTGGATCTGTTCCGGCGTCAGCTCCTCGATGGTCTGGGAGATCATCCAGAGGTGGCCGAACGGGTCGGCGAGGCGGCCGCCGCGCTGCCCGTAGTGCTGGTCGGCGACAGGATGCACCACCGTCGCCCCGGCGCGCAGCATGGCCTCGGCGACGGCGTCGGCGTCGGACACGTCGAGCGCCAGGATCACCGGGGAGCCGCCGAGAGCGGGCGGCGCCGGGTCGCCGTCGCCGGCGTCCTTGACGGCGATCAGCGCGTCGCCGAGCCGCAGCATGGCGTGCACGATGCGGCCCCCGGGGCCGGTGTACCGCTCGATCTCCTCGGCTCCGAGCGCGGTGCGGTAGAAGTCGACGGCCCGCGGCCCGTCGGAGACCACGAGCCGGGCGTAGAGCCGGGTGAGGGCGGGCTTGCCGCTTGCGTTCGTCATGCCTTCACCGTGACGTGCGCGCAGGGGCCGTGGATTGTAGAAAACGGCCGTCCCCGCGCCCCTCACCCGGGAAGCGGTACGTGGTTGCCCTCCTCCGGCGAGCGCGGGGTGTAGGCGCTCGGCGTGATACCGGCCAGCGCGCGGAACTCGCGGATCAGATGCGCCTGGTCGTGGTAGCCGCAGTCAGCGGCCAGGGCCGCCCAGTCCGGCGGCCCGTGCCCGGCGTTCACGCGGCGCAGCAGCCGCTGGAAGCGCCGGACACGGGCGTACCGCTTGGGCGCGAGGCCCAGCTGGTCGGTGCACCGGCGCGCCAGTCGCCTGGCGGTCCAGCCCAGCCGGTCGGCGACCTCGGCGACAGGCGTGCCACGTTCGAGCAGCGTGGCGGCGAGACGGACCGCCGAGTCGGGCTCCAGGGGGCGCCGCGCCTGCTCCAGCAGGGCCGTTTCCAGCATCCGCAGCGCGGCCTCCGGGCCCCCGGCAGCCACGGCCTCCAGCAGCCGCTCGCGCAGTATCGCGCCGTCGCCGCCCCACAGTTCGCCGAGTCCGGCCAGTTCGTCGCGCACCTCGCAGACGGGGACGGGCAGGAAGGGGCTCAGTCCCGCGGGGCGGAAGGCCACCCAGACGACGGCGCGCTGCTGCGTCGGGTCGATCACGGACGGCCCGGTGCACGGCCCGTGCACGGCAGCGCCACCGGTGCTGCGCCCGGCGCCGCACAGCGGTGTGCAGGTGAGGGCGTCCCGGTCGAGGTTCACCAGCAGTTGCGCCGCGCCCGTCGGCAGGGCCAGTTCGGCGGTGTGCGCGAAACGGCCCTCGGCGTAGCCCATCGCCCCGATCAGGGGAGCCAGAGCGGGCCACGACGGCCGGACCGTGAGGGAGACCGGCGTCCGCTGCGGCGTGAGGGGCATGTGCCCAGCGTACGGTGGTGTGCGTTTTACGTTTTGTCCCGAATGCTCTGGTGGCGGGCGGGGCACTCAGGGCGTGTGCAGACACAAGAGGGCATGCGACCGCGCAGAGTGCTGCTGACCGGATGGTTCAGCTTTCCCGACGGGGAGGCGACCGCCGGGGACGTCCTCGCCCTGGGCAGGGTGGAGGACGTCCTGCGGGGCACGGGCATCCCGTACGACATCGCCTGGAGCCCGGGCTTCAGGCCGGAGGCGCTGCATCTGGACCGGCTGCGGGCCGCGGACTACACGCACCTGGTGTTCGTCTGCGGTCCGCTGTACGGACCGCAGGTGGAGGAGCTGCACCGGCGGTTCGCGCACTGCGTGCGGATCGCGGTGGGCATCTCGGTGATCGACCCGGACGGCCCGGCGGTGACCGGCTTCCACCGGGTGCTGCCCCGGGACGCGCCGGACCGCGAGCCGGTGGAGGACCTGGCGGCGCGCGCCCCGCAGGTGCCGGCGCGGCCGGTGGTCGGCGTGATCCTCACCCACGGCCAGCACGAGTACGGGGCGTTGCGGCGGCACGGTCAGGTCGCCGAAGAGGTGACGCGCTGGCTGGCCGCCAAGGACTGCGCCCGGCTGGAGCTGGAGACCCGGCTGGACACCCACGACTGGCACCTCAGTGCCACGCCCGCCCAAGTGCAGTCCGTCCTGGCCCGGCTGGACCTGGTCGTCACCGACCGGCTGCACGGGCTGGTCATCGCCCTGCGGGTCGGCACACCGGTACTGGCCGTGGACCCGGTGGAGGGCGGGGCCAAACTCAGCGCGCAGGCCCGGGCCTGTGGCTGGCCCGCGCTGGTGTCCGCCGAGCGGCTGGACGTGCGGCAGTTGGACCGCTGGTGGGACTGGTGCCTGACCGGCGGGCGGGTGGCCGCACGGCAGGTCCGTGACGGGTTCCGGGAGGGCGCGGCGCCGGACAGCGCGGACCGGCTCGTCGAGGCACTGGCCCGGCCCGTGCCCGGTTAGATCCCGGGACTCCCGGGGCACCCGCTGTACGTCCCCCGTCGCACGTCCCCCGCCCCCACGTCCCGCGGCATGTTCCCGGGAGGCGACGGTCCGGCCGTCGGAAGGAGAAAGCCCGTGTCCATCGGCCGACTTCCCGAGAACGAACAGCGCATCCTCGACGAGATGGAACGCATCCTGCGCCGCGACCGCCGCCTGGACCGCCGGATGCGCACCGGGCAGCTGGGCCGCCGTCCCGACCCCGCCCGGATCCTGGCCCGTGTCGGCTCCTACCGCCCCCGCGGGTGGAGCGTCCTGTTGCTGCTGGCGGTGTCGGTGGCCCTCATGGTGGCCGGCATCGTCACCTCCGAACCGGGTGTGATCTGGGCCTTCGCCGTGCTGTGGCCGCTGACGCTGTTCTCCGCGTTCCGGCTCATGTGCCGCTGGTGCGGCGGCTGACCGGCCCCACGCCCTTCGACACCAGGACCCGCAGCGCTGCGGGTTCAGCCTGTGTAGCGCCGGGCCTTGGAGGCGCGCTGCGCGGGCTCCAGCAGGCGCAGGCGGGACTCGACCTCGTGGGGCAGGACCCGGCGTTCGCGCAGCACCCAGGGCAGCGCGGCGGCGGCCTCGGCGAAGCCGCGCAGCGAGGCCACGTCCCGCGGGACCGTGCGGGCCAGGCTCACCGTCCGGCGCAGGGCGGGACCGGCAGGCCTGCGCAGCCAGGTGAACCACAGGGTGTTGCGGATGCCGTGGGTGCGGCGCAGGGTCGCATCGCGCGCCACCGAGGCGTGGTGGTGCACCGTCAGGTGGTCCGCGTACGTCAGCCACCACCCCGCGGCCGCCAGGTCCGCGGCGAGCAGCTCCTCCTCGCCGCCCAGCCACAGCCGCGGGTGGAAACCGCCGGCGGCCCGGAAGGCAGCGGTGCGCAGCACGGTCGCGGCGGCCAGGAACGAGCCGAGGGCCGGTCCGGGCAGCCAGGGCGGCCCGGGGACGGGTGAGTGGCGCAGCTCCTCGACGATGGGGTCGTCGACGCCGTCCGGCTCGACGACGATGCGGCCCGTGACCGTGCCGAGGCCCGGGTGCTCGTCGAGCAGGTCCGCGGCGCCGGCCAGGGAACCGGGGGCCCACCAGGAGTCGTCGTCGCAGAAGGCGACGTACGGTGTGCCGACCTGCCGGATGGCGAGGTTGCGACCGACGGTGCCGAGGTTGCGGCCCGGCCGCAGCAGCCGGACCTGCGGGTGGTGGCGGGCCACGGCCTCGGCGGTGCCGTCGGCCGAGCCGTTGTCGGTGACCGTCACCGGTGGGCGCTCCGGCAGCAGGGCGAGGTGGTCAAGGGTGCGCAGCAGTTCGCGGCGCCGGTTGTGGGTGATGACGACGACGGTGGTGCGGGGGTCGGTCATGCGGCCACTTCCTCCAGCAGGCGCGCGGCCCGCTCCACGCGCGGGGGGCAGGGGCCGACGTGCGCGAAGGGCGGCCGGCAGCCGGACGAGCGTGGCACGCAGGGCCTGCCGGGCGCGCTCGTCGTGGCGGGCCTCGGCGGCGAGGGCCCGGGTGCGGGCGAGCGCGTACGGCACCGGGCGGCGCAGCCAGGCGGTGAGGACTTCGTTGCGGCGCTGGACGACCGGGCGGCCGGTGCGGGGCCCGGTCGCCGGGTGGTGGTGGGCGACGACGTCCGGGCAGTGGCTGACGCCCCAGCCGCGGGCGGCCAGGTCGTAGGCGAGGAGGGTCTCCTCGCCGCCGAAGAACAGCAGCCGGTGGAAGCCGCCCGCCTCGAGGTAGGCGTTGCGGCGGACCACCGAGGCGCAGGCGAGGAAGCCCAGGACCTGGGTGCCGGGCAGGTCGGCGGCCGGGCCGAGGGGGGAGCCGGCGAGGACCTCGTTGAGCGGGTCGGGGCGGGCGGCGGGGCCGACGAGCGTGCGGGCGGCGATCAGGCCGAGCCGAGGGTGCGCGTCCATCAGCTGTGCCGCCCGGCTCAGCGCGCCGGGCGCCCACCAGGAGTCGTCGTCGCTGAAGGCCACGTAGGGGGTGTCCAGGAGGCGGGCGCCCTGGGTACGGGCGAGGGCCCCTTGGTTGAGCGGCAGGGCCAGCAGGCGCACCTCGGGGAAGTCCCGGGCGAGCATCATGCGCGTACCGTCGGTGGAGGCGTTGTCCACGACGAGGACGCGGGGCCGCTCCGGGAGGGCGAGCGGCTGGGCGAGGCTCCCGGCGAGGGCCGCGCAGCGGCTGCGGGTCGCGATGACGATGCCGACCCGGCACGCCTCCGGCTGCTGGACGTCCATCGTGGCCGGGTGCCCGCTCACGACCTTGCGATTCCCGGCAGTTCCCTGTGGGCCCGGAGCACGTCGTCGGGCGTGATGCGCAGCAGGGCGGGGTCGGGGCGGCGGCCGTGCGGGTCGCCTTCCGGGCCGTACCAGAGCGCGCGG
>NZ_JAKEIO010000213.1 GCF_021474405.1 [Streptosporangium] indianense
CCTCCCGACCCCCGTGCTCGCCTTCGCGATAAGGCACCTCGGCGCGGTCGCCGGCGTAGAGGTCACGGCCAGCCACAACCCGCCCCGCGACAACGGCTACAAGGTGTACCTCGGCGACGGCTCGCAGATCGTCCCCCCGGCGGACATCGACATCGCGGCGGAGATCGCCGCCGTCCCGTCCCTCACCACGGTCCCGCGCCCCACCGAGGGCTGGGACATCCTCGACGACAGCGTCCTCGACGCCTACCTCGCCCGCACGGACGCCGTCCTGGCCGAGGGTTCCCCCCGCACCGCCCGCACCGTCTACACGGCGATGCACGGCGTCGGCAAGGACGTCCTGCTGGCCGCCTTCGCCCGCGCCGGCTTCCCGGAGCCGGTCCTCGTCGCCGAGCAGGCCGAACCCGACCCGGAGTTCCCGACCGTCGCGTTCCCCAACCCGGAGGAGCCCGGGGCGATGGACCTGGCTTTCGCGACCGCACGCGCCGGCGAGACCGCCCCGGACCTGATCATCGCCAACGACCCGGACGCGGACCGCTGCGCCGTCGCCGTACAGGACGGCGCCGAGTGGCGCATGCTGCGCGGTGACGAGGTCGGCGCGCTGCTCGCCGCGCACCTGGTCCGCCGCGGAGCCACCGGCACCTTCGCGGAGTCGATCGTCTCCTCGTCCCTCCTCGGCCGGATCGCCGAGAAGGCGGGCCTCCCCCATGTCGAGACCCTCACGGGCTTCAAGTGGATCGCCCGCGCCGAGGGCCTGCGCTTCGGCTACGAGGAGGCCCTCGGCTACTGCGTGGACCCCGACGGCGTGCGCGACAAGGACGGCATCACGGCCGCGCTGCTGATCACGGAGCTGGCCTCCGGGCTGAAGGAGGAGGGCCGGACTCTTCTGGACCTGCTGGACGACCTGGCGGTGGAGCACGGCCTGCACGCGACGGACCAGCTCTCGGTGCGCGTCGAGGACCTGTCCCTCATCGCCGCGGCGATGCGGCGCCTGCGCGAACAGCCTCCGACGGAACTGGCCGGCCTGCCGATCACCCGTACGGAGGACCTCACGCAGGGCACGGCCGAACTGCCGCCCACGGACGGTCTGCGGTACACCCTCGACGGCGCTCGCGTGATCGTCCGCCCGAGCGGTACGGAGCCGAAGCTGAAGTGCTACCTGGAGGTCGTGGTCCCGGTCGGGTCGCACGACGGCCTCCCGGCGGCCCGGGCGAAGGCGACGGCCCTACTGGAGTCGATCAAGCACGACCTGTCGGCGGCGGCGGGCATCTGAAGCCGGCGAACCCGCACCACCACGGCCATCGCCCATGACCTAGACCCCCTTCCGGGCGGCCTCCCGCCGCTGCCGCTTGCCGAGGGGCGCACGGGAGAGGTCCTCGGCGGTGGAGCGGAGGTTCTTGTAGCCGTACCCGCGTTGCTCCAGCCAGGCGCGGGCCGACGCCTCGGCCCGCTCGGCGGCCTCCAGGATGTCCTCCTCGGCCTCCCCGGAGTCCAGGAAGCGGAAGGTGAAGGCGGGCCGCACGGCCACGTCGTAGGTGAGGCTCCCCTCGGGAGTGAAGGCCGCGCGCAGCACGTCGTGCTCCGCGGCCCGCTCCAGCAGCTCGGCCCGCTGCCCGGCGCTCAGCCCGTTGAAGACGCCTCGCACGGTGACACGGAAGGTACGGGTACTCATGCCCCGAACCTAAGCTGGGGCATGCCCGGGCTCCACCGGTTTTCACGGCACCGAACCGGTTTCCAGGCACGGGCCGCACTGCACGGGCACGGGCCTGGCAGCAAGCGCGGGTGGACGAGAAGCGCACGGGCAGGCCGACGAGCTCACAGCCGGAGCTACCGGTACACCGTGCGGAGCCCGGAACGCCTCGGCCCTCGGCCACCGGGATCAAGCGCACACCCGGACCTGCCCGTACACCGGGCGGAGCCCGGAGCGACTCAGCCCACCGCCACCAGGATCAGCAGCAGCACGGCCCCGGCCACCGCCGGCGCCAGCACCTCGTAGGCCCATCGCACGGTGACCTCGCCCTGTGCCGACTCCGCCCGGTGCCGCGCCTCGTGCAGCCCGCGCAGCTCGTCCATGATCCGGTCGGTCTCCGCCCGCACGGGCCCCTCGGAGACGGAGTCCCCGCCGAGGCCGCCGCCCAAGCCGGCCCGCATCCCGAGCGCACTGCCGCGGCCCTCGTCCCGGCCCATCTCCCGCCGAGCCTGCGCCGTCGCCCGCATCTCGCGCCGCGCGGCCTTCTTGCGGGCGCGCAGCGACACGGGCACGGCCCACAGCTGGTACTTCGCACCGGACTCGGTGAGGACCTCGTTGGAGTAGGAGGAGCGCAGCGAGGCGACCTGCCCCCAGGGCACGACGACGAGCCGGAAGGGGTTGCGGATCCGCAGCCGGTCGTCGCCCGCGTACACGGCGGGCCGCAGGGTGAAGGCGAGGACCAGCGGTACGGCGAGGAGCAGCACGGCCAGCGCGAGCCACGGCGTGCGTCCCTCACCGGAGAGCACCGCGTCGATGCCGAGCCACCCGGCGATGGCGAGCAGCAGCACGCCGCCGGCGATGGCCGGGACCGACCGGTACACCCGGTCCTTGGACTCGGGCTCCGAGGGCTGCGGTGCCGGTGACTGGGGTTCGGGGCTGGTCATGTCTCGATTCTGCCGGACCCTTTCTCCGGCCCCTCATCCGCCCGAGGGGTAGCGGCGGATCCGCTTCGGAAGGACCGGGGGCTGTACAGCCGCTACGCGCGTAGATATGCTCGTCTGGTGACCATGCCCAGTTCTGCACTCACCGCAGCTCACCCCCTCAAGGACGTCGCCGCGTCCGACAGCTCGCTGCGCCGCTTCCTCCACGGGCTCCCCGGCGTCGACGCGGTCGGACTCGAGGCCCGTGCGGCCTCCCTCGGCACCCGTTCGATCAAGACGACCGCGAAGGCGTACGCCATCGACCTCGCCATCTCGATGGTCGACCTGACGACGCTGGAAGGCGCGGACACCCCGGGCAAGGTCCGGGCGCTCGGCGCGAAGGCGGTCAAGCCCGACCCGACCGACCGTACGACGCCCGCCACGGCCGCGGTCTGCGTCTACCCCGACATGGTGGCCGTGGCCAAGGAGGCCGTCGCCGGCTCCGGCGTCAAGGTCGCCTCGGTGGCCACGGCGTTCCCGGCCGGACGCGCCGCGCTCGACGTCAAGCTGGCCGACGTGCGTGACGCCGTCGCCGCCGGTGCGGACGAGATCGACATGGTCATCGACCGCGGGGCGTTCCTCGCGGGTCGATACTTGAAGGTGTACGACGAGATCACCGCCGTGAAGGAGGCCTGCGGCACCTCGGCGCGCCTGAAGGTCATCTTCGAGACCGGCGAGCTCTCGACGTACGACAACATCCGCCGCGCGAGCTGGCTCGGCATGCTGGCCGGCGCGGACTTCATCAAGACCTCCACCGGAAAGGTCGCGGTCAACGCGACCCCGGCGAACACGCTGCTCATGCTGGAGGCGGTGCGCGACTTCCGGGCGCAGACCGGCATCCAGATCGGCGTGAAGCCGGCCGGCGGCATCCGCACCTCCAAGGACGCCGTCAAGTTCCTCGTGCTGGTCAACGAGACCGCAGGCGAGGACTGGCTGGACAACCACTGGTTCCGCTTCGGCGCCTCCTCGCTGCTGAACGATCTGCTGATGCAGCGGCAGAAGCTGGCCACCGGCCGCTACTCCGGTCCCGACTACGTGACGGTGGACTGATCACCATGGCTTCCGTATTCGAATACGCCCCGGCTCCCGAGTCGCGCGCGATCGCCGACATCGCCCCCTCGTACGGCCTGTTCATCGACGGCGAGTTCGTCGAGGCGGCGGACGGCAAGGTCTTCAAGACCGTCTCCCCGTCGACCGAGGAGGTCCTCTCCGAGATCGCCCAGGCCGGTTCGGAGGACGTCGACCGCGCGGTGAAGGCCGCGCGCCGGGCGTTCGAGAAGTGGTCGGCGCTGCCGGGCGCGGAGCGCGCGAAGTACCTGTTCCGCATCGCGCGGATCATCCAGGAGCGTTCGCGCGAGCTCGCCGTCCTCGAAACCCTCGACAACGGCAAGCCGATCAAGGAGACCCGCGACGCGGACCTCCCCCTGGTCGCCGCGCACTTCTTCTACTACGCGGGCTGGGCCGACAAGCTCGACCACGCCGGCTTCGGTGCGAACCCGAGGCCGCTGGGTGTGGCGGGCCAGGTCATCCCCTGGAACTTCCCCCTCCTGATGCTGGCGTGGAAGATCGCCCCCGCGCTCGCGACGGGCAACACGGTCGTGCTGAAGCCGGCCGAGACGACCCCCCTGTCCGCGCTGTTCTTCGCGGACATCTGCCGTCAGGCGGGCCTGCCCAAGGGCGTCGTCAACATCCTCCCGGGCTACGGCGACGCGGGCGCGGCGCTGGTCGCCCACCCGGACGTGAACAAGGTGGCCTTCACCGGCTCCACGGCCGTCGGCAAGGAGATCGCCCGCACGGTCGCCGGGACCAGGAAGAAGGTCACGCTCGAACTGGGCGGCAAGGGCGCGAACATCGTCTTCGACGACGCCCCCGTCGACCAGGCGGTCGAGGGCATCGTCAACGGAATCTTCTTCAACCAGGGCCAGGTCTGCTGCGCGGGCTCCCGTCTGCTGGTGCAGGAGTCGATCCAGGAGGAGCTCCTGGAGTCCCTGAAGCGCCGCCTGTCCACACTGCGCCTCGGTGACCCGCTGGACAAGAACACGGACATCGGCGCGATCAACTCCGAGGAGCAGCTCACCCGCATCACCTCGCTCGTCGAGCTGGGCGAGGCGGAGGGCGCCGAGCGCTGGTCGCCGGCCTGTGAGCTGCCGGAGAGCGGCTACTGGTTCGCTCCGACGCTGTTCACGAACGTCACCCAGGCGCACCGGATCGCGCGGGACGAGATCTTCGGGCCGGTGCTGTCGGTGCTGACGTTCCGCACGCCGGACGAGGCGGTCGCCAAGGCCAACAACACGCCGTACGGCCTGTCCGCCGGCATCTGGACGGAGAAGGGCTCGCGCATCCTGGCGGTCGCGAACAAGCTCCGCGCGGGTGTCGTCTGGTCCAACACGTTCAACAAGTTCGACCCGACGTCGCCGTTCGGCGGTTACAAGGAGTCGGGCTTCGGCCGCGAGGGCGGCCGCCACGGCCTGGAGGCGTACCTCGATGTCTGAGAAGAACGACAAGACCGAGCGCGCCGAGCGGCTCTCCGTCTTCAAGACCTACAAGCTGTACGTCGGCGGGAAGTTCCCGCGTTCCGAGAGCGGCCGGGTGTACGAGGTGACGGACTCGAAGGGCAAGTGGCTGGCGAACGCACCGCTGTCCTCCCGCAAGGACGCCCGGGACGCGGTCGTCGCGGCGCGCAAGGCGTTCGGCGGCTGGTCGGGGGCGACGGCGTACAACCGGGGCCAGGTCCTGTACCGCGTCGCCGAGATGCTGGAGGGCCGCCGCGACCAGTTCACCCGTGAGGTGGCCGACGCGGAGGGTCTGTCGAAGTCCAAGGCGGCCGCGGTCGTGGACGCCACGATCGACCGCTGGGTCTGGTACGCGGGCTGGACCGACAAGATCGCCCAGGTGGTCGGCGGCGGCAACCCGGTCGCGGGCCCGTTCTTCAACCTGTCGTCCCCCGAACCGACCGGCGTGGTCGCCGTCCTGGCGCCGCAGGAGTCGTCGTTCCTGGGCCTGGTGTCCGTACTCGCCCCGGTGATCGCGACGGGCAACACGGCGATCGTGGTGGCGAGCGAGAACTCCCCGCTCCCCGCCCTGTCCCTGGCCGAGGTCCTGGCCACCTCGGACGTCCCGGGCGGCGTGGTCAACGTCCTGTCGGGCCGCACGGCGGAGATCGCGACCCCGCTGGCGTCCCACCAGGACGTCAACGCGATCGACCTCGCGGGTGCCGACGAGGTGCTGGCGAAGGAGCTGGAGATCGCCGCGGCCGACAATCTCAAGCGCGTACTGCGTCCACAGCCTGTGGATTACGCGGAGACGCCCGGGATCGACCGTCTGACGGCGTTCCTGGAGACCAAGACGGTCTGGCACCCCACGGGGTCCCTGGGCGCGTCGGGTTCCGCGTACTAGCCGTACCGGCCACCCGCACAGCCGAAGCCCCGGCCCGCCTCCGTCCAGGAGGGCCGGGGCTTCTCCGTACCCGCGCCCCCTGCTGCTGCGCCAGCAGCCCGGCCGCCTGTCCCACCACCGGGATGCACGCGATCGAACGGGCCTGCGCGACGGGCCCGTCAGCGCCTGGGACGTCATCGGCTCGAAGCCGCCGAGCTGGTGGGACCTTGCCCCGAGGGAGGTGGGCGGGTGTTCATCACGCCCAGGACCGAGGTCGTGTCCGCCGCGGCCGACGCCGTACCCGCCCCCAGCGCCACGCCCGCGGTCGGGAGGACGGCCGGAGTCGTGTCTGGCCATGGGTGTCACCTTCCGATGCACTGGGTGACCGGAACGGGACCGACGGTAGTTGAGGTGTGACGCGCGCATCAAAGCCGGCCCGCGGGGTCGTAGGGCCCCCGGTTGATGCCTCACACTGGTGTCCCGTGAGTTCTCCTCTGCCCATACCGACGCGAGTCGTGCTGCTCTGCGGCCCTTCCGGCTCCGGCAAGTCCCTCCTCGCGGCCCGCTCCGGCCTTCCGGTGCTGCGGCTCGACGACTTCTACAAGGAGGGTGACGACCCGACGCTGCCCCTGGTGGCGGAGAGCTCCGACATCGACTGGGACCACCCGGACTCGTGGGACGCTGACGCGGCGGTCGCCGCCATCGTCGAGCTGTGCGGCACGGGCCGTACCGACGTCCCCGTCTACGACCTCTCGCTCAGCGCCCGTACGGGTGCCGACACGGTCGACATCGGACGGACCCCGCTGTTCATCGCGGAGGGCATCTTCGCCGCGGAGATCGTCACGCGCTGCCGCGAACTCGGCGTGCTCGCCGACGCGCTGTGCCTGAGCCGGGGCCCGGTGCTGACGTTCCGCCGCCGCTTCCTGCGGGACCTCAGGGAGGGCCGCAAGTCGGTGCCGTTCCTGCTGCGCCGCGGCTGGCGCCTGATGCGGCAGGAGCGCACGATCGTCGCCCGCCAGACGGCGCTGGGCGCGTACGCCTGCGACCGCGACGAGGCGATGGGCCGGCTGGCGGCAGCGGCGGCCGGCCGATGCGCGAGCCTGCGCACGGCGGCCTGACCGGTCAGGGCGGCACCTCGAGGCACAAAGAAAGCGGGACTGGACGGACCCCCCGGCCCTCCAGTCCCGCTTCCGTACTCCCCCGTTGTCCTCCCCCGAGTCCCACTC
>NZ_JAKEIO010000214.1 GCF_021474405.1 [Streptosporangium] indianense
GGGCCGGCCGGGGTCGTCCAGCCAGTACGGGACCGGCTGGACGTCGGAAAGCGAACGGGTCCACTGATTCATGGCGCTCGGGGCCATGATGTCAACTCCCTACGGTTATGCCTTTTGTCTGGTGCGACGATTTCCGACGATCATGGAAACCAGCACGAACAGTACGGCGACGACGAACATGGTCGTGCCGATGACATTGATCTGAACGGGCGTTCCGCGCTGCGCCGACCCCCACACGAACATCGGGAAGGTGACGGTCGAGCCGGCGTTGAAATTGGTGATGATGAAGTCGTCGAAGGAGAGCGCGAAGGCGAGCAGTGCGCCCGCCGCGATTCCGGGGGCCGCGATCGGCAGCGTGACCCGGACGAAGGTCTGGAACGGGCCCGCGTACAGGTCCCGCGCCGCCTCCTCCAATTTCGGGTCCATCGACATCACACGCGCCTTGACGGCCGTGACGACGAAACTCAGGCAGAACATGATGTGGGCGATGAGGATCGTCCAGAAGCCCAGCTGGGCGCCCATGTTGAGGAACAGGGTGAGCAGCGAGGCGGCCATGACGACCTCGGGCATCGCCATCGGCAGGAAGATCAGCGAGTTCACGGCGCCGCGGGCGCGGAATCGGTAGCGGACCAGGGCGAAGGCGATCAGGGTGCCGAGGAGGGTGGCGCCGAGGGTCGCCCAGACCGCGATCTGGAGGCTGAGGGACAGCGATCCGCACAGCCCGGAGACCCCGCACGGGTCCTTCCAGGCGTCCAGGGAGAACTGCTGCCATTCGTAGTTGAAGCGCCCCTTCGGTTTGTTGAAGGAGAACACCGTGACGACGACGTTCGGCAGGAGCAGATAGCCGAGGGTCAGCAGTCCCGCGATGACGACGAGATTTCTTTTCAGCCAGTTGACGAAGGGCATTTAGACCAGATCCTCCGTCCCGGACCTGCGGATGTAGACGGTGACCATGAGCAGGATGGCCGCCATGAGAATGAAGGAGAGTGCCGCGGCCGTCGGATAGTCGAGCACTCTGAGGAACTGTGTCTGGATCACGTTTCCGACCATGCGGGTGTCGGTGGAACCGAGCAGATCGGCGTTCACGTAGTCACCGGCCGCCGGGATGAAGGTCAGCAAAGTTCCGGAGACGACACCCGGCATGGACAGCGGGAAGGTGACCCTGCGGAAGGTCGTCCAGGGCCGGGCGTACAGGTCGCCCGCCGCCTCGTGGAGCCGGCCGTCGATGCGCTCCAGCGAGGTGTAGAGCGGCAGGATCATGAACGGCAGGAAGTTGTACGTCAGGCCGCACACCACCGCGAGCGGGGTGGCCAGGACGCGGTCCCCGGCTGTCATGCCGAGCCAGTTGGTGACGTCCAGGACGTGCAGCGTGTTGAGGGCGCCGACGACCGGTCCGCCGTCCGCGAGGATCGTCTTCCAGGCCAGGGTGCGGATCAGGAAGCTGGTGAAGAACGGCGCGATCACCAGGATCATGATCAGGTTCTTCCAGCGGCCCGCGCGGAAGGCGATCAGATAGGCAAGCGGGTAGCCGAGCAGCAGGCACAGGATGGTCGCCGTGCCCGCGTAGAGCACCGAGCGGACGAACTGCGGCCAGTACGCGGACAGCGCCTCCCAGTACGTGGCGAAGTGCCAGGTGACCTTGTAGCCCTGCTCCAGGGAGCCCGTCTGCACGGACGTGGACGCCTGGTAGATCATCGGCAGCGCGAAGAAGACGACCAGCCACAGGATGCCGGGCAGCAGCAGCCAGTACGGCGTGAAGCGGCCCCGGCGCTTGGGGGGCTTGGATGCGGGCGCTTGCGGCGCGAGAGGCGGTGGTGCCTCGGTGAGTGTCGACATCAGGCCGCCTCTTCCACTCCCGCGTCGGCGTCCTGGGCGGCGTCCAGGCCGAAGGTGTGGGCCGGGTTCCAGTGCAGGACGACCTCGGCGCCGGGGACCAGGCGGGGGTCGCGGTCGATGTTCTGGGCGTAGACCTCGAAGTCGGAGCAGACCGGGCTGTCGACGACGTACTGCGTGGAGACGCCGATGAAGCTGGAGTCGGCGATCCGGCCGGTGATGCGGTTGCGGCCCTCGGCTATCTCACCGGCGTCGTCCGCGTGGGTGAGGGAGATCTTCTCCGGGCGCACACCGACGAGCACCTTTCCGCCGGCCGTCGCTGGCGCTGAACATCGCGCCCCGGGCAGGACGAGCTTGCCGCCGCCCGCCTTCAGCACGATCTCCTCGCCGCTCTTGGAGTCGACCTCGGCCTCGATGAAGTTGGAGGTGCCGAGGAAGTTCGCGACGAACGTGGTGCGCGGGTTCTCGTAGAGATCGGTCGGCGATCCGAGCTGCTCGACCCGGCCCGCGTTCATCACGGCGACCGTGTCGGCCATGGTCATGGCCTCCTCCTGGTCGTGCGTGACGTGGATGAAGGTGATGCCGACCTCGGTCTGGATGCGCTTGAGCTCCAGCTGCATCTGGCGGCGCAGCTTGAGGTCGAGGGCGCCGAGCGGCTCGTCGAGCAGGAGCACCTTGGGGTGGTTGATCAGGGCGCGGGCGACGGCGACGCGCTGCTGCTGGCCGCCGGAGAGCTGGTGCGGCTTCTTGCGCGCCTGCTCGCCGAGCTGGACGAGGTCGAGCATCTCGTCGACCTGCTTCTTCACCGACTTCAGGCCGCGTCGGCGCAGACCGAAGGCGACGTTCTCGAAGATGTCGAGGTGCGGGAAGAGGGCGTAGGACTGGAAGACGGTGTTCACCGGCCGCTTGTACGGCGGGAGGGCGGTCACGTCCTGGTCGCCCAGGTGCACGGTGCCGGCGGAGGGTTCCTCCAGGCCGGCGATCATGCGCAGGGTGGTGGTCTTGCCGCAGCCGGAGGCGCCGAGCAGGGCGAAGAAGGAGCCCTGCGGCACGGTCAGGTCGAGCGGGTGGACGGCGGTGAAGGCGCCGTAGGTCTTGGCTATGCCCGTGAGGCGGACGTCGCCGCCGGGGCCGGTCTGGTTCGTCATGGTGGTCACGCCCCCGTCAGCTTCGCGAACTTCGCTTCGAACTCGGTCTCTTCCTTCGAGCTCAGCGAGCGGAAGGCATGGGACTTGGCGGCCATGGCCTTGTCGGGAATGATCAGCGGGTTGTTCGCCGCGTCCTCGTCGATCTTCGCGAGCTCGGTCTTCACGCCGTCGACCGGGCACACGTAGTTGATGTACGCGGCGAGTTCGGCGGCGGCCTTCGGCTCGTAGTAATAGTCGATGAGCCGTTCGGCGTTGGTCTTGTGCCGGGCCTTGTTGGGGATCAGCAGGTTGTCGGTGGACGTCACGTAGCCGCTGTCCGGGATGAGGAAGTCGATGTCGGGGCTGTCCGCCTTGAGCTGGACGACGTCCCCGGCCCAGGCGACACAGGCCGCGAAGTCGCCGCTGGTCAGGTCCGAGGTGTAGTCGTTGCCGGTGAAGCGGCGGATCTGGCCCTTGTCGACGGCCTTCTGCAGGCGCGCGATGGCCGCGTCGTAGTCGTCGGCGGTGAAGTCGGCCGGGTCCTTGCCCATGTCGA
Organism: [Streptosporangium] indianense; assembly: GCF_021474405.1. Lineage (GTDB taxonomy): Bacteria > Actinomycetota > Actinomycetes > Streptomycetales > Streptomycetaceae > Streptomyces > Streptomyces indiaensis. Next base: position 3,517 of record NZ_JAKEIO010000214.1, read on the forward strand.
GCAGCGTCATGCCGATGCTGTCGCGCATCTCCGAGAGGAACCCGACCCGCCCCTTGAGCTTGGGGTTGTCGAGCAGGTCGGAGACCGACTTCACCTCGACGCCGTCGAGGGCCTTCTTGTTGTACGCGATGACGGTCGAGATGCCCTGCCAGACGTACGAGTAGGCGCGGCCCGGGTCCCAGTCGGGGCTGCGGAACTGGGCGGACAGGTTGGTGTAGGCGTGGGGCAGGTTGCTCGGGTCGAGCTTCTGCACCCAGCCGAGGCGGATGAGGCGGGCGGCCAGCCAGTCGGTGAGGACGATCAGGTCGCGGCCGGTGTCCTGGCCCGCGGCGAGCTGCGGCTTGATCTTGCCGAAGAACTCGTTGTTGTCGTTGATGTCCTCGCTGTACTTGACCTTGATGCCGGTCCGCTGCGCGAACCGGTCCAGGGTCGGGTGGTGCTTCCCGCTGTCGTCGACGTCCATGTACTCGGTCCAGTTGGAGAAGTTCACCGTCTTCTCCTTGACCGAGTGGTCCTCTGCCGAGACGCCGCCCTGCGTCTGTCCGGCGGCGGGGATGCCGCAGGCGCTCAATGTGCCGAGTCCGCCGGCCGCGAGCGCCCCGCCCGCCGAGGCGCGCAGGAGGGACCGCCGGGTGAGGGAGGCCCTGCCGTTCTTGAAACTGCGCCTCATGGCGGCCCTTTGGACCGCGGACAGGCGGTCGGGCTCGTACTGCTCCATGCGCGTGGTGCCCTTTCGGAGGGTGGACGGCCGTTGGTCAGGCGGCCTGCGATTCGGCTATCGGTCCCCGAAGACGGTGCGGTGCCAGTCCTTGGCCGCGACCGCCGTGTTGTCGAACATGACGTGCTTGATCTGGGTGTACTCCTCGAAGGAGTACGCGGACATGTCCTTGCCGTAGCCGGAGGACTTGTAGCCGCCGTGCGGCATCTCGCTGATGATCGGGATGTGGTCGTTGATCCACACGCAGCCGGCCTTGATCTCGCGTGTGGCACGGTTGGCCCGGTACACGTCGCGGCTCCAGGCGGAGGCGGCCAGACCGTACGGGGTGTCGTTGGCGAGCGCGAGACCCTCGTCGTCGGTGTCGAACGGCAGCACGACCAGGACCGGTCCGAAGATCTCCGACTGGACGACCTCGCTGTCCTGGGCCGCGTCGGCGATGAGCGTGGGCCGGTAGTAGGCGCCCTTGGCGAGCTCCCCCTCGGGGGCCTCGCCGCCGGTCACCACGCGCGCGTAGGCCCGCGCCCGGTCCACGAACCCGGCGACCCGGTCGCGCTGCACGTGCGAGATCAGCGGGCCGAGGTCGGTCCCGGCGGCGAAGGGGTCACCGAGCCGGACGCTCTCCATGAGCGCCGCGGTCCGCTCCACGAAGGCCTCGTACAGCGGCCGCTGCACGTACGCGCGGGTGGCGGCCGTGCAGTCCTGCCCGGTGTTGATGAGGGAGCCCGCGACCGCGCCGTGGGCGGCGGCCTCCAGGTCGGCGTCGTCGAAGACCACGAAGGGCGCCTTGCCGCCGAGCTCCAGGTGAAGGCGCTTGACGGTGGCGGTGGCGACCTCGGCGACGCGCTTGCCCACGGCGGTGGAGCCCGTGAAGGAGGTCATGGCCACGTCGGGGTGCCCGACGAGGTGCTCCCCGGCCTCCTTTCCGGTGCCGGTGACGATGTTGATCACACCGTCCGGGATCCCGGCGTCCGTGGCCGCCTGGGCGAAGAGCAGCGAGGTCAGCGGGGTGAGCTCGGCGGGCTTCAGGACGATGGTGTTGCCCGCGGCGATCGCCGGGAGGATCTTCCAGGCGGCCATCTGGAGGGGGTAGTTCCAGGGCGCGATCGAGCCGACGACACCGATGGGCTCGCGCCGGACGTACGAGGTGTGGTCCCCGGAGTACTCACCGGCCGACTGGCCCTGCAGATGCCGTGCGGCACCGGCGAAGAAGGCGGCGTTGTCGATGGTCCCGGGGACGTCGAACTCGCGGGTCAGCTTCAGCGGCTTGCCGCACTGGAGCGACTCGGCCCGGGCGAAGTCCTCGGCCCGGTCGGCGAGGACCGCGGCGAACCGGTGCAGGGCGTCGGACCGCTCGCCCGGGGTGGCTCCCGCCCAGCCGGGGAAGGCCGCGCGGGCCGCGGCGACGGCCCGGTCGACGTCGGCCGGGCCCGCCAGCTCGTAGGTGAGGACCTCCTCGCCCGTGGCAGGGTCGACGACCGCGTGCGTACGTCCGGAGGTGCCCCTGGTCAGACGGCCCGCGATGTACTGCGCGCCCTCAGCGAAGCGCTCCTCGGCCGGGAATCGGTCCGGGGTGGCAGTGCCCGGGATGTGCATGTCGCTCTCCTCCGTGTCCCCTGACGGGGCCGGCGTGGCTCAGGCTCGATTTGAGTGCCGATCCTGACAGAGGTATGGGACGCCAACAAGTGATTCCGTTGTTGATTTTTGGTTACGCGACGGAATCTGTCGACCAGGTGTCGAGTTCGCTGCGAAAAGGCAGGACGCTGTGTCCGTGGTGCGTGCCAGACTCGCGTGCATGGAGAAGATCACGGGGGCGGTCGGTTCGCAGGAGGCCCTGATCAGGGCGGTCCGTGCGGGGGCCAGGGTGAAGTATCTGCACTTCTGGGGGCACCGGCCGCGGCCGGACGGCCGGATCGGGGCGAGCTGTCTGAGCCAGTGGTGGCCGGCGCCGTTCACGGTCGACGGCGTCACCTATGCGACGGCCGAGCACTGGATGATGGCGGGCAAGGCGCGGCTCTTCGAGGACGCGGCGGCGGAGCGGGCCGTGCTGGCCGCGGAGCATCCCGCCGAGGCCAAGAAGGCGGGGCGGCTGGTGCGCGGCTTCGACGAGGCGGTCTGGGCGCGCGAGCGGTTCCGGATCGTCGTGGAGGGCAGCGTCCACAAGTTCGCCGCGCACCCCGAGCTGCAGGGGTATCTGCTGGGCACGGGCGAGCGGGTGCTGGTCGAGGCGAGCCCCGTGGACCGGGTGTGGGGCATCGGGCTGGCCGCGGACGACGAGGCGGCGGGCGATCCGCAGCGGTGGCGGGGGCCCAATCTGCTGGGGTTCGCGCTGATGGAGGCGCGGGAGCGGCTGCGTACGGCGGGAGCATGACGAAGGGGCCGGTCCTGAAGGACCGGCCCCGTCGCGCCGCTGCGTTCAGGAGGCTGCGCCGAGTCCGCCCATGATGCTGGCGAACAGCAGGAAGCCCAGCAGGGGGAGGATCACGGTGGCGATGATGCCGCAGACCAGTCCCGCGGTCGCCGCGCCCTTGTTGGTGGCCTCACCGCGGGTGGCCCTGCCGCGGCCGATGGCGCCGAAGATGATCGCGAGAATGCCCAGGATCACGCCGAAGAACCACATGATGAACGTCACGCTGCACACCACGCCGATGATGCCCAGCACCAGTCCCGTGGTGCCCATGCCGTTGCTCGGCTGCGCGGGCATCCCGTAGCCGGGCGCCTGCGGGTAGCCCACGGGCGGCGCGGCCGGGTATCCGGGGCCGCCCTGGGGGTAGCCGTAGCCGGGGGCCGCGGGGGGCTGCTG
>NZ_JAKEIO010000215.1 GCF_021474405.1 [Streptosporangium] indianense
AGCTTGTGCAGCGGGGCGGGCTTCTCCCACGGTCGCCGAAGGTGGCCTTGCCTAGAGACGGGTGTCGGTGACCGTGACGGCCCGCTCCTCGCCCCGGGGTCACCGAAGACGAACTCGCCGCCGTGCTTGGGCGGCCGGCCATCCTTGGGGTCGTAGACCCGCGGCGGGGTCGGCCGGCGCATCACCCGGTCCGAGCGCAGGCGCCCGAGGACCTGGACCGGCAGACCGGACAGGATGTGAGCGATGCGCGGGGCGTCGTAGCCGGCGTCCAGCACTATAAGAATCTCCGGATCGCCCTCGGCCCACTGGTCTGCGGCGATGAGCCGTTCGACGACCTCGCGAACCTGGGCGGTGGTGGCGGCCAGGTCGGCGCCGGGGGTGAGCTGGACCGCGGCCGGCCACCGGCCGCCCGCATCAGCGGCACCCCGGCCAAGACCCGCCGAGATGTGGTGGTAGGCGATGCCTCCCGGCTCCGAAGCGCGTGGGTTCGCCGATTCTCGACAGCCCAATGCGTCGAACCCGCGCGAGGTGAAAGCCCAGGTGGCACTACTGGGACGGGTTCGGCGCAGTCCGATGGGATTCACGCACGCTTGTTGGTGCGGTTGCCGTCTACTTCGCTGAGGTAGGTACCCAGAGGCTGGAGAGCCGCCCAAAGCTGATCAAAGTACGCGGCAAAATAAGTCATGAACGTGGGATCCTCGACGCTGAAGCCGTTCAGCCTCTGACGTGACCCCCCGGAGAACGCCAAGAACACCACGCTGTCGTCGATCAGCGCCATGTTCAGGCCATCAGCCGCCGCGGTCCACCGCAGCACGTTGGCCTCGTAGTTGAGGATGTGCTTGCTGTCCTCGTAGTGCTGACGAGCCCAGGAGAACATGTCACGGTCAGGAAGCCCGTTGGGTTCGGGGATGCCGATGATGCGCCGTACGCTTCGTTCGTCGTCGCTGTCTTCGCCGGCCCAGTCCAAGATGGTCTGGAAGTATTCGGCGGACGCCCGGGTCGTGTACTGCGTGGGCGGGTAACGGCGCGTGTACGTGACCCGGATCTCCGAGCGTGCTTGGCCGGCACGTGCAGCGGCCGCCTCGTAGAACTCCCGATTATCCCGGTACCAGTGCGCGGCCAGCAGGGCATCCCCTCGGGTCTCCGGTCCACCGATGAGCGGTAGCTGCGGGAGCGAGGAACGAAGTCCCTTAGAGGCTTCCTCGATCTGCCTGTCCGCCCGGAGCCACCGATCCCGCCACCTCGACGGATCCTCACCACATGCCTCTACGAAGGCCGCCGTGTGCTCCCAGTTCGGGAATCGCCGACCGTTCAGATACGCCGAGACTGTGCTGCGACCACACCTCATCTTCCGGGCGAGCGCCTCCTCGGTTGGCTTCTTGAAGGTCCGGCGTCGGAGTTCGCGCAGCTCAGCCGCGAAGGCGAGTTGGGGCTCCGGCGGCTCTGACGAAGTCCGCTGGCCAGGTATGGTCTCCACCCCCGTGAACGATACAGAACGGCGCTGATGGTCCGTCATTGTCCGTGAGTGCTTGAGTGCTACTGAACTTCGCCAGCGTTTGGGAGTGTTTCCCTTCGTTCGGGGTGTTCTATGCGCGTCTCCCAGCCGTTGTCCCTGCAAGGACTTCGCACCAGACTCGGGGCAGCGACCACCGCCGGCCGCGCCAGTAAAAGAAGGGAGCCACCACCCATGTGACCTGTCGAACCGCTGCACCGTAGGCCCGCTTCATGAGGCCTTACGACAAAAGCCAAGGCCGCCCCCTGGTGCTTCTGGCGGAAGCAGGGAGCGGCCTTCTGCTCAAACACAAGGAGACCCTCGTGCTCGTCAACTTCAGGATAGACCTGCCGTGTATGAGCGTGGCCTTCGTGGCCACCCTGGTGCTGGGCGTCGTGCTGGTGATGTCCCCCTCGGCCCAGATGGTTGTCCTCCAGGAGGAATGGCTGCTGCCGGCAGTCGCCTGCCTCCTGATCGGTGTACGGCCCGGTAGTTCAGCGATGACATCGCACGATCTCGTAGCGGCATGCCCGCAGTGTGGGGAGAACTCCTCGCGCTCGACCTACACCCAGCTCGTCCCCAGCTACAACGACGAAAACTGGAAGGTCGCTGAGTGGTCGGAATGCGGAGGGTGCCACCGCTGGCTCGCCTTCCACATCCGGCGCGATGGAGAAGAGCGCCCCTGGTAGTAGGTACCCCGCGCACGGACTGCCCGCAACCGGTTCGGGGCGTGTTGGCCTGCCACACGCCCCGAAGTCGTTACCGAGGCAAAGTGGACCGGCGTTCGGGGTGGGGGTGTAGATGTACTTCATGGCGGTCTCGGCGGCGATGCCGAAGACGCGCATGAGATGGACCGGGTCAGCGGTGTGGCGGGCTTCGTCAAGGATGCGGTCCTGGCGGAGCTTGGACGAGCTCAGGCCCAGAGGACGGAAGATGTCGTTCATGACCGTGGTGGAGACAGGCGGGAGACGGTCGTCTGCCACGGTCTGCTGGCTGACCAGGAGGTAGGGGCTGGCCGTGCGAGCCACCGTTGGTGACGGTCGGTGAGCCAGTCACTCGCGAGGGCGTGGGTGAGTTCGTCGAGGTAGACGGTGTGCCGCAGGTCCCGTCGGACCGCTAGACGTCCGCGAGCAAGGTCGAGATCGGCCAGGAGGAGGTGACAGCTCTCGCGTCGGCCAAGGCCGTGTACGGCGACGATCGCGACAACGAACTTGGCCATCGGGGTGCTGGCGCGATCGACCAGGCGACGGAGCCGGTCGGTGGGGATCGGCACGGGCAAGCGCGCGGCCGTGGACAGCGAGATGCCTCGGGTGGGGTCGCGGAAGACCAGTCGTTCCTGCTTGAGGGCCTGGAAGAGGCTGCGCAGTGCGCTGAGGACATCCCGCCCGGTCGGACCGGGCCGCTGAGCGGGGGCGTCCCGGACGTCGTTCTTGGTGATCTCGCGCAGGCTGGTGGCGCGGGCGGCCCAGGCGGTGAGAACCGGGTGGAGGGAGCCGAGGTACTTGCGGATCGTCTCGAACGGCATCGCGGGGTGCTCGCGGCGGCCCTCGCCGCAGGACCATCACCCAGCGTCGGAGCCCGTCCGCGAGGGGATCGGGGAAGGTCTGGATGCGCTCCTCGATGGCCCGCTGGTGAATGTTGACCTGGCGGGCGGGGTCGGGGACGACCAGGCCACTCCGGGTGAGGAACTGCACTCCGGCGTGCGCTGGTGCCGGGCCGGTCGGCGGGCAGGGACCGGATGTCGGCTTCGTGGATGAGGGCGTCCGCACCGAGGCGGGCCAGCAGGCTGCGGGCGGCGAGGCGCCGTACCTGTTCGTCCCAGCCCTGCTGCTGCGCGTGGTGCCGGAAGCCGATGACGCCTGTCACGGACGGGCCGGCCGCGGTGAGAGCGCCGGCCTGGGCGCGTACGGCCGCTGTGACCTCGTCCGCGACCGAGGGCTGCAGGCGGCTGGGGTAGCGGCTGAAGGTCAGGTTCACGTCGATGGCGCCGCTACTGAGCGCGGCCTCCTGCTCGAGGCGCTCGACGAGTTCGTTGATGTTCTGCGGCGCCCGGGGCGGTCACCTCCACCCCGGCATAGACGCCGTCGGTCCCGGTGAGTAAAAGGTCGGGATTGGAGACCTTGGTGTCGCCGAGCCGGTTGCCGATCCCGGCGTTGTTTGTGCAGCCGCCATCGTCTCCAAGGCGTTGAGCGCCGCGGGGAGGTCCGGGTTCGTGTGCACGCGGGCTTCCAGGAGCCGCATCGGATGGCTGTCCGGGGGCACCGGCGAGCCACTGCTGGAGCACCGAGCGGGTGGGCCGTGTCTGGGATGTGCCGCTGGTCATCGTTGCGATCTCCTCAAGCTCGTTGCGCTCCCTGCCGAGTGCTGCGCAATGCCGAGGCTCGGCGCGGTGGTGCGCCGTCCCCCTGGAGAGCTCCCCGCATGCCATGACGCCCGAAGGATCAACGGGCACCACTGGCAGGTAGTTCTCGGTCTCGCCTGCTGACTGTGTACGACCTGGGCAGTCCGTCACCCGCTTGGCCCGGTGTCGCTGAGCGCGGTGTCGGTCACGCGCACGCTACGGTGCTCATGCAGAGCGCTAGAGCTGCTGCCTGCTCGAGCGAACGGGGAGACGTTGTGGCGGTGAAAGGGACGCCGGTCGAGCTGGTGCTCGACACTATGGACGGGGATCCGGAGCACACCGAAGAAGAGCTCCAGTACCTGCTAGCCGAACTGCAGCAGATAGACCTCGCGAGCGTCGACCGCGTCTCAAGCGCCCCGGCGCCCTCTGGTACCCGCAGCGGGGACGCCGTCGAACTGGGTGCACTACTGATCGGCCTCGGCGGCAGCGGCGCATTGCTCCCGGTGCTCGTTGGCCTCGTCCAAGACTGGCTGAATCGGCAGCGGTCCGCCACGATCCGCTTGAAGATCGGCGACGACGAGATCGAACTCACTACGGCCTGCGACGATATGCGGCAGCGGGCACTGGAGGAGTTCCTCCGGCGTCACGAAGAGTGAACACCGTGGCGAGCCGCGCACTCATCATTGCCAACAGCCGTTACGACGATGACCACTTCGCCGTTCTTCCGGCAGCCGCTGCGGACGCCGCGGAGCTTGCGAAGGTACTCGGCGACCCGAACATCGGCGGGTTCTCGGTCGACACACTGGTCGACGTTGAACAGCGCCCGGCCATGCGCGCTCTCGAATCCTTCTTCACCCAGGCCAGGTCCGAAGACCTGCTCCTGCTGCACCTGTCCCTGCACGGCTGGAAGGACCTCCGAAACCGCCTGTACTTCGTCATGCGTGACACCGAGCGCGACTATCCCGGTTCCACAGCGATCCCCGCGGACACGATTGGCACATGGATGGGGGAGAGTCGCTCCCGGCGCATCGTCGTCATGCTCGACTGCTGCTACAGCGGGGCGTTCACAATGAACACTCAGCGCCGCGACGCAGGAGCACCCGGTGTCGATGTCGCCGAGCCCTTCGCAGGCAACGGCCGGGTCGTCCTCACGGCGTCAACGGCCCTCCAATACGCGCACGAGGGAGATCGGGACGTTCGATACAGTCGGGCGCCAGCTCAGCCCTCCGTCTTCACCTCGGCGGTGGTGAACGGCCTGCGGGACGGCTCGGCAGACCTGGACGGCGACGGCCTAGTGTCGGTCGACGAGCTCTACGACTACGTCCACGAGCGGGTACGGCGGCGCATCGCCGGCCAGACGCCGACGCTCAGCGTGGACAATGCCCAGGGCACGATCTACCTGGCCCGAAGCCCACGCCACGACGACGTCGACCGCCTCGCCGAGATGCGGTCCGCCGTGGTCGACGTCCAGCCTTGGAAACGCATGGGCTCCCTCCACCTCGTGCAGCAGTTGCTCGGCAGCGTACGCGAGCCGACCCGGGACGCGGCGCAGGCAGCGCTGCTCGGGCTCATCGCGGACCAGGACCGCGAAGTTGCGCGACGGGCACGGAAGTTGTGGCACGATCGCGGGCTCGGCGAGATCCCCACCGCTCGGGGGTTGAGGCCGTCTCGCCCGGCGGCACACCAGCCCAACGCAACCCACGAGCCTCCGGTAGGCATCGACTTCGGTACGACGAACTCCGCGATCGGCCTCTTCCAGGGCGACGACGTGTGGCTGGTCCCCAACGCCGAAGGAGCACTCACCACACCGAGCATGGTGGCCATCACCTCCGAGGGCGACATCCTGGTGGGCACTGCCGCCAAGCGGCAGGTGATCACCAATCCCGACTACACGGCGCGGTCAGCGAAGATCAAGCTGGGCACAGGGTGGGACATCACGCGCGGTGATCTACGGCTCACCGCGGAAGACGTCGCAGAACGCATCCTCGCAAGGCTGCGCGCCGATGCCGAGACGTACATCGGTGGACCTCTGGGCGTGGCGGTGCTGACCGTGCCAGCCAACTTCGACCTGGATCAACGCGCGGCACTGGTCGAGGCCGCCGACAGAGCAGGCCTGCGTGTCCGGCGCGTCATCAACGAACCAACGGCCGCGGCACTCACGTATGGGCTGAACAGAGAAGCCGACACCAACGTCCTTGTCTTCGACCTCGGCGGCGGCACCATAGACGTCTCGCTCATTAACATCGGCGAGGGAGTTGTCGAGGTCCGGGCGACCTGCGGCGACAACCACCTCGGCGGGGACGACTGGGACGGACGGATCGTCCAGCACCTTGTACGCCGAGCCTTGGACACACATGGCGTGGACCTCACGCACGACATGACAGCCATGCAACGGCTCCAAGAAGCAGCCGAAACGGCGAAGATCGAGCTGTCGTCGACCACCACCACGGCCATCAACCTGCCCCACCTCGGGTCCACAGACTTCCCCCTGCACCTCGATGAGACCTTGACACGCGAGGAGTTCGAGGACATGACGCGGGACCTACTGGAACGCTGCCGCAGGCCCGTCGAGCGGGCCATCCGCGACGCACACATCCAGCACTCCGAACTGGACCAGGTGATCCTGACCGGCGGGGCCACACGGATGCCCGCGATCGGCGAGCTGGTCCGCCAGCTCACAGGCGGCAAACAGCCCTATCGAGGCCTCATCCCGGAAGGGATCGTCACCGGTGCCGCACTTCAGAGCGGCATCATCAGTCATGCCATCCCAGACACCCTGCTCCTCGACGTCACCTCTGCCTCGCTCGGCTTCGAGTCGCACGACGGGACCGTCGAGAAGGTGATCCACCGAAACACCACGATCCCGGCAAGGCGCACGGTGATCGTTGGCACGAGTGTGGACAGCCAGACCGCCATGACCCTGAACGTGGTGGAAGGAGAAGAGGAGACAGCCTCGGACAACAGGACGCTCGCGGTTCTAGAACTGTCTGACCTGCCGCCCCATCCCCGGCGCACTCCGCTGATCGACGTAGTACTCGACATCGACGCCAACAGCGTGCTGTGTGTGACAGCCAGAGAGCTGCGGGGCGATACGCGCCAACTACACAGCAGGGCACAGGAGTTACAGCAGGCACGCGAATTAGGATACTGGGTGACACTGGAAGAATTGGAGGTCCAGTACTTGACTGGCCGCGTGTGGAGCACCCCAGTGAACCGCTCCTCCAGTGCGAAGGCCGTCGCTCTCGTTAGGTCACCCCGGTGGCAGACCCTACGCGGCCTTACTCCTCTCGCCTGGGAACCATCGGAGCCGTAAATGCGATTTACGGACGGGCCATGGACGGCCGCCCTGACGAAGTAGAGCCACCTACTGAGCCTCTTTCATCCTGGGCTAGAGGGTGAAATGGGCTGGTCAGCGGGTGCGGTGACGAGGCAGGGCCCCTCGTCGTTGGCGTGGTGATTCCACTCATCACACCGG
>NZ_JAKEIO010000216.1 GCF_021474405.1 [Streptosporangium] indianense
CGTCCTGTCGTACTCCCGGCACCCCCTCCCCACCGCCGTCCGTTCGACCCCCCGGCCTCGAACTCACCCCGGGCGACGCACAGAGGTACGTAGGCGGCCCGCCGTCGGAGGGCTCTGAGACACTGGGCGCGATGAGCGAGAGAACAGCCCCGACCGCGCCCCTGCGGGCCCGGGCCGAGATCGATCTGGCAGCGCTGCGGGCCAATGTGCGGGCCCTGCGTGCCCACGCGCCGGGCGCGGCCGTGATGGCCGTGGTGAAGTCCGAGGCGTACGGCCACGGGGCTGTGCCGTGCGCCCGCGCGGCCGTCGCCGCGGGAGCGACCTGGCTGGGCACGGCCACGCCCGAGGAGGCCCTCGCCCTGCGGGCCGCCGGGCTGCCGGGCCGCATCATGTGCTGGCTGTGGACGCCCGGAGGGCCCTGGCGCGAGGCGATCGACGCCGAGCTCGACGTGTCCGTCAGCGGCATGTGGGCCCTGGCGGAGGTCGTCGAGGCGGCCAGGGGAGCCGACCGTCCGGCCAGGGTGCAGCTGAAGGCCGACACCGGCCTCGGACGCAACGGGTGCCAGCCCGGGGACGACTGGGCCGCGCTCGTCTCCGCGGCGCTGCGGGCCGAGGCCGAGGGGCTGCTGCGCGTCACGGGACTGTGGTCGCACTTCGCCTGCGCCGACGAACCCGGCCACCCCTCCATCACGGCCCAGCTCGCCGTGTTCCGGGACATGGTCGCGTACGCCGAGGAGCGGGGCGTGCGTCCCGAGGTCCGGCACATCGCCAACTCCCCGGCCACCCTCACGCTCCCCGAGAGCCACTTCGACCTGGTCCGCACCGGCATCGCCACCTACGGCATCTCGCCCAGCCCCGAGCTCGGCACCCCGGCCGACTTCGGGCTGCGGCCGGTGATGACCCTGTCCGCCTCGCTGGCCCTGGTCAAACACGTGCCGGGCGGGCACGGCGTCAGCTACGGCCACCGGTACGTGACCCCCGGCCCGACGACCCTCGGCCTGGTCCCGCTGGGCTACGCGGACGGCATCCCACGGCACGCCTCCTCCGCCGGCCCGGTCCTGGTCGAGGGCAAGTGGCGCACGATCGCCGGGCGGGTCGCCATGGACCAGTTCGTGGTCGATCTGGGGGGCGACGAGCCGGCGGCGGGGACCGAGGCGGTCCTCTTCGGGCCGGGGGACCGGGGCGAGCCCACCGCGGAGGACTGGGCCCAGGCGGCCGGAACCATCGCCTACGAAATCGTGACCCGGATCGGAACGCGCGTTCCTCGCGTCTATGTGAATGAGGAACGGGACGGGTAACTCGCACAGAGAACCGGTCACGCGAGAAACGACAGTCACCACGGCAACATCGGCAACACCCGACCCGGCGAGTCACCCGATCGGCACCCCGGCGAAGAGGAGCGGTACGTGAGCGAGAGCAGTGCGGAGGTCGTCGCGGACGTCGCCTCCGCGGCCGTCGCGGCCTCCGCCGCGGGGGCGGCGGGGGGCTGGCGCCGGGCGACCGGCATCGCCGGCGTGGCGATAGGCGTGGTGGCCGCGGGCGCGGCCGCCGGTGTCGCCCTGGAGCGGATGACGGTCGGCCGCGGCATGCGCCAGAAGGCCCGGCTCGCCCTGGACTCGGCGGGGCCCTACGGCTCCCTGCGGGGCATGCCCGGCAAGGCGTCCGCCGACGACGGCACGGAGCTCTACTACGAGGTCGACGACCTCGACGAGGAGGCCGCCCCCGCCGCCATCGGCCCGCGCCGCCGCCGGCTGTTCGGCCGTAAATCACCCGCTCCCGTCACCGTCGTCTTCAGCCACGGCTACTGCCTCAGCCAGGATTCCTGGCACTTCCAGCGGGCGGCCCTGCGGGGCGTCGTACGGACCGTGCACTGGGACCAGCGCAGCCACGGCCGGTCCGGGCGGGGCGTCGCCCAGACGCGGGACGACGAGCCGATCACGATCGAGCAGCTGGGCCGGGACCTGAAGGCCGTCATCGACGCGGCGGCGCCCGAGGGGCCGCTGGTGCTCGTGGGGCACTCCATGGGCGGCATGACGGTGATGGCGCTGGCCGACCAGTTCCCGGAGCTGATCCGCGAGCGGGTCGTCGGGGTCGCCTTCGTGGGGACGTCGTCGGGCCGGCTCGGCGAGGTCAACTACGGCCTGCCCGTCGCCGGGGTCAACGCGGTGCGGCGGGTGCTGCCCGGGGTGCTGAAGGCGCTGGGGCAGCGGGCCGAGCTGGTGGAGAAGGGGCGCCGGGCGACCGCGGACCTGTTCGCCGGGATCATCAAGCGGTACTCCTTCGCCTCCCGGGACGTCGACCCGGCGATCGCCCGGTTCGCCGAGCGGATGATCGAGAGCACCCCGATCGACGTGGTCGCCGAGTACTACCCGGCGTTCAACGACCACGACAAGACCGAGGCGCTCGCCCACTTCGCGGACCTGCCGGTTCTCGTACTGGCCGGGGTGCAGGACCTGGTCACGCCGAGTGAGCACAGCGAGGCCATCGCCGATCTGCTGCCGGACGCCGAGCTGGTGCTGGTGCCGGACGCGGGACACCTGGTGATGCTGGAACACCCGGAAGTGGTCACCGACCGCCTCGCCGACCTGCTCACCCGCACGGGTGCCGTGCCCGCAGGGGCTACCGTGAAGGGCTATGGAAGCACCAGCACCGCACAGCCCGGCTGAGCCCGGCTCCGTCCAGATCGTCGTCACGTCCCCCGAGCAGATGCGGGAGCTGGGCCGCCGGCTCGCGAAACTCCTGCGCGCCGGTGACCTGGTGATGCTCAGCGGGGAGCTCGGCGCGGGCAAGACGACGCTGACCCGCGGCCTGGGCGAAGGGCTCGGGGTGCGCGGGGCCGTCACCTCGCCGACGTTCGTGATCGCCCGGGTGCACCCCGCGCTGGGCGACGGGCCGCCACTGGTCCACGTCGACGCCTACCGGCTCTCCGGCGGGCTCGACGAGATGGAGGACCTCGACCTCGACGTCTCGCTGCCCGACTCCGTCGTTGTCGTGGAGTGGGGCGAGGGCAAGGTCGAGGAGTTGACCGAGGACCGGCTCCAGGTCGTGATCCACCGGGCGGTGGGCGACACGACCGACGAGGTCCGGCAGATGACGCTCACCGGTGTGGGCGAACGCTGGGCCGAGGCGGACCTGAGCGTGCTCGCCGCCTGACGCCCTCCCGGGCCGTCCCGGTGTGCGGTCTTTTGATGAACGTTCCGACAAGACGTCGGCAAGATGTTGCGTCCGGCGTCTTGTGCGTGGTCACATGGTATCCAGTCAGTGGTTAGGTGTACCTAACCACGTGTGCCCCGGCCCTTCGGGAGGCGTCCATGTCGGCTACAGAGAGCAAGGGGCAGCCGCAGCCATGCGCGGTCGCCGGGGTGTCCATGCGCGACCTGCTGGCGGCCGGTGAGGCGGCGGCGCTGCTCTGCACACCGCCGCGCGCACCCGAGCCGGAACGCGCCGGGCGGGCCTCGGCGCACCGCGAAGCGGCCTGACAATCCTCCGCCCCCTCGTGGAGTGCCCAGGGCCTGTCGTTTGGATCATGACGCAGACGCGGGGCTTCACAGATGCTGCCGATGCCCTGCGCCATGATCCAAACGACAGGCCCTAGCGGACCACCACGACCGCGCGGCCGATCGTCGCGAACGTCCACATCGCGTCGCCGTCCGCCCGGGACTCGCGGATACCGCCGGTGCGGGCCTTCCGGCCGGGGGCGGCCGACTCGTTCACGGCCGCGCTGAAGCCGACGACCACGCCGTCCACACTGGCGAAGCGCACCACGTGCTCGACCGGGACGCCGTCGGAGCCGGTCACCGCGTTCGACCGGGACGTCACCGAGTAGGTGCCCGGGGCCGGGTCCACCGCGCTCGGCTCGACCGTGAACGTACGGCTGACCGCCTGGTCCCCGGCGACCAGCCACACCCGGTCGCGGCGCAGCGAGTACACGACCCGGGCGCCCTTCCCCGAGTCGGCGGGCAGCGCGGTCGGGTCCTGCTTGACCCGGGGCGCCTTCGACGTGCCGGGGGCCGGGGCGGCACTCGCGTGCGCCGCCCTGCCCAGACCGGCCGGGAGGGCATCGGCGGCCTCGTGGGTGAGGTAGCCGACCGTCGCGAGGGCCGCGGCGGTGAGCCCGGCCACGATTCCCGAGCTGCTGGCTGTCACCGCGTCCACCTCACGTCGTACGTCCCTGTCGTGACGGAAGGTGACGGTAGCAGCAGGTGACGGCCCGACAGGTGCGACGGTGCCGGGCCTCCGGGAGCCGTAGGCTGTTTGCGTGCTCTTGCTCGCTCTGGATACCGCCACGCCCGCCGTCACCGTCGCCCTGCACGACGGACGCGACGTCATCGCCTCGTCGAGTCAGGTCGACGCACGGCGGCACGGGGAACTGCTGCTGCCGGCGATCGACCGGGTGCTCGCCGAGGCCCGTCTGCGGCTCGACGCCGTCACCGGGATCGTCGCCGGGATCGGCCCGGGACCGTACACCGGGCTGCGCGTCGGCCTGATGACCGCCGACACCTTCGGACTCGCCCTCGGCGTCCCCGTGCACGGTGTGTGCACCCTGGACGGCCTCGCCTACGCCGCCGACCTCCAGGTTCCGTTCGTCGTCGCCACCGACGCGCGCCGCAAGGAGGTGTACTGGGCCCGCTACGCCGACTCCCGTACCCGGGTCACCGACCCGGCCGTGGACCGGCCCGCCGACATCGCCGAGCAGGTCGAGGGGCTGCCCGCGGTCGGCGCGGGCGCGCTGCTGTACCCCGACACCTTCCCCAAGGCGCACGAGCCGGAGCACGTGTCCGCCGCCGCCCTGGCCCGGCTGGCCGCGGAGAAGCTGGCCGCCGGCGAGGAACTGCCCGCGCCCCGGCCGCTGTACCTGCGCCGCCCCGACGCCCAGGTCCCCAAGAACTACAAGGTGGTCACCCCCAAGTGACCGAAGCCGTGACGTGCACGCTGCGCGAGATGCGCTGGTGGGACATCGACTCCGTACTGGAACTGGAACGGGAGCTGTTCCCCGAGGACGCCTGGTCCCGGGGCATGTTCTGGTCCGAGCTCGCCCATGCGCGCGGGCCCGAGGCCAACCGGCGGTACGTGGTCGCCGAGTCCGGCTCCCGGATCGTCGGGTACGCGGGTCTGGTCGCCACCGGCGAGCAGGCAGACGTGCAGACCATCGCCGTCTCCCGCGACCTGTGGGGGACCGGCCTCGGCGGCCGGCTGCTGGCCGAACTGCTGCGGGCGGCCACCACCTTCGAGTGCGCCGAGGTGATGCTGGAGTGCCGGGTCGACAACGTCCGCGCACAGAAGCTGTACGAGCGCTTCGGCTTTGAACCCATCGGTGTCCGGCGCGGCTACTACCAGCCGGGCAACGTGGACGCCCTGGTGATGCGCCTGACCGCCCCCGAGAACTCCGTACAAGGAACCGAGATCAATGGCTGACGAACCCCTCGTACTGGGAATCGAGACCTCCTGCGACGAGACCGGCGTCGGCATCGTCCGGGGCACCACCCTGCTGGCCGACGCCGTCGCCTCCAGCGTCGACGAGCACGCCCGCTTCGGCGGTGTCGTCCCGGAGGTCGCGAGCCGCGCCCATCTGGAGGCGATGGTCCCCACCATCGACCGCGCCCTGAAGGAGGCGGGCGTCACCGCCCGCGACCTCGACGGCATCGCCGTCACCGCCGGTCCCGGTCTCGCCGGTGCCCTGCTGGTCGGCGTCTCCGCGGCGAAGGCCTACGCGTACGCGCTCGGCAAGCCGCTCTACGGCGTCAACCACCTCGCCTCGCACATCTGCGTGGACCAGCTGGAGCACGGCGCGCTGCCCGAGCCGACCATGGCCCTGCTGGTCTCCGGCGGGCACTCCTCGCTGCTGCTGTCCTCGGACATCACCTCCGACGTCCGCCCGATGGGCGCCACCATCGACGACGCGGCCGGCGAGGCCTTCGACAAGATCGCCCGGGTGCTGAACCTGGGCTTCCCCGGCGGGCCGGTCATCGACCGGTACGCGAAGGAGGGCGACCCGAACGCGATCGCCTTCCCGCGGGGTCTGACCGGCCCGCGCGACCCGGCCTACGACTTCTCCTTCTCGGGGCTGAAGACCGCCGTGGCGCGCTGGATCGAGGCCAAGCGGGCGGCGGGGGAGGAGGTGCCGGTGCGGGACGTGGCGGCGTCCTTCCAGGAGGCGGTCGTGGACGTGCTGACCCGCAAGGCCGTCCGGGCCTGCAAGGACGAGGGCGTCGACCATCTGATGATCGGCGGCGGTGTGGCCGCGAACTCCCGGCTGCGCGTCCTCGCCCAGGAGCGCTGCGAGGCCGCCGGCATCCGGCTGCGCGTGCCGCGGCCCAAGCTGTGCACGGACAACGGCGCGATGGTCGCCGCCCTGGGCGCCGAGATGGTCGCCCGGAACCGGGCGGCGTCGGCCTGGGACCTGTCGGCGGACTCGTCCCTGCCGGTGACCGAGCCGCACGTGCCCGGGCACGACCACGACCATGTGCACGAGGTCAGCAAGGAGAACCTCTACTCGTGACGGTCGCGTTGATGTGGGAGGCCCGGGCGGCCGAGGGCCGGGGCGAGGAGCTGCTGGCCTGGGCCCGCGCCCAAGGCCTCCCCCGCGAACCGCTGCGCCGGGAAACCTTCCGGGCACCCCAGGACCGCGTCCTCGTCCTCACCTGGTGGGACGCCCCCTACGACGCCGACCTCCCCGAACTCCCCGAGCCCCCCCCCGAGC
>NZ_JAKEIO010000217.1 GCF_021474405.1 [Streptosporangium] indianense
CGCCTCCACCCCGGCCCCCCGCCGCAACGACCCGCCGGACCCCGAGGCGGGTCCGCGGCCCGCCGCACTCTCACGCCGGCGCCGGCTGCGTACCTCCGTCGTCGCCGCCGTGATCGTCGCCGCCGTCAGTGTCTCCGCCTGGGCCCTGACGAACGGCCGGTCGTCCTCGGGCGGCGGGCGCGACACCGGTGATGACCGGCCGTTGTTCTCGGCCGGCTGTCCGCCGGTGATCGCGATGGGCGAGCACGACGAGTGCGTGCGGGAGGTGCAGCGGCTGCTGCACGCCAAGGGCGCGGACATCGGTGTGGACGGGGACTTCGGGCCGCAGACGCTGCGCCGGGTCACGGCGTTCCAGGTGCTGGCCGGAGGACTGCAACCCAACGGCGTGGTGGCGGAGCCGACCAAGAAGGCGCTGTACACCTCGCGGGTCCGGATGGACGTGTGGCCGCCGCAGAAGGTGCGGCAACGCGTGCGGGAGGTGTTCTGGGAGGTGCCCGACAAGGCGGTGGCCATCGCCGACTGCCAGTCCTTCCTCGACCCGCTGCACATCCTCCCCAACACCAACGGCACCCGGAACTGGGGGCTGTTCCAGATCTCCGACGCCCGGCTGAGCGAGCTGGGCGGCACGCCGCGCGATGCCCTGGACCCGGAGTGGAACATCCAGGCGGCCCGCACCCTGTGGAGCCGGGACCGCGACTTCGGCGACTGGCCCCACTGCGAACGCGCCGCCGAGGCACCCCGCTCCCCGGCGCCCCGGCGCTCGCCCACAGCGGCACGGCCGGCACGCTGAACGTCGCCCGGGCGGGCACACGCGGAGACACCCCTCCAGGGAGGGGTGTCTCCGTACGCCGGTGTTCCTACGCCGCCCGCACCTTGTACGCCGTCACCCGGACCGACTCGTCGTCCAGGCACTGTCCGGACGTCAGGTCGAAGCGCTGCTTCAGGAGGGGCGAGGCGACGAAGGGGCGGCCCTGGTGGGTGCCGGTGAGGCCCCGGGAGAGGACGGCCGCGCCGGTGAAGGGGTCGCGATTGTCGATGGCGAACAGGTCGCCGGAGCGGTCGCGGAAGACCGCGGCCTGCCGGCCGTCCGGCAGCAGTGCGGCCACCCCGCGCCCCGGGAGCAGCGTGCTCAGGTCGCAGACCGTGAACCAGTCGTCGTCGAGGGCGAGTTCGATCTTGAGGTCGGTGGTCTCGGGTGCCAGGGTCATCGCTGGGCGCTTCCTTCCAGTACGTCAGCGGCGGGTCGCATGCCGATGGACAGCAGCGGCAGGTCGGGCTTCATCTGGTCACGCTCGGGCACGAAGGCGACGACCGGGTCCGGGGTGTCCGGGGCGTTCACGAAGGACACGAACCGGGCGAGCTTCTCGGGGTCGTTGACGGTCTCGGCCCACTCGTCGCGG
The DNA here is from genome assembly GCF_021474405.1 of [Streptosporangium] indianense. Lineage (GTDB taxonomy): Bacteria > Actinomycetota > Actinomycetes > Streptomycetales > Streptomycetaceae > Streptomyces > Streptomyces indiaensis. The sequence continues at coordinate 1,401 of NZ_JAKEIO010000217.1, forward strand.
TAGTGCGCGACATGCGCCCGCATCAGCTGCTCCAGCTCGTCGCAGATGCCGAGCGAGTCGTGGACGACGACGTCCCGCACGTGGTCGAGGCCGCCGGGGATCCGCTCCAGCCACGTCGAGGTGCGCTCCAGGCGGTCGGCGGTGCGGATGTAGAACATCAGGAACCGGTCGATCAGGCGGATCAGTTCGGCGTCCGACAGGTCCTGTGCGAGCAGGTCCGCGTGGCGCGGCGTCGCGCCGCCGTTGCCGCCGACGTAGAGGTTCCAGCCGTTCGCCGTGGCGATCACGCCGAAGTCCTTCGACTGGGCCTCCGCGCACTCGCGCTGGCAGCCGGAGACGGCCGACTTGAGCTTGTGGGGCGACCTGAGCCCCCGGTAGCGCAGCTCCAGGTCGATCGCCATCCGGACGGAGTCCTGGACGCCGTAGCGGCACCAGGTCTGGCCGACGCAGGACTTCACCGTGCGCAGCGACTTTCCGTAGGCGTGGCCGGACTCGAAGCCCGCGTCGACCAGCCGGGCCCAGATCAGCGGCAGTTGCTCGACGCGGGCGCCGAACATGTCGATCCGCTGACCGCCGGTGATCTTCGTGTAGAGGCCGAAGTCCCGGGCGATCTCGCCGATCACGATCAGCTTCTCCGGGGCGATCTCGCCGCCGGGGATGCGCGGCACGACCGAGTACGAGCCGTTCTTCTGCAGGTTGGCCAGGAAGTGGTCGTTGGTGTCCTGGAGGGCCGCCTGCTCGCCGTCCAGGACGTAGCCGCTCGCGCCGATCGTCGGGGCGAGCGAGGCGATGATCGAGCCGACGGCCGGCTTGCAGACCTCGCAGCCGTCACCGCCCCGGGCCTCCTCGCGGCCGTGCCGGTCCAGCAGGTCCTGGTACGTGGTGATGCGCAGGGCGTGGACGATCTCGTAGAGCTCCTCGCGGGTCTGCCCGAAGCAGCCGCACAGGCCCTTGTCGACCTCGACGCCGCTCGCCTCCAGCTCGGCGTTGACGAGCTGGCCGAGGACCTTGACGCAGGAGCCGCAGCCGGTGCCGGCCTTGGTGCACTTCTTCACCTCGGGCACGGTCGTGCACTGGTGGTCGGTGACCGCGCCGCGGATCGTGCCCTTGGAGACGTTGTGGCAGGAGCAGACGATCGCGTCGTCCGGCAGGGCGGACGGGCCGAGCTGCACGGACTCCCCGGCCCCGGCCGGCAGCACCAGCGACTCGGGCGAGACCGGTGGGACGGAGCCGGTGAACGCCTTCAGCGTGCCGTACGCCTCCGCGTCGCCGACCAGGATGCCGCCGAGCAGCGTGCCGTCGCGGCCGATGACCAGCTTCTTGTACAGGCCCGCGCGGGAGTCGGAGTAGACGACGTCCAGGCAGTCCTCGGCGGTGCCGTGCGCGTCGCCGAAGGACGCCACGTCCACGCCGAGCAGCTTCAGCTTGGTGGACAGGTCGGCGCCGGTGAAGGACGCCTCGTCCGAGGCGATCGTCGCCGCCGCCGTCTCGGCCTGCTCGTACCCCGGGGCCACCAGGCCGTAGACCCGGCCGTCGGAGGCCAGAGCGCACTCGCCGATCGCGAAGACGTGCGGGTCGGCGACCGTACGGCACTGCTCGTCCACCGTGATGCCGCCGCGCTCGCCGACCGTCAGTCCGCAGTCGCGGGCCAGCTGGTCGCGGGGGCGCACACCGGCGGAGAACACCACCATGTCGGTGGCGAGTTCGGAGCCGTCGGAGAGCTTCATGCCGGTGACGGCGCCCTCGGAGTCGACCAGGATCTCCTGCGTGCCCACGCCCGTGTGGACGGTCAGGCCCATCTGCTCGATGGTGCGCAGCAGCGCGGCACCGCCGCCGTCGTCCACCTGGACGGGCATCAGCCGCGGCGCGAACTCCACGATGTGGGAGGTGAGTCCGAGGCCCTTCAGCGCCCCCGCGGCCTCCAGGCCGAGCAGTCCGCCACCGACCACGGCGCCCACCGTGGCCTTCGACTTGGCGTACTCCTCGATCGCGAGCAGGTCCTCGATCGTGCGGTAGACGAAACAGCCCTCGGCGTCCTTGTTCGGGACCGGCGGCACGAACGGGTACGAGCCGGTGGCGAGGACGAGCGTGTCGTAGTCGAAGACCTCGCCCGAGCGGGCGGTGACCTTCTTCGCGTCACGGTCGACGGAGACCGCCGGGTCGCCCACGTACAGCTCGATGCCGTGGTTTTCGATGAACTCCATGTCCGTCATGGACAGGTCGTCCGGTGTCTTGCCCGAGAAGTACGAGGTGAGGGCGACACGGTCGTAGGCCGGACGCGGCTCCTCGCAGAGGACGACCACGCGGTGCGTGGCGGTCAGGCCGCGCTCGGCGAGCGCTTCGAGGAAGCGCTGGCCGACCATGCCGTGGCCGACGAGCACGATCGTGGGGGTCGCCCCCGGGGTGGCCGTCATCAGGAGCCTCCATCGTTGGTGAGCAGGTGGAGCAGGGGGCCGCCGTCGGAGGGGAGCGGCTCTGCTCCCTCCCAGGCGCGGGCGAGCGCGCCGACGGTGCCGAGTTCGCCGACGAGGACCCCGCCGACCAGGCGGTCGTCGCGGACGACGACCTTGCGGTAGGTGCCGCGGGTGGCGTCGGCGAGCTGGACGACGTCGTCGCCCGGGAGCACCTCGGTCTCGCCGAACGCGGCGAGGTCGAACGGGCTGTCGTGCCCCGTGAGGGTGAGCCGGGTCAGCGAGCGTGTGCCGGTGTACCGGGCGCTCGCGTCCCCGGCCAGCAACTCGGCCAGCACGTCGGCCTGTTCGAGCGCGGGAGTGGCGAGTCCGTAGAGCACGCCGGCGTGCTGGGCGCAGTCGCCGACGGCGTGGATGTACGGGTCGGAGGTGCGCAGCTCGTCGTCGACGACGACGCCCTTGCGGACGTCGAGCCCGGCGGCCTGCGCGAGACCGACCCGGGGGTGGACCCCACAGGCGACGACGACCAGGTCGGCGTCGAGCGCGTACCCGTCGGCCATCTCCACCGAGCGGACCGCGCCCGCGACGCAGCGCACGTCCCGCACCCGGCACTCGGTGTGCACCTCGACGCCCAGGTCGATCAGATGCCGCTCGACGAGCTTCGAGGCGGCCGGGTCGAGCTGGCGTTCCATCAGCCGCTCGGACTGCTGGGCGAGCACGACCTGGGCGCCGCGCAGGGCGAGCGCCCGGGCCGCCGACACCCCGAGGAGACCGCCGCCGACGACGACGGCCCGCACGCCCGGCCGGACCGCCTTCGACAGCCCCAGGCAGTCGTCCATGGTCCGGAAGGCGTGGACACCTTCGGGCAGTTCGTGGTTCTCGGTGAACAGCCCCCGCAGCGGCGGCAGGACGGGGTTGGAGCCGGTCGCGAGGACGAGCCGGTCGTATGCGATCACCGTCCCGTCCGCGCAGGCGACGGTCCGCCGCTCGCGGTCGACACCGACGACCCGGCCGCGCAGGAGCCGCGCCGGCGTCGGCAGGGCGATCACCTCGGGGCTGTACCGTCCGGCCAGCACGTCGGCGAGCAGGACCCGGTTGTAGGGCCGGTGTTCCTCTTCGCCGATGAGCAGCGCGGGCGTGCCGAGCTCACCGAGCCGCCGGGCGAGCCGTACGCCCGCGAGGCCGGTGCCGATCACCACCACACGCTCATTCGAGGTCATGCACTCGAGCGTGCGGTGCCGGTGTTACCCGGCAGCATCACGTCTGTTTCCCCCGGGGAACGCTGCCCTCAGCGGGGGAGGAGGCCGTATGTGAGGGTTCCTGAGCTGGGGCGACAGCGGGCTGTGAGGGTTCGCGCGGTGCGGTGACTGCCGGTTGTCAGAGAGGCGGCGCAGGCCTCGCCTAGGGCCTCGATCATGCCCTGATATCACTGACCATGATCGCCCTGCTCTGCCTCGCGGCCCTCGCCGCCGGGTGGATCGACGCCGTGGTCGGTGGCGGCGGGCTGCTCCTGCTGCCGGTACTGCTCCTGGGACTGCCGTCCGGCACGCCCTCGGCACGAACAAGGCGGTCGCCATCGTCGGCACCACGGGCGCGGCGGTGACGGCCTCCGCCACCGCGAAGATCGTCAACTGCTGTTCCCCCAAGCTCTCGGCTTCGCTCGAGCAGGGGGGACCCCCATCGCGGGCGCCCTCGCGACCTTCGCCCGGCAGGGCGCGGTCCTGTGGCAACTGGCCGCACTCATGGCCCTTTTCAACCTGGCGGGCGGCACCCTGGGCGCCCACACCGCCCTGAAGCAGGGCAGCGGCTTCGTCCGCATCGTGCTGCTGACCGTCGTCTTCGCCCTGGACCTGGCGTACGAGCAGTGGATCGCCTAGCGCCCTCGCAGGTCCAGCAGGTCGACCACGCCCGTCCCGTCCTCGTCCCCGTGCCCCTGCGCGAGCCTGCGCTCCATGAGCCGCATGTACGGCGTCAGCAGCTCCGGACTGACCCGCTGTTCCTCGGCCGTGCGCAGCAGCGTGGCGTTGCCCGCGACCTGCATCGCGAGGTTGGAGACGACATCGCGGGTGTAGTCGCCGCTCTGGAGCCCCTCGGCGCTCTGGTGCGCGGCCGGGGCCATCGCGGTGAGCCAGTCCACGAGCAGCGGTGCGAAGTCCTTCGGCGCGATGCCCTCCGGGCGGATCAGCGCGAAGGCGTGGGCGATGCCCGCGAACATGCCGCTCATCGCGCTCAGCAGCGCCACGTCGTGCAGCGCGGCGAAGCCCGGGTCGGCCCCGACGTAACGGGTGCCGGCCGGGACGGCGAGCGTCTCGCGGTGCTCCTCGAACAGCCCGGCGGAGCCGCTGTAGAACACGTAGCCGCCGGAGCCCGGGGCGCCGATCATCGGGGGGACGGCCATGATCCCGGCGCCCAGGAAGCGGGCGCCGCGTTCCTCGGCCCAGGCGGCACGTGCCCGGTCCTGGGCGGGGGTGCCGGTGGTGAGGTTCACCAGGTCCCGCCCGGCGAGTGCGGCCCCGTCGAGGGCCTCGCCCACGGAGGCGTCGTCCAGCAGGCAGGCGATCACGAGCCGGTTCGCGGCCACGGCCTCGGCGGCGCGCGCGGCGACGGTGGCGCCCTCGGCGGCGAGCGGCTCGGCACGGGCGGCGGTGCGGTTCCAGACGGTCACCTCGTGCCCGGCGGCCAGCCAGACACGGGCGAGGGCGGTGCCCATGGCACCGGTGCCGAGAAGAGTCAGAGGAGTACGGGGAGCAACTGCGGTGTCGGTCATGGCGTTTAGGCTCGTCGCAGGGGAAGCGCCCGCTCAAGTACGTACTTCGAAGTGGGTGGTTACTCCGGGGGAAGGGTGCAGGCAGCGCAAGGGGAGGTGCGGGCATGGGGAC
>NZ_JAKEIO010000218.1 GCF_021474405.1 [Streptosporangium] indianense
ACCCCCTGCCGTACGCCCACCGGCGGCACCCCGGTGCCCAGTCACTGGACCACCTGGGCCACTTCCCCTCCCGCCCACTAAAATCCGCACGTCAGGGCACTGCACACCGCCGCAACAGGAGCCGCACCTCATGGCCGAACACCCCGCCTACCCCGTAGGCCTCCGCCTCGCCGGCCGTCGCGTGGTCGTCCTCGGCGGCGGCCAGGTCGCCCAGCGCCGCCTTCCGGCACTGATCGCGGCGGGCGCGGACCTCCTCCTCGTGTCCCCCGAGGCCACCCCCTCGGTCGAGGCCATGGCGGACGCCGGTGAGATCACCTGGCACCGGCGCCCCTACCAGGAGGGCGACCTCGCGGACGCCTGGTACGCCCTGATCGCCACCAGCGACACGGACGCGAACAACAGGGCGTCGGCCGAGGCGGAACGCCACCGCGTGTGGTGCGTCCGGTCCGACGACGCCGACCTGGCGACGGCCTGGACTCCGGCCACCGGCCACAGCGAGGGCGTCACGGTCGCCGTCCTCACCACCGACGCCAAGGGACGCGACCCCCGCCACACCGCCGCCGTCCGCGACGCGGTCGTCGAGGGCCTGCGGGACGGCACGCTCGTCGCACCGCACTACCGCACCCGCACCCCCGGAGTCGCCCTGGTCGGCGGCGGCCCCGGCGACCCGGACCTGATCACCGTGCGCGGCCGCCGCCTGCTCGCGGAGGCGGACGTGGTGATCGCGGACCGCCTCGGCCCGCGCGACCTCCTCGCCGAACTTCCGCCCCACGTCGAGGTGATCGACGCCGCGAAGATCCCCTACGGCCGCTTCATGGCCCAGGAGGCCATCAACAACGCGCTGATCGAGCACGCCAAACAGGGCAAGTCGGTCGTTCGGCTGAAGGGTGGCGACCCGTACGTCTTCGGCCGCGGCATGGAGGAGCTCCAGGCCCTCGCCGAGGCCGGCATCCCCTGCACGGTCGTCCCCGGGATCTCCAGCTCGATCTCCGTCCCGGGCGCGGCTGGCATCCCGGTCACCCACCGCGGTGTCGCCCACGAGTTCACCGTGGTCAGCGGCCATGTCGCGCCCGACGACGAGCGGTCCCTGGTCGATTGGCCGTCCCTGGCGCAGCAGACCGGCACGCTGGTGATCCTCATGGGCGTCGACAAGATCGGAAAGATCGCGGAGACGCTGGTGGCCCACGGAAAGCCGGCCGGCACCCCCGTCGCCCTCGTCCAGGAGGGCACGACCGCCGCCCAGCGCCGCGTCGACGCGACCCTCGCGACGGTCGCGGAGACCGTACGGACCGAGGACGTGAAGCCCCCGGCGGTCATCGTCATCGGCGACGTCGTGAAGGTCGGCCCTCCGGTCCCCGCGACAAGCGAGTAACCCCGGGTAACCAACCCGTCCCGAGCCGTTGGCACCACACCCAGGACAAGGCAGTATCACCCTGTGGCCGATCTCATCACCGTCGAGGATCCCGACGACCCGCGTCTGCGCGACTACACCGGCCTGACCGATGTGGAGCTGCGCCGCAGGCGCGAACCCGCCGAGGGCCTCTTCATCGCCGAGGGCGAGAAGGTCATCAGAAGGGCCAAGGAAGCCGGCTACGAGATGCGGTCCATGCTGCTCTCGGCCAAGTGGGTCGACGTCATGCGCGACGTCATCGACGAACTGCCCGCCCCGGTCTACGCCGTCAGCCCGGAGCTCGCCGAGCAGGTCACCGGCTACCACGTGCACCGCGGCGCGCTCGCGTCCATGCAGCGCAAGCCGCTGCCCACGGCCACCGACCTCCTGCGGACGGCCCGCCGCGTGGTCGTCATGGAGTCGGTCAACGACCACACCAACATCGGCGCGATCTTCCGGTCGGCCGCCGCCCTCGGCATGGACGCCGTCCTGCTCTCACCCGACTGCGCCGACCCGCTGTACCGCCGCAGCGTGAAGGTCTCCATGGGCGCCGTCTTCTCCGTCCCGTACGCCCGGCTGGACACCTGGCCCAAGGGGCTGGAGTCGGTCCGGGAGGCGGGCTTCACGCTGCTCGCCCTCACCCCCGACGAGAAGGCCCGGTCCCTCGACGAGGCCGCTGCGCACACCATGGACCGTGTGGCGCTCATGCTCGGAGCGGAGGGCGACGGCCTGTCCACCCAGGCCCTGGTCGCCGCCGACGAGTGGGTCCGCATCCCCATGTCCCACGGCGTGGACTCCCTCAACGTGGGTGCGGCGGCCGCCGTGGCCTTCTACGCCGTGGCCACCGGCCGGCCCACCGGCTAGGGGCCGGCCGTGGAGCAGCGCGACGCGATCGTCGCCGTGGTCGTGCGCGGAGAGCGGCTTCTGGCGATCCGGCGCGGCCCGGCCGTCGCCCGGCCCGGCTACTGGCAGCCCGTCAGCGGCAAGGTCGAGCCGGACGAGACCCAGGAGCAGGCGGTCGTGCGGGAGGTCCACGAGGAGGTCGGACTCGTCGTCGTACCGGAGGCGAAGGTCTGGGAGTCGGAGACCGACGACCACCGGTTCCGTCTCCACTGGTGGACCGCCCGCGCCGACACCGGCGAGGTGCTTCCCGACCCGGGCGAGGTGGCGGAGACCCGCTGGGTCACCCCGCCCGAATTCCTGGCACTGGACCCGGTCTTCGACGGCGACCGCGCCTTCTTCGAGCGGATCCTGCCCCGGCTGTGACACCCCGCTGAAGCAGGCCGTCGCCCCACGGCCGCAGTCGCGCGCCGGACTCCTACGGCTCGAAGTTCCTTGCGCGGTCGTCCTGCTGGACGTGCTCCTGCCGTACGCCGCCCCCGTCGCCGCCGAGACCACGTGCCGGGCCCTGGCAGCCCTGCACCAGGGCGATGCCGACCGCCACCAGCAACGTCACCACGACGAACACGAACAGCCGCTGCCGCAGCAGCCGCGGATTGGCGGGCCGCAGTCGGGTCCCCGTGTTCCTGGACGTGGGGCGCCCGGTGCCGCTGTGCGGGGCGGGGCGTGCGCCGCTGCCGGACCGGGTCCCGTTGCGCCCGGTGGGCGTCGGCCGCGACCCCGACCGCGACGGAGTGCCGCCCCGGGCGGCACCTGGGCCGCGCCCCGGGATCCTGCCGCGGCTTCCGCTCCCCGTCGCCCGGTTCCCGCTCCCTGTCGCCCGGTTCCCGCCCCGCGCACCGGTCCCGCCCTGGGACGCCGTACCGTCCGGAGCATGGCCGTCCCGGGAGGGGACGGAGCCCCGCGGTGGGGGAGTGACCCGGCCCCGCTGGGCCCCGGACGTGCCGGCACCGTGCTGTCCCTGGGGACGCCGGGACCGCTCGGGGTAGGTGTCGACGGGCCGGTCGCCCTCGGCGCCACGCGGCGCGGGCGGCCGGACACCGGCGAGGTCCTGTGACTCCCGGGCCGCGATCTCCTTGAGGCGCAGCGACAGTTGGAGCGTGCTGGGCCGCTCCTCGGGGTCCTTCGCCAGACACGCCCGCACGAGCGGGGCCAGCGCGTCGGGCACACCGTGCAGCTGCGGCTCCTCGTGCACCACGCGGTACAGCATCACCTCGGAACTGCCGTGCCCGAAGGGCGAGTCGCCCATCGAGGAGTACGCGAGCGTGGCGCCCAGCGAGAACACGTCCGTGGCGGGGGTGACGGCGGCACCGCGCACCTGCTCCGGCGCGAGGAAGCCGGGCGAGCCGACCGCCGTGCCGACATGGGTGAGCGTGGAGGCGCCGGTGGCCCAGGCGATGCCGAAGTCGATGATCCGAGGCCCCTTCGGGGACAGCAGGATGTTGGACGGCTTCAGGTCCCGGTGCACCACCCCGGCCTCGTGCACCGCGACCAGGCCCTCCGACAAGGCGGCACCCACGGCGGCGACATCGGCCGCGCAGAGCGGACCCTCGGCCGCGACCTTGTCGTGCAGGGACGGGCCGGGCACGTACTGCGTGGCGAACCAGGGCCGGTCCGCGTCGAGGTCGGCCGCCACCAGCCGGGCCGTGCAGCCGCCGCGGATCCGCCGGGCCGCCGAGACCTCACGGGCGAACCGGGAGCGGAACTCCTGGTCCTCCGCCAGGTCGGGGCGGATGACCTTGAGCGCGACCCGCTGCCCCTTCTTGTCGGAGCCCAGATAGACCACGCCCATCCCGCCCGCGCCGAGCCGTCTGTGAAGCTTGAACGAGCCGACGACGCGCGGGTCCTCGCGCCTCAGGCGCATCATCGCCATGTTCATCCCCGCTGCCCGGTCCTGTGACGAGCCACAGCTTACGTTTCCACGGCCGCCCGCGCGCAGAGGCCGCGCCCTCTCAGCTTGATGGATTGTCAGTGGTGGGTGGGAGACTTGAAGAGTGGTCAGGGAGGGCGCGAAGAGGCGGACTTCGCGTGGAGCGTGATCCCAACCACCCGTCGCAGAAGGGGGATTGGTCCTGTGAAGGGTGATCGCGTGGAGATAGTCGTGGACGCGGGGGACACCACGCGCACGTATGAGGTCGTGGCGAGCAGAGCGGGCCGCAGGGTGGAGACGGCGGTACGCCGAGGTGTCGTGGAAGTGAGCGAAGTCACCCGAAGCGGGACGGTCGTGCGTACCGCGCGCTTCATGGCGAATCGGGTGCTCGCACTGGTGGAACAGCCTGTTCCGCGGGAGGAAGGCTCGGACAAAGAGGGGTGATCCGGGCGTCCCGTCGGGGAAGACCCTGAGACCCGCGCCCCCGTCTCCACCCAGGGGAGTACATCGCAGGTGGCGGCTCATCCTCGGGGAGGCCCGGCAATCGGTACGAGGGCATGACGCCGGGCAGGGGCCGGGCGCCTAGATTTGAGGTCAAGCGGCGGGTGGCAGCACTCGTCCCCCGAGGTCAGACGCCCGCCGCTGTCAACGACAACTGAGAACGGTCAGGAGAGGGACCATGGCCCAGACGGCACCGCGGACACTGCTCCGCGAGGAGGGACGCAAGGCGTACGCCGCCGCGTTCCGCCCCCGCCGCCAGGGCCGCCGCCACCCGCTGGTGGCGACACTGATGGCCCTTCCCCTGGCGGTCCTGCTCCTCCTCGTCTTCGACGGGTGGGAGACAGTGGCCACACAGGCGTCGTCCGTGGGCGAGATGCTGGGGCGCTGAGCGGCGACCCCAGGCCCGGAAGAGCGGTCCGGGCGGGGACATCACACCCATGAAACCCCGTGGGGACGGGGGTGCGACGGACGGCACAGATGCCGGCGCAGCTGGGGAGCTGCGCCGGCATTGCTTTTCCCCTCCACCGATCACCCCCAACTCGCCTGTTCCTCGGCCCGAGGGCACCGGAAGCCCGCTCGCGGCTGTTCCTGACGCCGCGCCCCCCACCCCACGTACTCTCACCCCGTGACCCCCGCCCCCCTCGTGCACGCGCTCACCCTCAGGGCCCGAGCGGTCGCCCACGCCCGCTCGTCGGCCTGCCCCTGCGGTGCGGCCACGCTCGCGGACCGCCCGGACGGCATCGTCGTACGCCACGCGGACACCGTCGCCAAGGCGCACCCGCCGGACAGCGACCCGGCCGGACTCCGCGCCCGCCTCTGGGTGGCCGCGCGCCTCCCCGACCTCCTCCTGCCGCCGCTCGACGATTCCCCGGTCACCCTGCACGGCCGCCTCGTGACGTTCTGGCCGTACGGCACCCCCGTGGACCCGGACGACCCGGACGCCGCCCCCTGGGAAGCGGCCGCCACCCTCCTCGCCCGCCTCCACCGCAGCCCGGTCCCGCAGGGCATGCCCCCCATGCGCGGTCCCGCCAAGGCGGCCCGGGCGATGGCCCGGCTCCACGCAGTCGGCCCGCACCCGGCCGCCGCCCCCGTCCTGCGCGCCTGGGCCGTCCTCCCGGCCTGGGCCCGCGGCGAGGCCCCGATGCCGCACACCGGCACCCTCTGCCACGGCGACCTCCACCTGGGCCAGCTCATACGCCGCCCCGCGCCCGACGGCCCCTGGCTGCTGATCGACGTGGACGACCTCGGGGCCGGGGTCCCCGCCTGGGACCTCGCCCGCCCCGCCGCCTGGTACGCCTGCGGCCTGCTCCCGCCCGGGGAGTGGGACCGGTTCCTCACCGCCTACCGGCAGGCCGGCGGCCCGGCCGTCCCCGCCGAGGGCGATCCCTGGCCCGCACTCGACGTCGCCGCCCGGGCCCTCACCGCGCAGACCGCGGCCCGGGCCGTCGCCAAGGCGGTCGAGGCCGGTCGGCCGCTGGACGAGGTGGAGCGGTCGGTCGTGGACGCCTGTGACCGAATGGCTACCGTCCCGCCACAGTTGACGCCGGAGCACGCGAAGTAGGGTGCAACCGACCACAGCGGGACAGAGTCTGTCCTGGCGACACCTGAAGCAGGACCGACCGGCGAGGAGTTGAACGACCATGCAGTGTCCGAAGTGCCACGCACCGATGCACACGTACAACCGCAACGGCGTACAGATCGAGCAGTGCAGCGGCTGCCGCGGCATCTTTCTCGACTACGGCGAGCTGGAGTCCCTGACCCGCCTGGAGTCCCAGTGGTCCCAGGCCGCCCCGCCGCCCCCGCCGCCCGCGCGGCCCCCCATGGGGGGGGTTCACAAAGCCGCGTCCCGGGCCGGGCCCGCGGCCAACCCGGGCGGGGGGGCCCCCCGGGCGGGGGTGGCCCCGCCGCCCCGGCTGCCGGGGGCGCGGGGGCGGCGGTAGGGGG
>NZ_JAKEIO010000219.1 GCF_021474405.1 [Streptosporangium] indianense
CCCCTGTACCGCCCGCCGGGCCCGTGCTGTCGTGGGCTGCCCCGCCCCCGCAGCCCCCGTACCCGACGGTACGGACCCGAGGAGCCGTGATGCCCGAAGCACCACCGGACGAAGAGCCCGCCCTGCACGTCGAGGGCCTCGACGTGACCTACGGCCGTGCCGTGTCCGCCCTTCGTTCCGTGTCCCTGACCGTCCCGCACGGCATGGTCGTCGCCCTCCTCGGCGCCAACGGCGCCGGCAAGACGACCCTGCTGCGGGCGGTGTCGGGCACCCTGCGCCTGCACCGCGGCGCGGTCACGGCCGGCCGTATCCGCTACGGAGCCACGGAACTCGACGGGCGCGACCCGGTCGCCGCCGTGCGCGCCGGTGTCGTCCAGGTCCCCGAGGGACGCCGGGTCTTCGCCGGACTCACCGTCGACGAGAACCTGCGCTCCGGCGGGCTCGGCCTCGGGCGGCGCCGCCCGGACCAGGTCGCAGAGGCCCGGGAGCGGGTCTTCACGCTCTTCCCGCGCCTGGCCGAACGCACCCGGCAGGCGGCGGGCCTGCTCTCCGGCGGCGAGCAGCAGATGCTCGCCATCGGCCGGGCCCTCATGGCCGCGCCCCGCCTGCTCCTGCTCGACGAGCCCTCCCTGGGCCTCGCCCCGCAGATGGTGTACCGGATCGCCGAGGTCGTGCGCGAGATCAACGCCCAGGGCACCGCCGTCCTGCTCGTCGAGCAGAACGCGGGCATGGCGCTGTCCCTCGCGGACACCGCCCACGTCCTGGAGGTCGGCGAGGTCCGGCTGTCCGGACCCGCGGACGAACTCGCCCGCACGGACGCCGTGAAGCGGCTGTACCTGGGAGAGCCCACCGAGGAAGAGGACGGGACCGCGCTCGGCGCCGGAACCGCCGAAGGGCAGGGAGCCGCGTGACCACCCGCACCACCGCACCGCCCGAACTCACCGTGACGGACGTGACCGTCCGGTTCGCCGGACTCACCGCTCTGGACGCGGTGTCCTTCACCGTCGCGCCGGGCACCGTCCACGCGCTCATCGGACCCAACGGAGCGGGCAAATCCACCTGCTTCAACGTGCTGTCGGGCCTGTGCCGCCCGGACACGGGCACCGTCCGGCTCGGGCAGACCGAACTGACCCGGCTCGCCCCGCACCGCATCGCCGCCCTCGGCATGGCCCGCACCTTCCAGAACATCGTCACCACCCAAGGCACCGTCGCCGACAACCTGATGCTCGGCCGCCACGCCCTGTCCCGGGCCGGGTTCGTCGCCGACGCGCTGCGCCTGCCGCACGCGCGGCGAGAACAACGCGAACACCTCGCCCGGGCCCGTGAGATCGCAGAACTGACCGGTCTGGGCCGGCACTTCGACAGCCCCGTCGCGCCGCTCTCCTACGGCGACCGCAAGCGCGTGGAGTTCGCCCGGGCCCTCTGCCTGGAGCCCAGCGTGCTGCTGCTGGACGAGCCGGTCGCCGGGATGAACGCCGCGGAGCGCGCCCGGACGGTCGAGGTCCTGCACGCCGTACGCGCCGAACTCGGCCTGTCCGTCGTGCTGGTGGAGCACGACATGGGGCTGGTGATGCGGCTCGCCGACGAGGTCACCGTCCTCGACTTCGGTCGTGCCATCGCGCACGGCACCCCGGACGAGGTCCGCGGCGACCCCGAGGTGCTGCGCGCCTACCTCGGCACCGGCGCCGAACAGGAGGACGCGGCATGACGACCCTCCTGGACAACGTGTTCAACGGCTTCGCCCTCGGCGCGGTCTACGCCCTTGTCGCCCTCGGCTTCGTCATCATCTTCAAGGCCTCCGGCGTGATGAACTTCGCCCACGGCTCCCTGCTCCTGCTCGGCGGCTACCTCACCGCCGTACTCCACGACGATCTCGGCTTCGCCGGGGCGCTCGCGGTGTCCGTCCTGGTGACGGCGGCCGTGGCCGGAGCCATGGACCGGTTCCTGCTCCAGGCCGGCGGGGCGGACCCGCACACCGCGCACGTGCAGACCATCGTCACCATCGGCGTCGACATCCTCGTCCTCACCGACCTGTCGCGGCGCATCGGCGGCGACCTGCTCTCGCTCGGGGACCCCTGGGGCGACGCGGTCAGCGGGCTGGGACCGGTCACGGTCGCGGACAGCAGGATCGCCGCGATCGTGGTCTCCACCGTGGTCATCGCCGGTGTCTTCGCCCTGTTCCGGTACACCTCGTGGGGCCTGTCGCTGCGCGCCGCGGCCGAGGACGTCGAGGCGGCCTCCCTGATGGGCGTACGGCTGACACGGGTGCGCATGCTGGCCTGGTGCCTGGCCGGAGCGCTGGCCGCGCTGGCGGCCGTCTTCCTCGCCGCGTTCCCCGCTCCCGGACTGGAGCGCACCACGGGACAGATCGCCCTGAAGGCGTTCCCGGCGGCGATCCTCGGCGGGATGGCCTCGCCGCCCGGCGCCCTCGCGGGCAGCCTGCTCATCGGCATGACCGAGGCGCTGGTCGCCGGCTACCAGTCCGAACTGCACGTTCTGGGCGAAGGGTTCGGCGACGTCGCCCCCTATGCGGTGATGGTCCTGGTTCTGCTGGTGCGGCCCACCGGGCTGTTCGGCGGGAAGGCGGCGGTCCGTGTCTGAGCGACTCTCCCGTACCCGCGCCGTGCGCGTGGGTTGGACCTCGGCAGCGGTCGTCGTCCTGTGCGCGCTGCCCTTCTACCTCGACGCGTTCTGGCTGCGCATCGGCCTGTTCTCGATGGCGGCGGCCGTCGGCGCGATGGGCCTCGGCCTGCTGTCCGGCACAGCCGGCCAACTGTCCCTCGGCCACGCCTTCTTCCTGGCCGTGGGCGCTTACGGCTACGTATGGCTGGCCGGCGAGCCCGGCCCCGGCCTGCCGACCGGCGTGGCCGCCGTGCTCGCGGTCCTGCTCGCCGGGACGGCCGGCGGACTGTTCAGCCCCGTCGCCGGGCGGGTGCGCGGCGTCTACCTGGGCGTCGCGACCCTGGCCCTGGTCTTCCTCGGCCACCACGTCCTGCTCACCGCGGACTCCGTCACCGGCGGCTTCAACGGCCGCTCCGTCCCCCCGCTGGAACTGGGCGGCCTCTCCTTCTCCGCGGACCCCGGACTGACCGTGCTGGGCGTGCCGTTCGGCGCCGAGGAACGACTCTGGTACCTGGGACTCGCCCTGTTCGCGATCACCTGGTTCACCGCCCGCGGACTGCTCCGCGGCCGTTCCGGA
Organism: [Streptosporangium] indianense; assembly: GCF_021474405.1. Taxonomy (GTDB): domain Bacteria; phylum Actinomycetota; class Actinomycetes; order Streptomycetales; family Streptomycetaceae; genus Streptomyces; species Streptomyces indiaensis. The sequence continues at coordinate 3,200 of NZ_JAKEIO010000219.1, forward strand.
CGAGCCCTGGTGGCGCTGCGCGACAGCGAGACCGCGGCCGCGGTGATGGGCGTCGACGTCTCCCGCCACCGCTCCGCCGCCTTCGTCGTCTCGTCGATGTACGCAGGCCTCGCGGGAGTGCTGCTCGCCCTGTCGTTCCGCCGTGTGGTGCCCGACTACTTCGGCCTCGTCCTGTCGGTCGACTACCTCGCCATGATCGTCATCGGCGGGCTGGGGTCGGTCGCCGGAGCGGCGGCAGGCGCGGTCTTCGTCACGGCACTGCCCCTGCTGATGACCCGCTACGCCGACCAACTTCCCCTGGTGGCCGCCCCCGGCACCACCGACGGAACGGTCGGCCCCACCGAGGCCGCCCGCTACCTCTACGGCGCGGCGATCGTCCTGATCCTCCTCTTCGCCCCCGACGGCCTGCACGGCCTGGTCCGCCGCCTGCGGACACGCCTCGGCCGTCGCCGAACCGCCCCACCACCCGCGAACGCCACCTCCCCGACACCCTCACCCGCGCCAGACGCACGAGCCAAGGAGCCCACCCCGTGAAGCCCACGCCCCACCACACGCACCGCGCACGCCCCACGAAGCTCCTGGCCACGGCTCTCGCGGCCCTCCTGCTGACCGCCACCGGATGCAGCTCCAAGGCGGACTCCGCCGGCACCACCGGCGACGGCGCCGGCGGCATCAAGACCGGGCCCGGAGTGACCGACAAGACCATCAGACTCGGCGCGCTGACCGACCTCACGGGCCCGTACGCGACCCTCGGGAAGAGCATCGTGCAGGCCCAGCAGATGTGGGCGGACGAGGTCAACGCCCGCGGCGGCATCTGCGACCGGCGCGTGGAGATCGTCGTCAAGGACCACGGCTACGACGTCCAGAAGGCCGTCACCGCCTACGCCGACCTGTCGGCGGACGTCGTGGCGCTGCCCCAGGTCATCGGCTCGCCGGTGATGGCCGCGCTGCTCGACGACATCGAGCGGGACAAGGTCCTCACCTTCCCGCAGGCCTGGGCCGCCTCCCTGCTCGACCGGGACGCGGTCCAGGTCCTGGGCACCACCTACGACGTCGACATGATCGCCGCCGTCGACTTCCTCACCCGCACCAAGGGACTCGCGAAGGGGGACACCATCGGCCACGTCTACTTCGAGGGCGACTACGGCGCGAACGCGCTGGAGGGCTCCCGCTGGGCCGCGAAGAAGGCCGGTCTGAAGGTCGCCGGCCAGAAGATCAAGGCGACGGACACCGATCTGTCCGCACAGGTCTCGGCCCTGCGCAAGGCGGACGTCAAGGCCATCCTGATCAGTGCGGGACCGGCCCAGACCGCCTCACTGGTCGGGGTCGCGGCGTCGCGCGGCCTGAAGGTGCCGGTCGTCAGCAGCGCTCCCGGCTACGCCCCGCAGCTGATGAAGACACCGGCCGCCCCCGCCCTGTCGGCCCTGCTCAACGTGGTCAGTGCCGCGCCCGCGGTCAGCTCGGACCTGGCCGGGGTGCGCAAGATGGTCGCCTCGTACAAGAAGAAGTACCCGGGCTCCCTCGTCGACTCCGGTGTCCTGTCCGGCTACAACGCCGCCCGGCTGATGGGGCGTGACCTGCAGAAGGCCTGCGAGAACGGCAGCCTGGCCCGCGAGGACGTCGTCAAGGCCCACCGCTCCCAGGCCGCCGTCGACGTCGGCCTCGGCACCGCCCAGGACTTCTCCGACAAGGCCCGCCCGGCGAGCACCTCGACCTGGGTGCACAAGCCGGACGCCAAGGCGGTGGGTGCCGCGGTGAACGTGGAGAAGGCCCACACCGCGCCAGGAGTCGAGCAGTACCTGGACTCCCGGACCCGGTGAGCCCCGTCCGGCGTGGAAGCAGCCCGCCGGCGCACCCGGCAGGCATGCTGATGCGGTGACCGGCGTACGCACATCGCGACGGCCGTGACGACCGCAGGTGAGGGGCATCAGGTGGTGGACGACCGTCGAGCGGATGGGCCGCCTGATGAGGGCGCCGGCGTACTGGCGGACCGTCTGAAGGAGCGGATCTACGCCACCATCACGATGATCGCGGTGGTGGTCGGTCTGTCCCTGGGCGACGTGGGTGCGCTCGGTGCCGTCGCCACGGTCCTCACGACCGCGCTGGGTCTGTGGCTCGCGGCGCTCGTCGCCGACCAGCAGGCACACCGCACGGTCCACGGCCGTCTCGCCACCGGCCACGAGCTGCGCCGCATGCTGTACGTCAGCAGCCCGTTGCTGTCGTGCGCCGTCGGTCCCGCCGTGCTGATCGCTCTGGCGGCGCTGGACGTCCTCAGCCTGGACGCCGCGCTGCCGGCCGCGGCAGGGGTGGGCGTCGTCTCGCTCTTCCTGTGGGGCTGTCTGGGCGGGCTGCGCATGGGCGGCGGCCCGGTGACGGCGGTGGTGGCGGGGCTGCTGGACGCGGCGATCGGTGTGGCGGTTGCCCTGGTCAAGGCTGCGGCCGGGCACTGAGGACCATCAGTGAGTCCTCCATGGCCGCCACCATGGCGAAGGGGAACCGGTCGAGCTCCAGACACAGGGCGACGTCATCGGGGTGGACGCCCAGCCGCACCCCCTCCGCCAACTCGGCAGCCGCGCGCGACTCGCCTGCGCGGCGGAGGTACTCGGCCGCGTCCGCCCCGGCCCCGGCAGCCCTCCTCGCGATGTACTGGGCGCACGCCAGATCTTCGTCGGCCTGCCCGCCCTCGCCGGTGACCACGAACGTGACGCTCTCACTCCCGCGTGTCCGCAGGAGCCGGGCCGTCGCCTCCGCCACCGCGAAACTGGCGCACAACACCAGCGGAGCCTCCTTCACCGCGAGGGCGCCGACCGTCCCGGCCGTGGTCTTCTGCACCACCGTGCGCCCCTTCAGGTTCGAAGACCGCAGCAGACCGGGCGAGTTGACGGTGTCGAACCCCGGAGCGGGCGGACCGTCCTTGAGCGCCACCCAGTCCGGGTTCGCGGCCTTGAGCGTCAGGGCTTCGTCCAGGGACTCGGCGAGAACGATCCGCTCCGCCCCCCGGCCGAAGGCCCACGCGGCCACCGTGAAGGCGCGCATGACGTCGACGACCACCGCCACGGACGGGGTTTCGGTCACCTCGGCGATACCGGCGAAACGAGCATCCACCCGGTCATGATCGCGCATGCCGGGCCGCGGGCCCAGGGGCGGGGGCGAACCCAGCCCTTGACGCTGCCCTGGAGCAGACCCGACTGACAGTGGCGCTGCAGGACGGGCATCGCGACGGCCGGCGGGAGGACCCGACAGGAACGCGCCGCCCACCGTTGTTGTTCCAGATGCCGACGAACTGAACAGGAAGACGGCCACCGGCGCGGGCGTCATCGCCCGCAGGACGAGGGTGCCGAAGCTCCTCCACTCGCCCCCCCCCCCCCCCCCTGCC
>NZ_JAKEIO010000220.1 GCF_021474405.1 [Streptosporangium] indianense
CCCTCCTTTTTTTGACAATCAGTCTTGTGATTCCGAGATTATACCGCTGGTCTAGTGGGATCGGAGATTTGTATAAGAGACTGCGCCCCGGCCTGCGGGACCGTACGTCCCGGATGATCCTGAAGGCATGTCCGGACCGATACGCGTGATCGTGCACCCACCGTCGCCCTCGGGCGGCCGCCGCGTGCGCGTGGACGGCGAGATCCTCGGGCTCGCCCACAATGTGACCGACGTCGCGGAGTTCCTCCGCCGTGCGGGCCTGGAGATCGACCCGTCGGACGTGGCGGAGGCGCCGTGGATCGACTGGCGCGGAGTGGGGCCCGAGCACTGGGGTCCGGAGGCGGGCGGCTGACGCGCGCGCCCACGCGGCACGCCACTATGGACATATCCACCCTTTCTGCGACATCACCGGAGGGCCCCATGAAGGACCTCAAGTTCGAGCAGAAGCGCTCGCTGTCGCGCCAGGAGGCCGCCGACCAGCTCACCGCGCTCGCGGACGCGCTGCGGGAAGGCGGGGACGCGGAGCTGGAGTTCGGCCCCGGAACGCTGGGCGTACGGATCCCCGACGACCTGCACAGCGAGTTGGAGGTGGAGATCGGGGACGGGGAGATCGAGCTCGAGATCGAACTGAAGTGGGCGACGGCACGGCCGCGGGCGACGCGACCGGGCACCGAGGTGCCCGCGGACAAGCCCCGCCGGAAGAACACACCGAAATCACCGGCCGGCTCGGGCACGGGCAGCGGCAGCGGCAGGAGCAGGGGCACGAAGCGGACTGCGGCGAAGTCGGCCTGAGCGACGGTCCGCGGGCGGCCCGCGGGGCTGCCCGAGGCCGCCGGGGGCGCCGGGGGCCGCCCGGGCGACTGCCCTGAGGCTGCCTGAGTGACGGCTGTACGTGCGCGAGGGGTCCGGTTCCGGCGCGGGATTCCGCCGCGGCCTCCGGCGCGGTACCGGGAGCCGGTTCAGCCGCGGCCTCCGGCGGGCCTCCGGCGCGGTGCCGGGAGCCGGTTCAGCTGCGGCCTCCGGCGGAATTTCGGCGCGGTACTGGGAGCCGGTTCCGCCGCGGCCTCCGGCGGGACTCCGGCTCGGTACCGGGAGCCGGTTCAGCCGCTGCTCCTCGTACGCTGTCCGGGTGCCGTCCTCCCGCCTGCACCGTGTGGCCGTCCTCGTCCTCCCCGGTGCGAAACCGCTTGACGTCGGCATCCCCGCGCAGGTGTTCACGACCCGCGCGAGCATGCCGTACGAGGTGCGCGTGTGCGGGGCGGCGCCCGGCCTGGTGACCGGCGGCGACGGCCTGTCGTACGCCGTCGCCCACGGCCTGGACGCGCTGGCCTGGGCCGACATCGTCTTCCTGCCCGGTTACCGGTTCCCGGACCGCGACGACCCGCCGCGGGCCGTCGTCGACGCGCTGCTCGCGGCGCACGCCCGGGGCGCGCGGCTCGCCGCGATCTCGACGGGCGCCTTCGCCCTGGCCGCCACAGGCCTGCTCGACGGCAGACGCGCCACGACGCACTGGCACTACACCCGGGCGCTCGCGGCGAAGCACCCGCTCGTCCGGGTCGACGAGAACGTCCTGTTCGTCGACGAAGGCAGCGTGCTGACGTCGGCGGGCGCCGCCTCCGGCATCGACCTGTGCCTGCACATCCTGCGCGGCGACCTGGGAGTGGCCGCGTCGAACCACGCGGCCCGGCGTCTGGTAGCCGCGCCCTACCGCAGCGGCGGCCAGGCGCAGTACGTGCCGCGCAGCGTGCCCGAACCCCTCGGCGAGCGGTTCGCCGCCACCCGCGAGTGGGCACTGCACCGGCTCGGCGAGCCCCTCACCCTCGACGGACTGGCACGGCACGCGGGGGTCTCGGCGCGCACGCTGTCGCGGCGCTTCGTCGAGGACACGGGGTACACGCCGATGCAGTGGGTCATGCGCGCCCGCATCGACGTGGCCCGTGAGCTGCTCGAACGTTCGGAACTGAGCGTGGAGCAGATCGCCGCCGACGTCGGCCTCGGCACCGGCGCGAATCTGCGACTGCACTTCCAGCGCATCCTCGGCACGACCCCGAGCGAATACCGCCACACCTTCGCCCGAGGAGAGTGACCCACGGGCAGGGGCACGGGCACGCCCAGGCGTGGGCTGGCTGGCGCGATCCTTTTGAACCCTGGCGATCCCGCCGCTGTCCCGCGCGGACGCCGGGCGCGACGCTGGTGGCGAACCGCAGAGACCGAAAGGGACACCACTCATGACGCGCATCGCGATCAACGGATTCGGCCGCATCGGACGCAATGTGCTGCGCGCCCTGCTCGAACGCGGCAGCGACTTCGAGGTCGTCGCCGTCAACGACCTGACGGAGCCCACCACCCTCGCCCGGCTGCTCGCCTACGACTCGACGGCCGGCCGGCTCGGCCGCCCGGTGACCGCCGACGGGGACGCACTCGTCGTCGACGGCCGGCGGATCAAGGTGCTGGCCGAGCGCGAACCGGCACAGCTGCCCTGGGCCGAACTCGGCGTCGACATCGTCCTGGAGGCCACCGGCCGCTTCACCTCGGCCAAGGCGGCCCGCGCCCACCTCGACGCGGGCGCGAAGAAGGTGCTCGTGAGCGCGCCGTCGGACGGCGCCGACGTCACGCTGGCGTACGGGGTCAACACCGAGGCCTACGACCCGGACGTGCACACGATCGTGTCGAACGCCTCCTGCACCACCAACGCCCTCGCGCCTCTGGCCGCGGTCCTCGACGAGCTCGCGGGCATCGAGCACGGCTTCATGACGACGGTGCACGCCTACACGCAGGAGCAGAACCTCCAGGACGGCCCGCACCGCGACGCCCGCCGCGCCCGCGCCGCCGGCGTCAACATCGTGCCGACCACGACGGGCGCCGCCAAGGCCATCGGCCTGGTCCTGCCGAACCTGGACGGCAAGCTGTCCGGCGACTCGATCAGGGTCCCCGTCCCGGTCGGCTCGATCGTCGAACTCAACACGACCGTCGCCCGCGACGTGACGCGCGAGGACGTGCTGGAGGCGTACCGCAAGGCGGCGCAGGGGCCGCTCGCCGGCGTCCTCGAGTACTCGGAGGACCCGCTCGTGTCGTCCGACATCGTCGGTAACCCGGCCTCGTCGATCTTCGACTCGGCCCTCACCCGCGTCGACGGCCGCCACGTCAAGGTGGTCGCCTGGTACGACAACGAGTGGGGCTTCTCGAACCGCGTGATCGACACGCTCGAACTGCTCGCCGGCCGCTGACGGCAACGCCCCGATCCGGCCATGGCCGACTCGCGCCCTACTCCCCCCGCCACCGGCTGCTGAGACTGCCGTACACGGACGGCTGGGGGGAGGAGCGTCGATCATGGCTGGACGTGGACGTGGAGCGGCTGCCCGCAGAAGGCGAACGACCCGCCTGAAGGCACTGACGGCGGCCGCTGCGTCATCGGTGGTTCTGCTGATGCTGTTCCGGTCGACCGTGTGGCCCTACATCACCGGTGCGCTGGTGGTGGGCGGCATCGGAGCGGCGAGCTGGTGGCTGTGGCGGACGGACCGGCTCGTGCGCGGCCGGGACAGCGTCTGGCGGCAGGAGGAGGCGGTGAAGGCGGGGCACCGGACACTCGCCGAGGTGGACGCGATGACCGGCACGGAGTTCGAGGAACTGGTCGCACACCTGTGCCGCAGGGACGGGTGCACGGAGGTCCGGCGGGTGGGCGGAGCCAACGACAACGGCGCCGACGTCCTGGGCCGCCTCCCGGACGGCCGGAGCGTGGTGATTCAGTGCAAGCGCTACACGCCGACCAGCACGATCGCGAGCCGTGAACTACGCGACCTGCTGGGAGCGAAGGTGCACTTCGGAGCGGACGTCGCCGTCTTCGTCACGACGACCCGCTTCAGCCGCCCCTCCGAGAAGTTCGCCGTGCAGCACGACATCCTCGCCATCCACCGCGACCACCTGGGCCTGTGGAACAACGGCACCTCCCTGCTGTCCTTGACGGAGGTGAACGGCCGGGGCCAGGGCGATCCCCACCACCGAGCACGCTGGAAGCAGGCGTACGGCGGGTGACCGGCCCCCTGTCGAGCGGCAGGACGGGTGGTGCAACCCGCTTGTTCAGCCCGTCTGCACCTCGTCCACCGACGCCGCGAGACCGGCGATGTCCTGGGAGGGCGGTGCCTGGACGGTCACCGGCTGGTCGACGTCGAGGAAGGTGAAGGTCAAGTCGAAAAGGTCGCCGTCGATGAACTCAAGTGGTTGGCCGTCGGTGCCATCCCGAGTCGCGCGCGTAGCAGCGGCGAGCGCCACGAGGCATGAGCGGGTGATCAGCCACTGCCTGACCATCGGAGTCGGGTGCACCTGATCCCAGGAGAACGACGGACAGCCGACTGAGACGGAAAGCGCGGCGGACCACGTCGAAGGGCCCCACCGCAAGCGGTGGGGCCCTTCGACATCGTGCCCGGTGAGGCACTGGCGGAGGATACGAGATTCGAACTCGTGAGGGGTTGCCCCCAACACGCTTTCCAAGCGTGCGCCCTAGGCCTCTAGGCGAATCCTCCGCCGGAAACATTACATGACCGAGAGGAGTGCTCGCGAACTCGTTCCCCGGCCCGGACATCAGGTAGCCTTGGCGCAGCCCCTCACGCGGCGCTATCTGACTGAACTCCCCCAGGGCCGGAAGGCAGCAAGGGTAGGTTGGCTCTGGCGGGTGCGTGAGGGGCGTCTGCGTTCCCGGACCGATCTCGCGGACGGATGCCCCGGGTGGATGTACCAGACGGATCTTCCGCGCCGGGTCGGGGCCGGGCCCGATGTCAGTGGGCGCCTATAACCTCGTATGCGTGTCGTCTCTCGCTCTGTACCGCCGCTACCGCCCCGAGACCTTCGCCGAGGTCATCGGGCAGGAGCATGTCACCGACCCGCTGCAGCAGGCGCTGCGGAACAACCGGGTCAACCACGCGTACCTGTTCAGCGGGCCGCGCGGCTGTGGCAAGACGACCAGCGCGCGGATCCTGGCCCGGTGCCTGAACTGCGAGCAGGGGCCCACACCCACACCGTGCGGCGAGTGCCAGTCCTGTCAGGACCTCGCCCGCAACGGCCCCGGTTCCATCGACGTCATCGAGATCGACGCCGCATCCCACGGTGGCGTGGACGACGCCCGTGACCTGCGCGAGAAGGCCTTCTTCGGTCCGGCCCGCAGCCGGTACAAGATCTACATCATCGACGAGGCCCACATGGTCACGTCGGCCGGCTTCAACGCGCTGCTGAAGGTCGTCGAGGAGCCGCCGGAGCATCTCAAGTTCATCTTCGCGACCACCGAGCCCGAGAAGGTCATCGGGACGATCCGGTCCCGGACCCACCACTACCCCTTCCGGCTCGTGCCCCCCGGCACCCTCCGGGAGTACCTCGGGCAGGTCTGCCAGAAGGAGGCCATCCCCGTCGAGGACGGCGTGCTCCCGCTCGTCGTGCGGGCGGGCGGCGGGTCAGTGCGTGACTCCATGTCCGTCATGGACCAGCTCCTCGCGGGCGCCGCGGCCGACGGTGTGACATACGCCATGGCCACCGCCCTCCTCGGGTACACCGAAGGTTCTCTCCTCGACTCCGTCGTCGAGGCCTTCGCCACCGGTGACGGCGCCGCGGCGTTCGAGGTCGTCGACCGCGTCATCGAGGGCGGGAACGACCCCCGCCGCTTCGTCGCCGACCTCCTGGAGCGGCTGCGCGACCTGGTGATCCTCGCCGCCGTGCCGGACGCCGCGGAGAAGGGGCTCATCGACGCCCCCGCCGATGTGATCGAGCGTATGCAGGCCCAGGCCGGCACCTTCGGCCCCGCCGAGCTGAGCCGTGCGGCCGACCTCGTCAACGAGGGCCTGACCGAGATGCGCGGCGCCAACTCGCCCCGTCTCCAGCTGGAACTGATCTGCGCACGCGTCCTGCTCCCCGCCGCCTACGGAGACGAGCGCTCCGTCATGGCCCGCCTCGACCGCATCGAGCGCGGGGTGAACTTCTCCGCGGGACCCGCCGGCATGCCCGCCATGGGATACGTACCCGGGCCCGAGGGGCACGGGGGAGCGGCGGCCGCTCCGGGCCAGGCGGGCAGCCCCGCCCATGCCCAAGCGGGCGGCCCCGCCCATACCCGGGCGGGCGGTGGCGTTCCCGTGCCGCCGGGCGGCGGCCCGGCCGCGGCCCGCGCGGCGGTCCGCGCCTCCGGAGCACCGGGCAACGGCGGTAGCGGTGCGGGCGTGGGCGGCCCTGCCGCCGCCGCGACCGGCTCCGCCCCCGCGGCGGCGGGCCAGGGCCTTGCCGCGTCGCCGCAAAGCCCGTCCGCGTCTCCGGCTCCCGCAGCCGGTGCCCATGCCCACGGCGGGCCCTCCGCCCCCGAGGGGCCGCCGTGGGCATGGGCCCCGGC
>NZ_JAKEIO010000221.1 GCF_021474405.1 [Streptosporangium] indianense
CGTTGACGCTCCAGGGTGAGGACGGCAGCGGCGATGACCGCACCCACGGCCAGGCGGGATGGTCTAATGGGATCCCTGTCCGGAAACTTGGGGGCACCTCGAGCCACCAGAAAACGGACCAACCGGAGCACTCGTGAGGCTGCCGCGTACAGCCTGAACATGAGGCAAAATTATGACCAGGATCAACCGCTCTCTAAAATGGGCAAGCTTCTCCTGAATACGGCGATATCCTTTTCGAAACTGGCGACGATGAGCCCATCACCAGTAACTGCCACAGAGCTGGGACGTGCTGGCAGGCGGACTTTGCCGCGTTCCTTCCGCCGACGCAGGTCCCATAGCCGCAATCCACTCCAGTCATTTGACACAGTGATGACAAATGGTTGGCCATCGAGGTGCGTGCACGCCAAATCCGTAACGTCCCCGGTTAGCGTCAGCTGGCCAGTGAGACGCATAGTGGTGAGATCCCACAGCCGTACCGTCGGATCGTGGATCGAGCCTATAACTGCGACGGGGCGACCATCGAGCTCCGTGCACGCCACAGCCGTAACGAGCCTGGTTAGCGTCAGCTGGCCAATGGGACGCATAGTGGTGAGATCCCACAGCCGTACCGTCGAATCGTAGATCGAGCCTGTGACTGCGACGGGGCGACCATCGAGCTCCGTGCACGCCACAGCCGTAACATGGTGATCAAGGCCGCTCAGCGGCTGGCCGGTGGGACGCATAGTGGTGAGCTCCCACACCCGCATTGTGTGGTCGTTCGAGCTGGTGACTGCGACGGGCCAGCCGTCGAGGTGCGTGCACGCCACAGCCCCAATGTAGTTGTCGTGGCCGGTTACCGTCAGCTGGCCGGTGGGACGCATTGTGGTGAGCTCCCATACCTGCAGTGTCGGGTCCCAGGCGGAGGCCGTGACTGCGACGGGCCGACCGTCGAGGTTCGTGCACGCCATAGCTGTAACGTAGTGATCATGTCCGGTCAGCGGCTGGCCGATAGGACGCATAGGGGTGAGATCCCACACCCGCATTGTGTGGTCGTTCGAGCCGGTGACTGCAACGGGCCAGCCGTCGACCTCGGTGCAGGCCACGGCGGTGACCCAGGAGGTGTGGCCGCTCAGGGGCTGGCCGATGGGACGCATGGCGGTGAGATCCCATACCCGAACCTGTGAATCCGAGGCGGTGACTGCGACGGGGCGGCCGAAGAAGTCCGCGCATGTCACGGTGGAGACCCCTTCAGCATGGCCGGTCAGCGGCTCGCCCACAGGTCGGCGGGTAGCGAGGTCCCAAAGCCGTACCGTTCGGTCCAGACTTCCGGTCACTGCTACCGGCCGGCCGTCTAACTCGGTGCAGGCCACACCCGTGACCTTGGAGTTGTGGCCGGTCAATGGCTGGCCGACAGACAGGCCAGTGGTGAGGTCCAGGACCCAGGTTCGGTTGTCGTCGGAACAGACGACGACGACAGGACGGTCCTCAACTCTTGAGCAGGCCAACGCCGATACGTCGCTGTTGTGGCTTCCAAACGGACCCATGATGGGTTGCCTAGTGGCGAGATCCCATACCCACATCAATTCGCCGTAGCTCGCGACGACGATACGGCGGCCATTTCGTTCGGAGCAAGCCACTGCGGTAACCCCGTATACCCCCAACACATCCTGCTCATGTGTGAGGGGTGGGCCAAAGGCTCGATTACTGCTGAGGTCCCAGACGCGAAGGGATTTGTCGTCGGAGCCAGTAACGGCTATGGGCCGGCCGTCGAGCTCGGTGCAGGCCACGGCGGTGACCCAGGAGGTGTGGCCGCTCAGGGGCTGGCCGACAGACCGGCCGGTGGTGAGATCCCACACTCGCACCGTGTGGTCGTTCGAGCCGGTGACTGCGACGGGCCGACCGTCGAGGTCCGTGCACGCCACGGTGGTCACCTTTTCGGCATGGCCGGTCAGGATGTTCCTCAGGGCCGGGGACAGAGAACTACCTGTGGCTGCCACGGGTATCCAGGCATGGTCGGCAGCCCGGTCGTTGAGGGCTGTCAGCAGGGAAGGGCTGTTGTATCGGGCGGCATCGAGAGCGAGGATCTGGCGGCGTTCTGCGACATCGGCGTCCCGGAGGGCACCGATCCCCATGGCATAAACCGCTGCTGGGACTCGTGGGGGGCCGCTCTTTAGGGCGGCCAAATGTGGCACGAGGCCGTCAGGGCAGGCGTTGACCAGATACTCGGGGTCCATGACCAGCTCGTCTAGCAGACCAGCGTTTCTGGCGTGGGAAGCAAGATACCGGAGGGTATATGGGTGGGCGCGGGACCAGTCGCGGGTGCCGTCCGGACTAATAGGGATACGCGTGAGCAGGGTGCGAGTGAAGGCGGCGTGGACAGCCGCTGAGTCGCAGTCCTCTCGTAGGTGCTCAGCCAGGGCCTGGTGGTATAGACGGTAGGCTGAGCGACCCGCTTCCATTGCTTCAACAATGTAGGCGCCGGCCTGCAGACGCAGCCACAGAAGGTCTTCGTCGGTGTAGGCGCACTCGGAGATGGCGCTGGCCAGGGGCGCCCACAGGTCTTCCCAGGGTAGTCCTTGGCCTTCTGCGAAGGCCAAGGGGCGGAGCAGGTGTGCCGCACGGTCGGCGTCGTGGCCAAGGCGCTCGGTCAGGTCCTGGTGCATGGCCTCACCAGGAAGCTTAGGCAGGCTCGCACGCCAATCCGCGTCAGTGGGGTCAGGGACTCCCGTTGCGGCGGCGAGGGTGCCAGCCGTGATCCGAGCGACCAGGAAAGACCGGCTGGCGGCCGTGGCGATCTCATTGGCGATTGCTTGGCGCAGACGTCTGCTACATGTGAGGTAAGGGGAGCTGGGGTGGGCCTCTATGAGGTTGCGAATGGTGTAAAGCCCTAGGGCTTCTGGGTCGGCATAGAGGTCGCTGTCGAGGTCAATCTGCTCCTCACGGACCAAGCCGAGTCGAGACAGCAGATGGGGGCGGGTGCCTAGTAGAAGGCGGATGCGGCCTTGATGATGCTCGATGAGGGGGAGAAGAAGATTGCTGCACAAGGTATCGGGCGTGGCGGCCTCGTCTAGGGCATCAATCAGGACTGTGAACGGACGGCTTCGGACAGGGAGAGCATCAAGGAGTTCGCTGACCGTCGCAGCGCGAACGCACGCGGCGGCGCTGATGCCTTGAAGAACCTGGGCGTTAGTAAGGTTCTGAGCGTAGACGCTGACGTCGATGACGCCTTCCGGGGGGATGACGCGGCTGGGTAAGCCCATGCCGTCCAGTGGGACGGTGGGCCGACGGTCGGAATCGGTGACGGCGGCGATCAGGCCGAGGACTGCGGACTTGCCTGAACCGGGAGCAGCGGTGACCGCTAGCGCCGGGCGTGAGAACCACCCTTGGGGTTGCACATCTGGCTGGCTCGTAACGGCAGTCAGCCACCGGGTGATGTCGGCCAAGGCCTGGTGACGGCCAGAAAACCACCAATCCATCCGGCCCGCGTCGGAATGGCCCATCGCGCGGACGCGTAGCCGAGTCCTGTATTCGACCTCGCGACGGTCAGCTTGCTGCTCCCACTCGATCCGCTGTTGGAGAGCCAGATCAACTTCGGTTAGCCGAACATCGTGGCGCGGGTTGGCCAGGAACGGCGGCAGCGTTCCCGTCAGGCCGATACCGTCCCAGCCAATGTGCTGGTGACCTGGCCGGTCGGGATGATCATTCATTTGTTGCACCACCGCGCTCAAGGACAATGTCGGCGGACCATGCCCCGCAGTGGCCAGGGATGTGATGGCTTGCTCCATGAGCCAAGGGAAGGCGCCAGCATCCGCCTGCTGGTGAGGTTGAGCCGAGGTGACGACGACAAATCCCGAGCCCGACTGCATACCCCACAGCCTCTTCATGCCGGTCAGTGCCGAGACAACGAGTTCGCTGCCACCCTGACCCGAATAGCAGGTGTCCAGCAGCAACAGCAGTCGTCGTACCCGAGTACCGCGAAGCATTTTGCGGGCCAGCGTCACAGTCGGCAGAGCATCGTCAATGTCCTCAGGGTCGGCGTCGGATGTGAGCAAGACGTGATCGCCGTCCTCGAGGACTTCCCCGTGAGCGGCGATGTAGACGGCAACGAGGTCATCAGGGTGACGAGTGGGTGAGGTGCAGAATGCCCTGAGCTGTTGATTCAATTGCTCGGCTGTGGGGTCGAGACCAAGCTCTGAGACGTGCTGGTAACCCAGCTGCCCTGTGAATAGGTTGACGATGCGGTTACGGGCCTGGGCCAAGCCGGGGCGGTTCCACCTCAAGTGCGGACTGGCTTTGGGGTACTGGGTGACAGCGGTGGCGATAAGGAACTTGCCCGGCCCGCCACCCTGCGCACCGGCCAGCGTAGGGGCCATCACGACAGACCTTCGGCAATCGCCTGCCCGCACAGGGCATCTGTCAGGTAGGCCTTCGCATCATGAGCGTGCGACCCATTGTGCACCCTTACCGACCGAACCGCGTCGCCGAAGGTTGGGCGTAGATCCTTCACCAGTGCCACGACATCGCCGTCGTCAGCGATGTTCGTCCACACGAGATGGTCTCCGCCCGGCCACACACCCCGCGCGGCGCCGCCTAAAACCAGCGGCGGGGGCTCCAACCGATGAAACATCAGGTTTGGGATACCCAGTGGCGAGCCTAGAGTGATGAGCGCCCTAACCCGATGCCCGGGCCAAGCGCACAACGCCTCATAGGCGACAACTGATCCCAACGAGTGGGCTACCACCACCTGGGTGTCCTGACCGATCGCCTCGATCACCCGGCTACGCGCCCTTGCACGTAAGTCGGGGTCTGTCAGGTAGCGGTGGACCTGTTTCAGGTCGAACACCATCGACCGCAGCGCGATCCCAGCGAAGAATCGCGACCCCGACAGTGCCCGAAGGGCCGCCTGCACCGATCGCGGTGTAGCCATGAGCGTGTCTGACACGGGAGGCACCACTGCCGGATCCGACTGCGCGGCGGCATGCCACCACTCAAGCAGCAGTTCCTGCTCGAACCCCTCCTCGACATCGGCGGCGCTGTATCGAGGATCCCCTGCGGCAAGGAGCTCGCCTTGGGGCCGGAATAGCTCCCCGTAGAACGCCATGCCTACATCCAATGCCAGCAGGGCTTTCGCCTTCCCGGCATGGCGCATACCGTCGGCCAGGGCAGGGCGCCACTCCTGCAAGAGGGTGTCTTCCCCGAGGAGCTGCTTGCCCATCCCATGGACCCCAACTACACGCGCCACTGCGTTCCCCCTGTGCTTGCCCCCACCCTTGGGAAAACTGTAGAGGCCGAGCGTGGACCGGATGAGGAAGAACAGGCAACTACCTCGAGCTGAGCCGCTGAACCCGTCGCCGGTGTCGCCCCTGGTCCCACTTGTACGCGACTCCAGCGATGGGCTTCGCCGTGGATACACCGGCGCCGCGACTGGGTGAAGTCGGCCGAGCAGGCTCATGAGCAGCCATTGCTTACCGTGAGCCTCTTCAGCGTTGACGCTCCAGGGTGAGCACGGCAGCGGCGATGACCGTCATGCGGTTCGGGCTGCAGCGGGCTCTGCGGAAGATGTTCCAGGACTTCAGCCTCGCGACGCTTCGTTCGACTGGCGCTCGTGCCGCTGACAGAGCTCGGTTGATCGTCCGTTGGGCCGCGGTGAGGTCATGGTGCGGGAATCGTCTGACCGGCGTGGTCACCCAGGAGCCGGCCCCGATGTAGGCGCGGTCGGTGAGGATGGGCACGCCCTGGCGTTCGCAGATTCGGATGATGCGGTGGGTGAGGGCCGCGGTCAGGTCGTGGGTGCTGCCGGGCAGGGCGGGCGAGATCCACAGCAGCTTGCCCGCTGGGTCGGCAACGACCTGAACGTTCACGCCGTGGCGGCGGTGCTTGTGGGAGAAGTCGGCCCGGCTGTTGCCGACCCGGTCGCACTAGGCAAGCGTTCCGTCCAGCAGGACGTGATCCGGATCGGTCTCTCGCAGGACCCGCAGCGGTCCGGGCGCGCGCCGGGAGAGGTGGTCCACGACGGCGGTGACGTAGGCGTGGGTGGTGCCGACGGATATGCCGAAGCCGGAGGCGATCTGCGCGAGCGTGTCGTGTCGGCGAAGGTAGATCAGGGTCACACGAGCACGCTGGTGAGGCGGGAGCTTGCAGCGGCGGTCACCCTCACGGGTGACGATGAGCATGGTTACCCACTCGACCAGGGCGTGAGGTAGGTCGAGTGCGGCAGGGAAACCAACGAGGCTCCTGCGCTGATGAGTTGAGGCGTCGAAGACCTCTCTCAACGGCACAGGAGCCTAGTGCGTTGCGGGAAGCCACCCAGTCACTCGATCAGTGGCCACCCTGAAAAGGCTCAGTGAGCCTCTTTCATCCTGAATAGCTGCAGGTCAGCAACGTGTGGATGGCCTGGATGATGGTGCTGATACGGCGGGTGGAGCATCGGGCCCGCCGGAGTAGCCGCCAGGACTTGAGCTGAGCGAAGGCGCGTTCGCCGGGCGCTCGGAGCCTGGCGTGGTCACGGTTGAACTCCTGGTAATGCGGAGGCTGTTCGCGGTGGTGGTAGTACGGGGTGCGGAAGGTGGCGTCGGCGCCCTGGTAGGCGCGGTCCGCAAGGACGAGGATCTGCCGGGTCAGGCAGGCCTGGACGATGCCGTGGGCCCGGGCCGCGGTCAGATCGTGGGTGCGGCCCGGTGTCGCGCGTGAGAACCACAGCGGTGTGCCGTCGGGCCGGGCGATGACCTGCACGTTCATGCCGTGCCTGCGGTGCTTCATCGAGTAGTACGGCTCGTCCGCACGGATCCGGTCGATGGGGATCAGGGTGCCGTCAACGATGACGTGGTCGCCTTCACCGAGGCCGGTGAGGGCTTCGTGGAGGCCGGGCGCCTAGCCGGCCAGGACCTTTAAGGTCTCGTCGACGTACCGCCAAGCGGTGGCCTGGGATATCCCGAAACCCGCTCCGAGCTGCGAGAACGTCTCGTTCTTGCGTAGATGGACGAGGGTCAGCAGCGCCTGCTGGAAGCAGCTGAGCTTACGCCAGCGGGTGCTGCGGACCTGGCGATGCTCGTGCAGCAGCCAGGCGACATGCTCGACGAGCTCATGCGGGACGTCGAGCGTGGAAGGATACGGAACCAACAGGGCCCCTTCGGTCGCCGGTGTGATGAGTGGAATCACCACGCCAACGACGAGGGGCCCTGCCTCGTCACCGCACCCGCTGACCAGCCCATTT
>NZ_JAKEIO010000222.1 GCF_021474405.1 [Streptosporangium] indianense
GCCCCGCCCCGGCCCCACCGACTGTCACTCGCGTGGCCCCCGAGAAGACGCCTGCGCCCACGGTGCTCGCAAGGATGCGGGGCATGGGTATACGCACGTTCCTCAGCCGCACGGGCACCGGCGTGGCTCTGCCGCCGCTACCGGCGTTCGAGGCCGCCGCGAGCACGGTTCGCGTTCCCGTCACCTTCTCCTCGGCCCTGCGCCACGCGACGGCGGACCTCCGACAGCGCCTGGCCACCGCCGGACGGCGGCTCACCGGACCCGTCGGCACCGACGACCCTGCCGTGACGGCGGCCCTGCCCGGGGCGGGCGGCCCGGCCCCCGCTGCCATCGCCGCTGCCGACGCGCTGGCGGCCCTGACCGGCCTTGCCGGGGCCGACGCTGCGGCTGCCCTCGAAGGTCTGGACCGTACTGACGCCTTGGCCGTCCTGACCGGTCTCTTCGGAGCCGACATCGTGGCCGCCCTCGGCGGCACCGAGGTGTTGGCCGTTCTGACCGGCCTCGTCGGCACCAACGCCACGCCGCCCCGTACCGACCCGGCCGCCCCCGCCGCGGCCCGGCTTCGCCGCACACCCGAACCCCCGGGCAAACCCTCCCGCACCTGGGCCCGGCACGCCCGTGACTACCTGGCCCTCGTCCTCACCCTGCTCCCGCGCCCCCGCCCGGCACGCACCACCATCACCGTGTACATCACGACGACCGACGGCTTCGTCAGCGAGCGGCCGGACGACTCGGCTCCGCATCGGTGGCGGGGACAGGACCGGTGGGGGCCGGAACCGGACGCCGCACCCTGACCACCACGGCGTAGAGCAGCAGCGCCGGGACGAGACCCGCGCCCGCCCCGAAGCACACCGTCGGAATGATCTCCCACGGCTTCGCGGCGGAGCCCCAGTACGCCCACCACCGCGACGCCCGCTGCACCGCTCCCACCAGCGCGAAGCCGCAGATCACGGCAGCGCCCGCCCACCGGTCCCGTACCGCCAGCACGGGAACCCCCACCGGCTCGATCCTGGGCGCCCGCCGCAGCGCGTGCGTCACGAACACCGCGATCACGACCGCGGCCACCGCCGAACCGCCGTACTGCAGGTACCAGTACAGCGGTGAGCCCGCCACCTCCCGGCCCAGCACCGGAAACAGCCGCATCCCCCACCGGTCGAGATGGGTGAACGCGTCCCACACCACATGGGTCGCCGCACCGACCACGGCTGACACGTACCACCGCGCCACCAGCGCGGGCCGCACCCGCGCGCGGGGCGCCCCGCACCGCAGCAGGGCAGCCACCCGCCCCTGCCGGGCCCGCGGCAGCAACGCGACGAGCGGTTCACGCATCAGCAGCCACCACCCCACCAGCACCCAGGCGATGAGCACGTCGACCGTGAACACACCCGGGAACCCGTGCGTGACATCGCCGAACTCCATCGCCGCGGACAGGACACTTGCCGCGTAGTAGGTCATGTCGGGGGCGAAGGAACCCGCCACGAGGACGGCGGGGACCAGGGGACCCCGGCCGGTGCCGTCGGTGCGGACGGCGGGCAGTACGGCTGCCGCATGGCTCAGGGTGAACGGCAACTCGGCTCCTCGCAACGGTCGTTGCACCAGGGCGGGGTGCCCGGCGGTCAGTGGCCCAGTATGCGGGATGCCGCCCGGCCGGCCGGCTTCACCGGCGCAGATGGCCAACTGGTGAAAAGCGGTCACGAACGGGTGCCCGGGCAAAAGAAGTTGTCGTAGGGTCGCCAGAGTCGTCGCGCGGGGAACGCGTCGAACGCGTGACCGCGGCGAAGAGCAGACCACGCAAGAGAACAGAGTTGTGGCCGTCGGAGGGCAACCCCTCGGGCGGTTGGATCGTCACAACAGGGCGAACACTGCAGACGAAGACCGGACGCTCGGACGTCCACGGGAGGGGTTCACTCTATGGCGGCGCAATTCGGCAGGAGGCTGCGCAAGGGGGCGGCGACGACCGCCGTGGCCGCGGTGGCGGTCGCGGCCCTGTCCGCCTCCCAGGCTCCGGGCGTGAACGACCACGGCAGACAGACCGCCGCCGACGCCACCCCCTCACCCGATGTGAGTGCCTCCGACGACAGTGCCACCGGCAACTCGCCCTACTACACGGACCTGCCGCCGCTGAAGAGCCCGAACCCGTCTCCGTCCACGGGCCCCGGGCCCGGCGGCACGGGCGCCACGGAATCCGGCATCCCCGCGACCGTCCTCGACGCCTACAAGAAGGCCGAGGCCTCGCTGCGCGAGTCCAAGCCCGGCTGCAACCTGCCCTGGCAACTCCTCGCGGCCATCGGCCGGGTGGAGTCCGGGCAGGCCCGCGGCGGCCGCGTCAACGCCGAGGGCACCACCCTCAAGCCGATCCTGGGCCCGCAGCTCGACGGCAACGGCTTCGCCCTCATCAAGGACACCGACGACGGCGCGTACGACGGCAACAGCTCCTACGACCAGGCCGTCGGCCCCATGCAGTTCATCCCGTCCACCTGGGCCTGGGCCGGCCGCGACGGCAACGACGACGGCAAGAAGGACCCCAACAACATCTACGACGCCGCGCTCGCCGCCGGCCACTACCTGTGCCGCAACAACTGGGACCTGTCCCAGCAGAGCGAGCTGGACCGGGCGATCCTCAGCTACAACAACTCGCGGGAGTACCTGAACCTCGTCATGAGGTGGCTGGACTACTACCGCAAGGGCGCGCACGAGGTCCCGGACGGCACCGGCACGCTGCCCGACAACCGCAGCGACGACGGCGCGAGCCCGACGCCCACCGTCCCGGGCCCGACGACCCCGGCCGGCTCGACGCCCAAGCCCGGGCCCAAGCCCGAGAAGCCCGGGTCCAAGCCCGAGAAGCCCGGGACACCGCAGAGGCCCGGCGGCGGCACGGCGCCCTCGACGCCGCCCACCACGCCGTCCACGCCGCCCAGCACACCTCCCACCCCCACCGACACGGTGGACCACCTGGAGGACGCCGGCACCGCGAAGCTCACCGCCATGGCCGGCGACGCGTTCGACCGGCGGATCAGCACCCGCGCCGAGACGGAGGCCGGCAAGGCCGTCGCCAAGGTCAGGGTCCGCTTCACCATCGTCGGCGACACGGACACCACCTTCACCGCTGGCGAGGACGTGGCCACGGTCGCCACCAACAGCTCCGGCGTGGCCGTGGCGCCCGCGCTGCAGGCGGGGGAGAAGACCGGGACCGTCACCGTCCGCGCCACCGTGGTGGGCCGTGCCGTCCCGGGTCTCGACTACAAGGCCACGGTCACCGAGCGCGCCGCCGACGCTCTCGCCCGCACCGGTGACGCCGCGCTGACCTGCGTGCCGGGCGGCACGTTCGCGAACCAGGTGGAGGTGAAGGCCACGTACAAGGGCGCCGTCGCCGACGGCGTCGCGGCCACCGCCACGCTGATCAAATCGGCGGACGACCCGACCGCCACCGACAAGGGCCCCTACTTCAAGGACGCCGACGGCAGGACCGTCCGTACCCTCACGGGCCTCAAGACGGACGCCAAGGGCCTGCTGAAGCTGCCCAAGCTGTACGCCGACGACACGACCGGCACGTTCCTGCTCCGCATCACCACCGCGGGTGGGGCGACGCTCACCGTCGAACTGACCGTGGCCGCGGCCGAGACGTCCTCGCCGAGCCCGTCAGACAGCCCGAGCGCGTAGCTCTCAGGTACGACACACGACGCCCCTCTTATAAGGAGGGGCGTCGTTGTGTGTGCAACGTGTTCTCATCTCCGCCGCGCGTTGCTACGGTGCCGAGAAAGCTGACGGAGTATCAGTTCTGGTCGTCGCGCCCCATGGGGAGGCTCCGTATGCGCGCCCTCATCGCCGCCGCCACCGGTCTCGCCCTCGCGTTCGCCGTGGTCCTGACGCTGACGGCCCTCGGCTCCCCCTCGGGCGGGACATCGCCGAAGCCGCTGCTGACGACCGTGCCCGCACACCCCTGACCGCCCGCCCGGGAGGGAGGCCGAGATGCGCCGCAAGGCCGGCCTGGTCCTGCTCGCCCTCGCCGTGTTCTTCGCGGCCCTGTCCCCGCTGCTGCGCTGGTACGCCTTCCCGCGCCTCGCCAAGGTCCCCGCGAACCAGTACCAGGACATGGTCCTGGAGGCGAAGGACGCCACCCTCCTCGACTACGCCACGATGAAGGCCGAGAAGGTCTCCAAGGTCACCATCGTCCAGACCCTCAAGGGCGACGTGGAGGCCTCCGAGCGGATCGAGGAGTCGGCGGGCCGGGACGTGGTCGTCTGGGACGGCCTGTCCTACGTCGTCGGCCCCGACGGCAAGATGGTCTCCAAGATCCCCGAGCGCTACATCTTCGACGCCCACACCCAGGAGCCCGTCCACGCCACCGGCGAGATGGTCGACGGCGACCCGGTGCGCCGCCGGGGCGTCGAGTTCAAGTGGCCGTTCCTTACCGAGAAACGGGACTACGAGTACTTCGACGCCCAGGCCCGCGTCACCGCGCCCATCACCTACGAGGGCACCCGTGACTTCCGCGGCCTGGAGGTCTACTACTTCGAGCAGACCATCCCGTGGACCAAGGTGAAGATCCCCAAGACCCTGCCCGTCGAGGGCCTCACCCCCGAGGCGGTCGCGCAGACCGGCACGAGCCGCTGGTACACCACGGTCCGCAAGTTCTGGGTCGAACCCCTCACCGGTGCCCCCGTGTACGGCGAGGAGATCCACAAGGAGGAACTGCGGGGCGGCACCCTCCTCGGCGACCGCGACAAGGTGACCGCCTTCGCGGGCCACGTGAAGATGCGCGAGGACTACCTCACGCACACGGTCGACCTGGTGAAGTCCCAGCGGCTGCTCGTCCTGCTGATGACGTCCTACCTGCCCTGGGGCTTCCTGGCCCTCGGCGTCCTCCTGCTGGCCCTCGCGCTGTACCTGGAGGCCCGGGCCCGCCGCCCCTCGGGGCCGGCCCGCACGGCGGCCGAGGAACCGTCGTCGGTCAGCGCCTGAGCCGGACGTCGGTCACCGCCTGAGCCGCGCGTAGGTCAGCGCCTGGACCGCACGTAGGTCAGCGCCTGAGCCGCGCGTTGGTGTGCCGCGTCGGCTCGGCACCCGCCGGGTCCTCGGGCCAGGGGTGCTTCGGATACCGCCCGCGCAGCTCCGCCCGCACCCCCTTGTAGCCGTCCCGCCAGAACGAGGCGAGGTCGGCGGTGACGGCGGCCGGCCGCCCGGCCGGGGACAGCAGATGCACCAGCAGCGGCACCCCGGCGACCCGGGGCGACTCCTGCAGCCCGAACATCTCCTGCAACTTCACCGCCAGCACGGGCTGTTCGGGGCGGGAGTAGTCGATCCGGACCCGCGACCCGCTCGGCACCGTCAACCGCTCCGGGGCGAGTTCGTCGAGCCGCCCCGCCTGACCGGACGCCCAGGGCAGCAGCCGGCCGAGCGCCTCCCCGGCGTCGATCCGCGCCAGATCGGCCCGCCGCCTGGCCCGGCCGAGCTCCGGCTCCAGCCACTCCTCCACGCGCGCGTGGAGCGCCTCGTCGGACACGTCCGGCCAGGGCTCACCCAGATGCAGCCGCAGGAACGCGAGCCGCTGCCGCAGGACAGCGGCCTCGGCCGGCCACCGCAGCAGCCCGAACCCCTCCCGCCGCAGCCCGTCGAGCAGCGCGGCGCGCACCAGGCCCGGATCGGCGTCCTTGAGCGCCCGCACCGCGAGCTCCACGGCCCCCAGCCGCTCCACCCGCCGCGCCACGACGTCCCCGCCGTCCCAACGCACCTCGTCCCGCTCCTCCAGCAGGGCTCCCGCGGCGAACCGGGCCACGTCCTCGTCCACGACCGCCCCCGCCTGCACGCGCGCGTGCCCCCTGCCGACGGGCCGGTCCGCCACGGCGACGGCCACCCACTCCGCGCCCCGCAGCGCACTCCCCGCGCCGACCTCCGCCCGTGTCCCGGACACCATCAGGTGCGAACCGCCATCGGCCCTGGCGACCCGCTCGGGAAAGGCGAGAGCGGCGACGAGGCCCGCTTGGCGATCCTCGGAGGGTGTCCCGAGTACCTCCGGCCCGGCCTCCGGATGCCGGGTACCGGCGGGTGGATGGGACATCTCCCCCACGGCGGCCCGCAGCCGCCGGACCTCACCGCGCCACCGCGATGCGTAGGCGTCACCCCCACGCCGAGCACGACGCAACGCACCCGCCAGATCGTCGCC
>NZ_JAKEIO010000223.1 GCF_021474405.1 [Streptosporangium] indianense
CCCGGGGTGCAGGTCGAGGGCCTCGGCGGGCAGGAGGAGGTCGCCCTGCGCGAGGTCCGCGGACAGGTCGGTGAGGATGTCGGTGAGCCGGACGCCGTCGAGGAACTCCTCGTAGGCCTCCCGGGTGTCCAGGCGCAGTGCCACGGGGACGCCGGCCCGGTCGAAGACCGTGCGGACCAGGCCGAACCAGGGCAGCAGGTTGTCCCGGCCCCAGGTGCGCCACTGCGCCCAGTCGGCGAAGTCCCTGCCCCGGGTGTCGTCCTGGACCTGCGCCATGGCGTCCCGCAGCTCGGACAGGTCCAGGCGCCAGCGGATCGCGGTGTCCACCAGGGCGTGCCGGACGGGGTCCGGGCTTGCTCCCGTGGGCAGTTCGCGGTGCAGGGCGGTGATCCAGGCCTCGACCCGGGCGGCGCGCTCTGCGGCGGGCGCGGTGCGGTCGTCGCCGAGGTCGTCGAGGGCGTTGGCGGCCGCCCACAGCGCGTGCAGGGCCGGCCGCAGGGCCGCGGGCACCAGCTGGATCAGCGCGTACTCCGCCGGGTCCTGCTCCTTGGTCCGGCGCCGGCACAGTCGGTGGGCCGCCCGCAGGGCCGGGTCGTCGTCGCCGGTCACCGGTGGTTCGGCCGGCTCCGTGGACTCGGCTCGTTCCGGGGCTCCGGCTCGCTCCGGGGACGCGGAGGCCGCCTCTCGGTCCGCCGGTGCTGGGGTCGCGGGGGGCACATCGCTCACACCTAGGACGATACGTCCTGGTTCCGTGCGGTGATCACAGGGGCGGGGTGCGCGTCAGCGGCATACCCTCACGGGCCCGGTCCGGGGTCCGGCCGGACGGCCTCGGTGATGCCGGCCCGGGCCGCCTCCAGCTGGGCGGCGAAGGCGATGCCGAGGAACAGGGCCACACCCGTCAGGTTGGCCCACAGCAGCAGGGCGACGAACGCCGTCAGCGGCCCGTAGACGGCGCCGAACGAGCCGCTCTCGGCGACGTAGAGGGAGAGCAGCCAGGTGGCCGTGATCCACAGCACCAGGTGGACGGCGGAGCCGAACGCGAGCCAGGTGTAGCCCGGTTGGTCCCGGCGGGGCGCCCAGCGGAAGATCACCGCGGAGGCGATCCAGGCGAGCAGCACACCCAGCGGCACGTCCAGGGCGTCCCACACGTCGAGCCAGGTGCGGGACCAGCCGAGGGTCTGCACCACCGCGTGGCCGACGGCGTCACCGGCCACGAGCACGAGGAACCCCAGGACCATCGGCATGCCCGCCGCGAGGGCGAGGACCAGGGACCGGCCGTACTTGGCGACGAACGGCCGGTCGCGCTCGATGCCGTAGATGCGGTTGGCGCCGCGCTCGACCTGGGCCATCGCCGAGGCCAGGTTGAGCACGGCGAACGCCAGGCCCAGCCACATGGCGACCGCGCCCCACACTCCCGAACCGGCGCTGCGCTCGGTGCCGTGCAGGGCGTCCTCGACCAGGCGCGTGCTGGCGCCGGGCACGATGCGGCCGAGGGTGAGTTCGATGATCCGCCCCACGCTCTCCGTGTGCACGGTGGTGGCCACGCCGACCAGGGCGATGGTGAACGGGACCATGCCCAGGACCACCTGGAAGGCGAGGGAGCGGGAGTTGCTGAAGCCGTCGGCGTAGCGGAAACGGGTGAACGCGTCGACGAGCAGCCGGCGGCCTCCGTAGCGCCGCAGCGCGGTGAACGCCTCGTCCCCGGAGAGTTCCTCCCCGATCATGTCCCGCGTCTGCGGGACGTGCACTGCGGTGCCCATCGAGAAAGATCTCCTTCTGCCTGCCCTGCGTACCGGACCAGCATGCCCGGTGGCCGGCCGCGCGGTGGGTCAGAAGGGCATGCGGCCGCGGGTACGGCGGCCGGCCGAGCCGCTGCGGCTCACCGCGCGGGAGCTCGAGTGGAAGGGCTTGGCGAAGAGCCTGCCCAGCACACCGGGTGCCTTGCTGCCGGCCCGGGCGCCCGCGCCGAGCGAACGCTGGGTACCGCGTTCGGGGTGGCGCGAGAGACGGGGGACGAGGAAGGCGAGCACGGCCAACAGCACACACCCGGCGATGACGACGGCGACGATCACGAGCAACTCCCTTGCTGGTCGGGGAGATACGGGTGCCCCGCCGAGCCGCCTCCATGTGACCTCGGTGTACGTCCGCTCCCGTGCGCGCCTCGCTCCGCCACATGCCGCCACATGCCCGCTCCGTCGTGCGGGCTGCTTCGTTACGTGTCCTGCTCCGTGCCGGAGTCCTCCGGGGGGTCGCTCTCGTCCGGCGTGTCGTCGTCGCGGTCGCCCTCCGCCTGGGACGGGGTGGGACGCGGGGCCGTGTCCTGCTCGTCGTCGCGGTCGCCCTCGGCCTGGGACGGGGTGTGGTCGCTCATGGTGCACCTCCTGTGGCAGCGGTCGGCTGCCGGGTACCCCGGCGGGGCGGGGTGCACCGGGGTACCCCGGCGGGGCGGCACTGCACCGGCCCCGCACGCACGACTCAGCCCCGGCGGCGCCTCGCCACGGCCCGGTGCAGTGCCGTGCGCAGCTCGGCCGGCGGCGGTGGGCCGTCCGCCTCCGCGCTCGCCGTCACCGCCGCCGCGACGTCCCGCAGCTTGGTGTTCGACAGCTGGGACGTCTCCCGCAGGATGTGCCAGGCCTCGTCGGACGTGCAGCCGTGGGTGGCCATGAGGATGCCCCGTGCCTGGTCGATGACGGGGCGGGAGGCGATGGCCTGGCGCAGCTGCTCGACCTCCTCCTGGAGGACGTGCAGGCGCTCCGCGCGTTCCAGGGAGACCGCCGAGACGGTGGGGGCGGCCGGTGGCGCGGCGGGGACCGGGCCGGTGGCGTCCAGGCCGCTCAACGGGTCGGTCGTGTCCAGGCCCGCCAGCTCCAGGATCCGGCGCGGCTGGCCGTTCCAGTTCGTCGCCGTCACCGTCAGCGCCCGCTGCCGGCCGTGATCGGCCAGCACGTCCAGGAACTGCAGACCCGCCGTGTCCATGAAGTGCACGCCCGCCATGTCCAGGTCGACCCGGGTGACGGTGGCCGGCAGGCCGGCCAGGGCTCTCGCCAGGATTTCCGCGCAACCGTGGACGAGCTCACCCCGTGGGGTGAGCTCGGCTCGGTCCGCGTCCACGCGGCCGGGGATGACCAGGGTGTCCAGCCCTCCTGTGAGATGTGGTGATGCCGCTGAGGTCATGTCACCGCCTTGTCTGTCCTCATCGGTCGTGTGCGTCTCGCCGGACTGCACGACGTCTCTCGCCCCCGTGGACGTCGGTGTGACGGTGCGCCTGCCCGCCGTACCGCTTACTACACCCGCTTCGGGGGAATGAGCTTTTGCCATACGGGTACGAGCGCTGTGGTCCGTAAACGTGGGGAGAGGGCCTTGATGACTCGGCAGCAGCTCTCGGCGACCGGCCCCGTGCCGGGCCTGGCGGTGTTTCCGCTGGCCGGGCAGCAGGGCGTCCGGGCGGCCGGGGAGGTCGGCCTGACGACGCGTGCGATCTGGGAAGGTGTGCTGGAAGAGGCTGTCCGTGAAGGTGAGGACGTGTACTACCTGGAGCTGTCCGACGTGACGTTCGTGGACGTCGCGGGCGCTGGTGCCCTCGCGGCCGCCGCCGGGCAGCTCCGGGACGGCCGGCGGTTCGTGGTGCGCCGGCCGCCGCCCGCCCTGCGGCGCACGCTGGACCTGCTGTGGCCCGGCCAGAGCGGAATCGAGGTGTCGACGTCATGACTGCTGCCGTGACCGAGGCCTTCGGCCCTCTGGACGCTTTCGCCCACCCCGCCCTCTTCTACCGGGACGAGCAGGAGTACCTCGACGGCACCCTGCCCTTCGTGCGCGACGGCCTGGAGGCCGGCGAACCGGTCGCCGTCGCGGTGCCCGACAAGAACCTCGACCTGATCAGGGACGCGCTGGGGGACGCGGCCGGGTCGGTGCGCCTGCTGGACATGCGCGAGGCCGGACGCAACCCGGGGCGGATCATCCCCGGTGTGCTGCTGGCCTTCGCCGACGCCCAGCCCGCCGGGCGCCGGGTGCGGATCATCGGCGAACCGGTCTGGGCCGGCCGCTCCGCCACCGAGTACCCGGCCTGCGCCCAGCACGAGGCGCTCATCAACGCCGCCTTCCGGGGGCGCCCCGCGACGATCATGTGCCCGTACGACGTCGCGCGGCTGCCCGAGCACATGGTCGCCGACGCCTATGCCACCCACCCCGCCGTCATCCAACCCGGTACCCGGGCGGAGGAGGCCAGTGCGGCGTACGCCCCCGAGGACGTGGTCCTCCGCTACAACGAGGCGCTGCCGCCGGTCCCGGAGGCGCTGACGTTCGCCTTCGAGTCCGACTCCCTCTCGCACGCCCGGCACGTGGCCGTCGGGGAGGGCGCACGGCTGGGCCTGGTCGGTGTGAAGCTCGACGACCTGGCCCTCGCCACGGCCGAGCTCACCACCAACAGCGTGGTGCACGGCGGCGGTTCGGGCGTGCTGCGGGTGTGGTCCGAGGACGGGTACGTGGTGTGCGAGGTCCGCGACGACGGGCGCCTCGGGGACGCCCTGGCCGGGCGCCGGCCGGTGCCCCGCGACCAGCGCGGCGGGCGCGGGATCCTGCTGGTCAACCTGATCGCGGACCTGGTGCGGGTGCACCGGGGCGACGACGGGACGACGGTGCGCTGCTGGTTCGCCCGCTGACCCGGAGGGGCGCTCGCACCCGGCCCCGTGGCCGGAGTTCGGGCACCCGGGGGTCATGGCGGGAGCTCGGGCGCTCGGGGGTCATGGCCGGAGTTCGGACGCCCGGGGTGATGGCGGGAGTTCGGGCGCTCGGGGGTCATGGCCGGAGTTCGGGTGCTCGGGGGTGATGGCGGGAGTTCGGGCGCCCGGGGGTCATGGCCGGAGTTCGGGCGCTCGGGGTGATGGCGGGAGTTCGGGCGCCCGGGGCGTGGCCGGCGATCCGGCTCCCGGCGTCGCGGCCGACGCTCAGGTGCCCAGCGGGTCCAGTGCCAGCGGCGCGATCCTGCCCTCCAGCATCGCGCCCAGCCCCTGCACCGCGCACACGTCCGGACGCTCGGCGATGTGCACCGGCATGCCCGTGGCCTGCCGCAGCATCTGGTCCAGACCCGGCAGCAGCGCACTGCCGCCGACCATCATGATCCCCCGGTCGGCGAGGTCGGCGACCAGGTCGGGCGGGCAGTCCCGCAGCACCTTGCCGATGCCGTCGAGGATCGCGGTGAGCGGCGTCTGGATGGCGTCCCGCACGGCCGCGGTGTCGACCTGCACGGAGCGGGCCAGGCCCGTGGCGACGTCCCTGCCGTGGATCTCCGTGGTGGCCGGTCCCTGCGCGGTGAGGCCGTTGCCGGCCAGGGCCAGCTGCAACGGCCGTACCGACTGACTCGGCAGAATCAGCTCGTGCTCGTGGCGCAGGTGCTGCACGATCGCGTGGTCGACCACCTCGCCGCCCACCGGAACCCGGTCGGCGGTCACGATCGAGCCGAGGGACAGCACCGCCACCTGCGTGGCCGCCGCCCCGCACACCATGATCATCGTGGCTTCGGGCTGCTCGACGGGCAGCCCGCAGCCGACGGCCGCGGCGATGAGCGTGTCGACCAGTTCCACCCGGCGCGCCCCCAGCCCCACGAGCGTCTCGATCGCGGCGCGCTGGGCCAGCGGGTCGGCGTCGTGCGGTGTGCAGGCCGCGGCCCGCAGGATCGGCTTGCGGCGCAGCGCGCGGCGCATCTTGTCACCGAGCAGGTGCCGCAGCATGCGCTGCGCCATCTCGATGTCGACGACGGTGCCGCCGGAGACCGGCCGGACCACCCGGATGTAGTGCGGGGTGCGGCCCTTCATCTTCTCCGCGAGCTCGCCGACGGCGATCAGCGCGCCGTTGCGGGTGTTCACGGCGGCGGCGGACGGCTGGTCGACGACGAGCCCGGCGCCCTTGACGTAGACGCGTGTGCGGGCCGCTCCCAGGTCGACGGCGAAGTGGCAGCGGCGCAACTGCTCCAGACTGGCGGTCATGGCAGGTCCTCCCGAGAGCACAGACCGTGGGGGGCCGCCAGGTGGCGGGCCTCGCAGACGTGGGTCCGCCGGGTGGCGGGCCCTTCGCGCCCGGGGGGCGCCCGGGCCCCCCGGTCCCCGGCGGGCGCCGGGGGGGGGGGGGGGCGGCGCGGGGGGGGGGCCCCCCCCCCCCGCAGCCGAGG
>NZ_JAKEIO010000224.1 GCF_021474405.1 [Streptosporangium] indianense
AGCCCACTCCGGCTCCGGCCCCGGCGCAGCCCGCCCCGGCCCCGCAGGCGCCGTCGGCTCCGGCCCCTCAGCAGCAGACCACCCCGGCTCCCGAGCCGGCCCCGTCCGCTCCCGCGCCGGCCCCGGCTCCGGCCCAGGCCCCGGCCGCTCCGGCCGCCGCCAAGCCGGCCGACGACGGCGCCTACGTCACCCCGCTGGTGCGCAAGCTCGCCTCCGAGCAGGGCGTCGACCTGGCCACCGTCAGGGGCACCGGCGTCGGCGGCCGTATCCGCAAGCAGGACGTCGTCGCTGCCGCCGAGGCCGCGAAGGCCGCCGCCACCCCGGCCCCCGCCGCTGCCGCCCCGGCGGCCGCGAAGAAGGCCCCGGTGCTGGAGGCGTCCCCGCTGCGCGGCCAGACCGTGAAGATGCCGCGGATCCGCAAGGTCATCGGCGACAACATGGTCAAGGCCCTGCACGAGCAGGCCCAGCTGTCCTCGGTCGTCGAGGTCGACGTCACCCGCCTGATGAAGCTGCGCGCCCGCGCCAAGGACGCGTTCGCGGCCCGTGAGGGCGTCAAGCTCTCCCCGATGCCGTTCTTCGTCAAGGCCGCGGCCCAGGCGCTGAAGGCCCACGCGCCGATCAACGCCCGGATCAACGAGGCCGAGGGGACCATCACCTACTTCGACACCGAGAACATCGGTATCGCGGTGGACTCCGAGAAGGGCCTGATGACCCCGGTCATCAAGAACGCCGGTGACCTCAACCTCGCCGGTATCGCCAAGGCCACGGCCGACCTGGCGGGCAAGGTCCGCGCGAACAAGATCACCCCGGACGAGCTGTCCGGCGCGACCTTCACCATCTCCAACACCGGGTCGCGCGGCGCGCTCTTCGACACGATCATCGTGCCGCCGGGCCAGGTCGCCATCCTCGGCATCGGCGCTACGGTCAAGCGTCCCGCCGTCATCGAGACGGAGGAGGGCACGGTCATCGGCGTCCGCGACATGACGTACCTGACCCTGTCCTACGACCACCGCCTGGTGGACGGCGCCGACGCCGCCCGTTACCTGACGGCGGTCAAGGCCATCCTGGAGGCGGGCGAGTTCGAGGTCGAGCTCGGTCTCTGACCTCCATCGCCGGTACGGCTGTACGGTGCCCCCGCTCGGATCATCTCCGAGCGGGGGCACTTTGCTCGGGGGCGCGGGGCTGTACCGATGTGCGGCTCCGTCGCGTGAGCGCGACAAGCCACACACAAGGCGTCAGCCGAACGACAGCCCCACACCCCCCGTGTAAGTCTCGTCTCACCTGCACCAAAGCGCCCTCACCCGCCCCACCCGCGGAGCGAACCGGCCGTATTGTCTAAACGTCGATCCCGCGTAAGGAGCCCTCATGACCGCGCCCGTCATCCACTCGCTCCGCGAGCAGATCCGCGAGCACATCCTGGAGGGGATCATCAGCGGGCGCTGGCAGCCGGGTGAGCGGATCGTCGAGCGCCGGATCGCCACCGAGCTGGAGGTCAGCCAGACCCCGGTCCGCGAGGCCCTGCGCGAGCTGGAGTCCCTGCGCCTGATCGAGTCCGCTCCCAACAAGGGCGTCCGCGTGCGGAACCTGACCGCCGCCGACCTGGAGGAGAGCTACCCCGTCCGGGCCGGCCTGGAGGCCATCGCGGCGGAGCTGGCCGCCGACTGCCTCGCGGAGGACTGCTCGGCGCTGGAACCCCACGTCAGCGCCCTGCACGAGGCCGACCGCGTCTCCGACGGCACCGCCCAGGTCCGCCACACCGTCGCCTTCCACCGCGAGATGGTCCGCGCCGCGGGCAACTCCGTGCTGCTGCACACCTGGGAAGGCCTCGGCATCGAGGTGTTCACGGCCCTGTCGATCCGCTGGCTGGGCACCCGGCAGCAGTCGTACGCCGAGGAGCACGAGGAGCTCGTCGCCGCGTTCAAGCGCCGCGACCCCCGGATCGCCGAGCTGGTGAAGGCCCACGTCCTGGGCTGCGCACCCCGGGCGTGACACCCGAGCGCTTGTCCGCTCAAACGCCTCCGACCTGCGGAAACCGTTCGAAAACCAGTCACCGCGTGCCACTGCCGGAGGCACCCCGTGCCTACTTTCTCGTGATCAAGAGGTTTTGCCCCTCAACCCTTTGATCGATCATCGATCAGGGAGTTACAGTCGCCGACGGGCTTCCACCGAAGCCTCAGCCCTGTCCTGCCAAAGACAAAGGGCACCCCGATCCCCTTATGTGAGGGAACCCCCTTCGACTGAGGAAGGCGGCGACATGACCGACCCCAACGCCATCCAGCCGAGCGAGCTCGACCAGCTCCCCGACCGGGACCCGGAGGAGACCGCCGAATGGCAGGCCTCCCTGGACGCGGTCACCAAGGCTGCCGGGCCGCACCGTGCCGCATACCTGATGCGTCGCACGCTGGAGCGCGCCGAGGGCGCCGGCATCGCGCTGCCGAAGCTCCTCGAGACCGACTACGTCAACTCCATCCCCACCTCCGCCGAGCCGGCCGTGCCCGGTGACGAGGCGATGGAGCAGCGGATCACCGCGTGGAACCGCTGGAACGCGGCCGCGATGGTCACCCGGGGCAGCAAATACGGCGTCGGCGGCCACATCGCCACCTTCGCCTCCGCCGCCTGGCTGTACGAGACCGGCTTCAACCACTTCTTCAAGGGCAAGGAGGCCGACGGCTCCGGCGACCAGCTCTACATCCAGGGCCACGCCTCCCCCGGCATCTACGCCCGCGCGTTCCTCGACGGGCGGCTGACCGAGGAGCAGCTCGACAACTTCCGCCGGGAGTCGGGCGGCAACGGCCTGCCCTCCTACCCGCACCCGCGCCGTCTGCCCTGGCTGTGGGAGTTCCCCACGGTCTCCATGGGCCTCGGCCCGCTGTCGGCGATCTATCAGGCGCGCTTCAACCGCTACCTCGCCAACCGCGGCATCAAGGACACCTCCGCCTCGCACGTGTGGGCGTTCCTCGGCGACGGCGAGATGGACGAGCCCGAGTCGACGGCGGCACTCGCGCTGGCGGCCCGTGAGGAGCTGGACAACCTCACGTTCGTCATCAACTGCAACCTGCAGCGCCTGGACGGCCCGGTCCGCGCCAACTTCAAGATCGTGCAGGAGCTGGAGGCCCAGTTCCGCGGCGCCGGCTGGAACGTGATCAAGACGCTGTGGGGCACGGCCTGGGACGAGCTGTTCCAGCTCGACACCACGGGCGCGCTGGTGCGCCGCCTGCGCCAGGTACCGGACGCGCAGATCCAGACGTACCAGACCCGCGACGCCGCCTACATCCGCCAGGACTTCTTCGGCGCCGACCCGGCGCTCGTGGAGATGGCGAAGCTGCTGAGCGACGACAAGATCCTCGAGTGCTTCCACCTCTCGCGCGGTGGCCACGAGTCCCGCAAGGTGTTCGCCGCGTACAAGGCGGCCGTCGAGCACAAGGGCGCGCCGACCGTGATCCTGGCCCAGACGGTCAAGGGCCACACCCTCGGCGAGGGCTTCGCGTCGAAGAACGCCAACCACCAGATGAAGAAGCTGACGGTGGACGAGTTCAAGAACATGCGCGACCTGCTGGAGCTGCCGATCAAGGACAGCGACTTCGTCGACGGCGTGGTGCCCTACGGCCACCCGGGCGCCGACTCCCCCGAGGTCCGCTACCTCCAGGAGCGGCGTGCCGCCCTGGGCGGTCCGGCCCCGGCCCGGCGCGTCCACCCGGTCGCCCCGCTGCCCGCCCCGGCGGAGAAGGCGTTCGCGTCCTTCGACAAGGGCTCCGGTTCGCAGAACGTGGCCACCACCATGGCGTTCGTCCGCCTCGTCAAGGACCTGGTCCGTGACAAGGAGACCGGCAAGCGCTGGGTGCCGATCGTCCCGGACGAGGCGCGCACCTTCGGTATGGAGAGCCTCTTCCCGTCCCTCGGCATCTACTCGCCCAAGGGCCAGACGTACGAGCCGGTCGACCGCGACCAGCTGATGTACTACAAGGAGGCCCAGAACGGCCAGATCCTCAACGAGGGGATCACCGAGGCCGGTTCGATGGCCGACTTCATCGCCGCTTCGACGTCGTACGCGACGCACGGCGAGGCGATGATCCCGTTCTACATCTTCTACTCGATGTTCGGCTGGCAGCGCACGGCCGACCAGATGTGGCAGCTCGGCGACCAGCTCGGCCGCGGCTTCCTCGTCGGCGCCACGGCCGGCCGTACGACGCTCACGGGCGAGGGCCTGCAGCACGCCGACGGCCACTCCCCCGTGATCGCCGCGACGAACCCGGCGGCGCTGACGTACGACCCGGCGTTCGCCTACGAGGTCGCGACCATCGTCAAGGACGGTCTGCGCCGGATGTACGGCGAGGCCGCCCCGGGTGAGGACCAGGACGTCTTCTACTACCTGACCGTCTACAACGAGCCGCTGCCGCAGCCCGCGAAGCCGTCCGTCGAGGGCGTCGACGAGGGCATCGTCAAGGGTCTGTACCGCTTCAACACGGCGGAGTCGGCGGGCGTGACCGTGCCGGCGAACGCCCCGCGGATCCAGCTGCTCGGCTCCGGTACGGCGATCCACTGGGCGCTGAAGGCGCAGCAGCTGCTCGCCGAGGAGTGGGGCGTGGCGGCCGACGTGTGGTCGGCGACGTCCTGGAGCGAGCTGCGCCGGGACGCCCTGGAGGCGGACGAGGCGCTGCTGCGCGGCGAGGAGCGGGTGCCGTTCGTGCGGCAGGCGCTCCAGGGAGCCGAGGGCCCGGTGCTGGCGGTCTCCGACTACATGCGCCAGGTCCCGGACCAGATCGCGCAGTGGGTGGAGCAGGACTGGTCCTCGCTGGGCGCCGACGGCTTCGGCCTGTCGGACACCCGTGAGGCGGCCCGCCGGCACTTCGGTGTGGACGCGGAGTCGATCGTCGTCGCGGCGCTGGCCCAGCTCGCCAAGCGCGGCGAGGTGCAGGCGACGTCCGTGAAGGAAGCGCGCGAGCAGTACGGTCTGTGAGCACGGACCGTTGATCGGCAGGCCCCCGCCCCGGCGGGGGCCTGCTGCATGATGTGGCCATGCGTGCTGCCCGGCTGATCAAGATGGTGCTGCTGCTCCAGTCCCGGCCTTCCATGACGGCCGCCGAACTCGCCCGTGAGCTGGAGGTGTCGGAGCGGACGGTCACGCGTGACGCGCAGGCGCTGTCGGAGGCGGGCGTGCCGGTGTACGCGGACCGGGGCCGGGCCGGCGGGTACCGGCTGGTCGGCGGGTACCGGACGCGGCTGACCGGGCTGCACCGCGGCGAGGCCGAGGCGCTGTTCCTGTCCGGAGTGCCGGGGGCGCTGCGCGAGATGGGCCTGGAGGACGCCGCCTCGGCGGCCCGGCTGAAGGTGTCGGCGGCGCTGCTGCCGTCCCTGCGGGACGCCTCCCGGTCGGCCGCCCAGCGGTTCCACCTGGACGCGCCGAACTGGTTCCGGGAGCCGAAGACGCCCGCGCTGCTGCCGGCCGTCGCCGACGCGGTGTGGGACGACCGGCGGATCAGCGCGCGCTACCGGCGCGGGGAGGACGAGGTCGTCCGGGAGCTGGAGCCGTACGGGCTCGTGCTGAAGGCGGGCGTCTGGTACCTGTGCGCCCGGGTGGCCGGGCCCGGGTCGTTCCGCGTCTACCGGATCGACCGGTTCACGGCCGTGGACGCCGACGGTGAGCGCTTCGCACGGGAGGCGGACTTCGACCTGCCCGCGTTCTGGGAGGAGCGGGCGGAACAGTTCGCGCGGTCCCTCCTGCGGGCACGGGTCGTGGTGCGGCTGTCCCCCGACGGGGTGCGCGCACTGCCCTACGCCGTCGACTCGGTGTCCGCCCGGGAGGCCCTGGCGGACGCGGAGGCACCGGACGAGGGCGGCTGGGTGACGGTGGCCCTGCCCGTGGAGTCCGAGGAGGTCGCCCACACCCAGCTGGCGGCGCTGGGGCCGGAGGTGGAGGTGCTGGCACCGGAGGGCCTGCGCGAGCGGTTCGCCGGGGACGCGGCGCGACTGGCCCGGCTCTACCGGGCCGGGGGCGGGGAGCGGGCC
>NZ_JAKEIO010000225.1 GCF_021474405.1 [Streptosporangium] indianense
GCCCCCCGGCCCGGGCTGGGGCCAGCAGCCCCCCGGCGGATACGGGCCTGCCGGCCACGGCGGCTACGGTGCCCCCGCAGGCCGCGGCGGCTGGGGAAGCGGCTGGGGCGGCCCCCCGCCGGCCGCCAAGCCCGGCGTCATCCCGCTCCGCCCGCTCGGCGTGGGCGAGATCCTCGACGGCGCGGTCTCCACCATGCGCACCCATTGGCGCACGGTCCTGGGCATCTCGCTGACCGTCGCCGTCCTCACCGAGGTCATCGTCGTCCTGTTCCAGGGTCTGGTCCTGGACGACGCCAGCACCGACGCCCTCAACGACCCCAGCGCCAGCGTCAGCGAGCTGAGCCGCGCCATGGGCGACGCCCTGCTCAACTCCACCGTCGTCTTCGTGATCTCCCTGGTCGGCACCGTCATCGCGACCGCCCTGCTCACCACCGTCACCAGCCGTGCCGTACTCGGCAAATCCGTGACCATCGGCGAGGCCTGGCGGGACGCCCGCCCTCAGGTCCTCAAACTGTTCGGCCTCATCTGCGTGTTGCTGCTCATCACCGTCGGTGTCGTCACCGTGGGAGCCCTGCCCGGCCTCCTCGTCACCGTCGCCGGGAGCAGCGGCGCCGGCATCGCCCTCACGGTCCTCGGCATCATCGGCGCCGGTATCGTCGCCCTGTGGCTGGCGATCCGCTTCTCCCTCGCCTCTCCCGCCCTCATGCTGGAGAAGCAGGGCATCAAGAAGGCGATGAGCCGCTCCGCGAAGCTCGTCCAGGGCACCTGGTGGCGGATCTTCGGCATCCAGCTGCTCGCCACGCTCATCGCGAACGTCGTCGCCTCGATCATCGTCATCCCCTTCACCCTCCTCGCCGCCGCCCTCAGCGGCGACGGCCTCACCGGCTGGCTCAACACCGGTGTCGGCAGCCTCGGCTGGACGTTCCTCATCGTCAGCGGCATCGGATCGGTGATCGGCTCCATGATCACGTTCCCCATCACGGCGGGCGTCACCGTGCTCCTCTACATCGACCAGCGCATCCGCCGCGAGGCCCTCGACCTCGAACTGGCCCGCGCCGCCGGCGTCCAGGGCTACGGCTCCACCGCCACCGGCGCCACCCCGGGGAGCTGATGCGGTGAGCAGGGCGGGGGAACTTCTCACCACGGCGCTGCCACGCGCCGGCATACGGACGCTGCTGAGCGCCCACGACAGCACACTCCTGTCATCGGCCCGCTCCGCGGACGAGCCGCCCCTCACCACACCGCGCGACCCCGCGCGCGAGGCGGCCCGGCGCGAACTGTCCAAGCGGATGTACCACGAGAACGACCCCAGCCTCTTCCAGCGCGCCCTCGACGCCTTCTGGGAGTGGCTCGGCAAACTCCTCAACGCCGCCTCGGACGCCACCCCCGGCGGCACACTCGGCCTGACCGTCGTCGTCC
Organism: [Streptosporangium] indianense; assembly: GCF_021474405.1. GTDB lineage: Bacteria > Actinomycetota > Actinomycetes > Streptomycetales > Streptomycetaceae > Streptomyces > Streptomyces indiaensis. Next base: position 1,420 of record NZ_JAKEIO010000225.1, read on the forward strand.
TGGCCGTCGTCGCCGTCCTGGCCGCCCTCTGGTGGCGCCTGGGCACCCCCCGCCGCCGGCCCACCTCGTCGGCGGCCCTGTTCGACGACCGCCCCCGCAGCGCCGCCGACCACCGCGCCGCCGCCGAGGCACACGCCGCCCAGGGCCACTGGAGCCAAGCCGTCCAGGAACGCATGCGTGCCGTGGTCCGCGCCCTCGAGGAACGCGCCCTCCTCGACATCCGCCCCGGCCGCACCGCCGACGAGGCCGCAGCCGAAGCCGGCCGCGCCCTGCCCGCCCACACCGACCGACTGCGCACCGCCGCCCGCGACTTCGACGACGTCACGTACGGCGGCCGCTCGGCGACCGAAGAGTCGTACCACCGCATCGCCGAACTCGACCGCGACCTGGAACGCACCAAACCCCAACTCACCACGAGCAGCGCCGCCACGGCCCCCCACACCCGCCAGGGAGCCGCCGAATGACCACCGAGGCCACCCACACGTCCACCTCGGCCTCGCCCACCGCCCGCCAGGTGTGGACCCGCGCGCGCGGCATCGCACTCGCCCTCGTGGTGCTCCTCGTGGGAGCCGTCGCCATCGCCGTCATCCGCTCCGACGCCCGCCACGGCGAACTCGACCCGCGCTCCGCCGACCCGGGCGGCAGCCGCGCCATCGCCGAACTCCTCGCCGACCGGGGCGTGGACACCCGCGTGGCCACCACCCTCGACGAAGCAACCGCCGCGGCCGGCCCGGACACGACCCTTCTGGTCGCCGCCCCCGACCTGCTGACACCCGGTCAACAGACCCGGCTGCGCGCCGCGTTCGCCAAGTCGCACGGCCGCACCGTCCTGGTCGCCTCCGGCAGCGCCTCCATCGAACGGCTCGCCCCCGGCGTCACCGCCGACCCCGCCACCAGCCTCGACTCGACGCTCGCCCCCGACTGCGCCCTGCCCGCCGCCCGGCGCGCCGGCACCGCCGACACGGGCGGCGTCCGCTACAGCACCACCCACCTCGGCGCCGACACGTGCTACCCCAGCGAACGCCTGGCCACCCTGCTGCGCATCCCCGACGCGAGGGGCAACGGCGACACCATCGCCCTCGGCGCCCCCGACATCCTCCTCAACGACCGCCTCGACGAGCAGGGCAACGCCTCCCTCGCCCTCCAACTCCTCGGCTCCCGCCCCCATCTGGTCTGGTACCTCCCCTCGCTTTCGGACACGTCGGCCACCGGCCCCGACGACGAACGCAGCTTCTTCGACCTGCTCCCCTCGGGCTGGCTCTGGGGGACCCTGCAACTCTTCATCGCCGCAGCCCTGGCCGCCCTCTGGCGGGCACGCCGACTCGGCCCCCTCGTGCCCGAAAAACTCCCCGTCGCGATCCGCGCCTCCGAAACCGCAGAAGGCCGCGCCCGCCTCTACCGCAAGACCGACGCCCGCGACCGCGCGGCCACCGCTCTTCGCTCCACGACCCGCACCCGCCTCGCCCCCCTCACCGGCGTCCCCGTCACCCAGGCGCACACGCCCGAGGCCCTGCTCCCCGCCCTGTCCGCCCACCTCCACGGCGACGGCCAGGACCTGCACGCCCTCCTCTTCGGACCACCGCCCAGCGACGACGCAGCACTCATCGCACTCGCCGACCGACTCGACGCCCTCGAAAGAGAGGTACGCCGTCCATGATGGACCCGACCACTGACAACGCCGGGCAGACCGGGGACCCGGGCACCGCCCGAGACGCCCTGGAGGCCCTGCGCGCCGAGATCGCCAAGGCCGTGGTCGGCCAGGACCCCGCCGTCACCGGTCTCGTCGTCGCCCTGCTCTGCCGCGGCCACGTCCTCCTCGAAGGCGTCCCCGGCGTCGCCAAGACCCTCCTGGTCCGCGCCCTCGCCTCCGCCCTCGAACTCGACACCAAACGCGTCCAGTTCACCCCCGACCTCATGCCGAGCGACGTGACCGGCTCCCTGGTCTACGACACCCGCAGCGCCGAGTTCTCCTTCCAGCCCGGCCCCGTCTTCACCAACCTCCTCCTCGCGGACGAGATCAACCGCACGCCCCCCAAGACCCAGTCGTCCCTCCTCGAAGCCATGGAGGAACGCCAGGTCACCGTCGACGGCACCCCCCGCCCCCTCCCCGACCCGTTCCTGGTCGCAGCGACCCAGAACCCCGTCGAGTACGAGGGCACCTACCCCCTCCCGGAAGCCCAGCTGGACCGCTTCCTCCTCAAACTCACCATCCCCCTCCCCTCCCGCCAGGACGAGATCGACGTCCTCACCCGCCACGCGGAAGGCTTCAACCCGCGCGACCTGCACGCCGCCGGCGTACGCCCCGTAGCGGGCCCCGCCGACCTGGAGGCAGCCCGCGCCGCAGTCGCCAAGACGACCGTCTCCCCCGAGATCACCGCCTACGTCGTCGACATCTGCCGCGCCACCCGCGAGTCGCCGTCCCTCACCCTCGGCGTCTCCCCCCGAGGCGCCACGGCCCTCCTCGCCACCGCCCGCGCCTGGGCCTGGCTGACCGGCCGCGACTACGTCATCCCCGACGACGTGAAGGCCCTCGCCCTCCCCACCCTGCGCCACCGCGTACAACTGCGCCCGGAGGCCGAGATGGAAGGCGTGACGGCCGACTCCGTCATCAACGCGATCCTCGCCCACGTCCCCGTCCCCCGCTGATGGCACTCACCGGACGCGCCGCCCTCCTCGCGGCCCTGGGCTCCCTCCCCGTCGGCATCTGGGAGCCCAGCTGGACGGGCATCCTGGCGGTCAACGCCCCCCTGGCCGTGGCCTGCGCCTGCGACTTCGCCTTGGCCGCCCCCGTACGCCGACTGGGCCTGACCCGCTCCGGCGACACCTCCGTCCGCCTCGGCGACACGGCGGACGTGACCCTCACCGTCACCAACCCCTCCCGCCGTCCCCTCCGCGCCCGGCTGCGCGACGCCTGGCCGCCCAGCAGCTGGCAGCCCGGCACGGAGACAGCGGCCTCCCGCCACCGCCTCACGGTCCCCCCGGGTGAACGCCGCCGCGTGACGACCCGCCTCCGCCCCACCCGCCGGGGCGACCGCAAGGCCGACCGCGTCACCATCCGCTCGTACGGACCCCTCGGCCTCTTCTCCCGCCAGGGCACCCACAAGGCCCCCTGGACCGTGCGCGTCCTGCCCCCCTTCACCAGCCGCAAGCACCTGCCGTCGAAACTGGCCCGCCTGCGCGAACTGGACGGCCGCACCAGCGTCCTCACCCGAGGCGAGGGCACGGAGTTCGACAGCCTGCGCGAGTACGTCCCCGGCGACGACACCCGCTCCATCGACTGGCGCGCCACAGCCCGCCAGACCACGGTCGCCGTGCGCACCTGGCGCCCCGAGCGCGACCGCCACATCCTGCTGGTCCTCGACACCGGCCGCACCTCCGCCGGCCGCGTGGGCGACGCGCCCCGCCTCGACGCCTCCATGGACGCGGCCCTCCTCCTCGCAGCCCTCGCCTCCCGCGCGGGCGACCGCGTGGATCTCCTCGCCTACGACCGGAAAATCCGAGCCCTCGTCCAGGGCCGCACGGCAGGCGACGTCCTTCCCGCTCTGGTCAACGCGATGGCCACGCTCGAGCCCGAGCTCGTCGAAACGAACGCCCGGGGCCTCACGGCCACCGCCCTGCGTACGTCTCCCCGCCGCTCACTGATCGTCCTGCTGACGACTCTGGACGCGGCCCCCATCGAAGAGGGCCTGCTTCCGGTCCTCTCTCAGCTCACGCAACGCCACACGGTTCTGTTGGCTTCGGTGGCGGACCCGCACATCGGTGACATGGCCCAAGCCCGCGGAAACGTCGACGCGGTCTACGAGGCTGCCGCAGCCGCGCAGGCCCAGTCGGAACGTCACCGCACCGCAGAGCAACTCCGCCGCCATGGCGTCACGGTCGTGGACGCCACACCGGACGATCTGGCGCCGGCATTGGCCGACGCCTACTTGGCCTTGAAGGCAGCCGGACGCCTATAGCAATCAACGAGCCCCCTGAGAGGGGGCTCCGAAAAGGTGGCCATAAACGCAGAAAACCCCGCATCCGAAGATGCGGGGTTTTCCCAAAAATTGTTCGGCGGCGTCCTACTCTCCCACAGGGTCCCCCCTGCAGTACCATCGGCGCTGTAAGGCTTAGCTTCCGGGTTCGGAATGTAACCGGGCGTTTCCCCTACGCTATAACCACCGAAACACTATGAAACTGACAACCGGCACTTTGGTTGTTCGTGGTTTCAGAACCAACACAGTGGACGCGAGCAACTGAGGACAAGCCCTCGGCCTATTAGTACCGGTCAACTCCACACGTTACCGTGCTTC
>NZ_JAKEIO010000226.1 GCF_021474405.1 [Streptosporangium] indianense
CACCCGCCCCGGCCCAACCGCCGGAGGCACCCGGTAGGGTTCGCCTCCGGAAAGGGGAAGGTGAAGGCACCCGATGAGCAGGGATCGCGACCCTCGAACGCTCCGCAGACCCGCCCGGAGCGCCCTCATAGCAACCTCGGTGACCGCTTTGTCGCTGACGGCCAGTGGATGCGTCGTCGTGCACGGCGAACGGGAAGTCCTCCCGTCCACGACCCGCGCCGAAGCCGCCAAGGCCCTCCAGGAGTTCACCACCGCCTACAACGAGGCCGACAAGGCCTACGACGGCACCCTGGACGCCGACCACACCACGGGTGCCCTCGCCGACATCGACTCGGCCCGCCTCAAGGCCGGCAAGGCGAACAACCCGGACGGCAACCCCCGTCACACCCCGCTGGAACTGACGGACGCGACGTTCACGATCCCCAAGAAGGCCGGCTGGCCCCGCTGGTTCGTCGCCGACGCGGCCGGCAACAAGGGCGGCACCGCCCGCTGGCTCCTGGTCTTCACCCGCAGCAGCCTGGACGACCCCTTCCAGGTGGCGTACCTGACGCTCGTCGCCCCGGACAAGGTCCCGCAGTTCAAGAAGGACGCCGACGGCTGGGCCGAGTCCGTCCCGGTCGACTCCACCGGCCTGGCCACCGCCCCCGGCGACCTCAGCCGGTCGTACACGACGTATCTCAAGAGCGGCGGAGAGACCTTCACGGACGGCGCCCACACCAGCCAGTGGCGCGCCCTGCGCGAGAAGAACGGCAAGAAGCCGGGCATGGTCACCCAGTACATCGACGAGCCGCTGACGAACGGCGACTACGCACCGCTGGCACTGCGCACGACGGACGGCGGGGCGCTGGTGTTCTTCACGACCCGGCACTACGAGAAGCAGACCGCCGCCGCGGGCACGTCCGTCCCGGCCCCCAACAAGGACGTCCTGGCCCTGACGGAGGGCGAGATCAAGCAGTCCCTCACGATGGAGTTCGTCTCCAACGAGGTGGCACTGGACCCCAGGGGCCCCGGCAAGGTGACGATCCTGGGCAGGATCCAGGGACTGACGTCGGCGGAAGGCTCGTAGGTCACCGCACGGTCGTCGGCCTCAGTGCCGTAGGGGCCAGGCCGCCTCGCCGGCCCGGCCGGTGTCCTCACCCGCGTACCGCCCACAGACCTCCGTGAGCACCTCCAGCAGGCTCAGCGGGTCGGGCAGCGCGTGCTCGGGCCCCCGCACCCACCGCACCCCCTGCTCCTCACCGGGCAGCCGCGCCGGCGGCACCAGGACGTAGGAGCCCCGGCAGTGCCAGCGCAGCCCGGGGTGTTCGTCCATCGTCTCGGGGTGGCAGTCCAGTTCGCACGGCCACCACTCGTCCTCGTCCTCGGGCGTGCCCCGGGTCAGTGTGAAGAACAGCATGCGGCCGTCGTCGCTCTCGGCGACCGGCCCGACCTCGACACCGGCGGCGAGCAGCCGCTCCAACGCGTCGCGACCGGCATCGAGGGGCACGTCGAGGACGTCGTGCATCATGCCGGTCGCGGTGATGAAGTTGGCCTGCGGCTGGTGGCGGGCCCAGCGCTCGATCTGGGCGTGGTCGGTGGTCGACTGCGTCTGCCAGGCGAAGGACACCGGGTGCCGGGCGGGGGTGGGACAGCCGACCCGGTCGCAGGAGCAGCGGTAGCCGGCGGGGTGGGCGGCGGGCGCGAGGGGCAGTCCCGCGTCGGAGGCGGCGAGCAGCAGGGCCTCACGGCCGCCGTCCCCGGCGGTCTCCTTCGGCCGGCGCCCGGCGCGCAGCCACTGGCTGAGTTTGCCCTGCAGGCCGGTCCGGCCGCCGAACTGCGCGCTCATCTATCCCCTCGCCTCGCCGTCGTGCGGAACAGCATGCCTCATCGTCCCATCTTCCCGCGCACCGGGGGGCCAGTGCCCACATCCGGGACAGGACGGACGCACCGCGCACGGGGCGCCCGGCGGGAGGAGAGGGGCGTGCCCCGCTCTCCACCGTGATCGGGTGTCATTGCCCGCTTTGCCGGGACATGCCGTCCTACCGTGATCACCATGGTCACAAGGATCGCGTTGTCGGGTCTGGCCTCCGTGGCGTCCCTGGTCTCACTGATCCTGACGGGACCGGGCGACCGCGCGCCGGTCCCGCTGGAGTGGGGCGCGGGCCCGCTGACCGTGGCGGCCCTGCCCCGGATCACGTACGTCGCGCACCGCGGCGGCGCCCGTGAGGTGCCCGAGAACAGCATGGCGGGGCTGACGGCCGCCTACCAGCGCGGGACGGCGCAGGTGCTGGACTTCGACACGAGGATGCTGCGCGACGGCACGCCCGTGGTGTTCCACGACGAGACCCTGAACCGTATGACCTATCTGGGCGGCGAGGTACGCGGCCTGGACGCCCGGGAATGGCAGGGTGTCCGGCTACGCCCGGAGGACCGGCTGCCCGGGAGCTGGCGGTCGGAGCGGCCGCCGACGGTCGCCGAGGTGCTGGACCGTTTCGGCGGTCGGACCGTGCTGATGCTGGAGGCCAAGGACCCGCGCAGCCTCGACCGGCTGGCCGGGCTGATCCGGGCCCGAGGCCTGACCCGCTCGGTGTTCGTGAACTCCAACGACCCGGAGGTGGCCCGGCGTGTCCACCGCCTCGGCCTGCTCTCCCAGGTGTGGCGCTCGGCGCAGCAGCTGCGCACGGACCGCCCGGAGCGCTGGCGGTCGTACGTGGACCTGCTGGACGTGGACCACCGGGCGCGGGACGCGGATCTGGTGCGGGCGGTGCGCTCGGGGATCGCGCGGGTGTGGGCGCACACCGTGGTGACGGACGCGCAGCGGGACCGGGTGCTGGCGCTGGGCTGCGACGGCGTGATCACGGACGCGCCGGGGCGCCTCGCCCGGGCCGCTCAGCGCGGGGCGAGGCCGTGAAGGGCGTAGTCGACGAGGGTGTCGGTGTACTCGTGGGAGATGGGGCCGGTGTGCTGGAGCCAGCGCTGGGCGAGCGGCGAGATGAAGAACTCCAGCGCGATGCGGGGGTCGACGTCGGCCCGCACCTGGCCGGCGTCCTGGGCGGCGCGCAGCCGGTGGATGTAGAGGTCGAGTGAGGGCTGCATGAGCCTGGCCACGAGCTCGCGCCCGAGCTGCTCGTTGACGACGCCCTCGGCGGCGAGCGCGCGGGACGGCACGTCGAACCGCGGGTCGTTCATCTGGTCGACGGTGGCGCGCAGCACGTCCTTGACGTCGGCGGCGATGTCGCCGGTGTCCGGGAAGGCGGAGGGCGTCGGCCCGGGCTCCTGCACGGACTGTTCGGCCAGGTCGAGGAACGCCTCCATCAGGACGTCCGCCTTGGACGACCACCAGCGGTAGATCGTCTGCTTGCCGACGCCGGCGCGGGCGGCGATGCCCTCGATGGTGGTCTTCGGGTAGCCGACCTCGACGACGAGCGCGAGGGCGGCGTCGTAGATGGCGCGACGGGACTTCTCGCTGCGCCGGGTGGAGTCGGGGGCGGACTTGCCGGTGGCGGGCTGGGTGGACTTCTGGGCGGCCATGGGCCGAATTTACCAGTTGACAAGACGGAGCGTCTCGCGGACAGTGGAGCGACCAGCGCGAGACGAACCGTCTCGTCGCGAGAGTGGTGACGGAAGGAGCCCGGGATGACCCGAGGCGGAGCCGGAAACATGCTGGGTGTCGGCGGTGCGCGCAGGAACCTCGGCCGCAGGGCGCTGCGCGGCGACGGCCGGGGCGGCCGGGTCGGCGGCGGTCCCGACCCGCAGGCCCGGAAGCGCGAACTGCTGCGCAAGCTCCAGGAGAACCGACAGCAGCGGGACGCACGGGAGGAAGGCACGACCGGCGAGAGTTCGTGAGCCTCCCCCGCGCGAGGGAGAGCGCACCCCCGCGCGCGGGATCCTCCCGGGCGGTCCGGCGGATGTACTGGGACGGTCGCGGCCGGCGACGACGGACATCCACCCCACGGACACCCGGGAGGACTCGGCTCATGACCACATGGACCAGGCGACGGCTGCTCACCTCGGCGGTCACGGCCGTCCCGGCGGTGGGTCTCGCCGCCACGACGGCCCCCCTCGCGCGGGCGGCGGCGCCGGCCCCTCCAGGGGACGCCGACGTGGCCGACGCGCTGCGGGCCCTGCCCGGGCTGCGTCTGATCGAGGAGCGGTACGACGCCGAACCCGGGTACCGGCACTTCGTGCTGGGCCTGCGTCAGCCGGTCGACCACACGAACCCGGCCGCCGGCACCTTCGAGCAGCGCCTCACCCTGCTCCACAGCGCCGCCGACCGTCCCACCGTGCTGTTCGGCACCGGCTACCACGCCGTCCTCACCCCACGCCGCACCGAATCGGCGGTGCTGCTCGGCGCGAACCAACTCCAGGTCGAGCACCGCTACTTCGGGACCTCACGCCCCGCGGACCCCGGCTACACCCACCTCACCGTCCGCCAGGCCGCCGACGACCACCACCGCGTCGTCCGGCTGTTCCGCCGGCTCTACCCCGGCGCGTGGATCTCCACCGGCAGCAGCAAGGGCGGCATGGCGGCCGTCTACCACCGCCGCTTCCATCCCCACGACGTGAACGGCACGCTGGTCCACTCGGCCCCGAACAACGTCGACGACCGCGACGACTCCGCGTACCTGCGCTTCCTGGCGACGGTCGGCACCCCCGCGGCCCGGGAGGCCCTCGAAGGGGTCCAGCGGGCGATCCTGCTGCGCCGGGCCGAACTGGCCGGCCGCTACGAGGCCTGGGCTGCCGCCACCGGCGACACCTTCCGGCTCGTCGGCAGCGCCGACCGGGCCCTCGAGATCGCCGTCCTGCGCGTGCCGTTCATGTTCTGGCAGCGCGGCACCCCGGACGACGTCGCCGCGATCCCCGGTCCCGGGGCGACGGCCGAGGCGCTGTACACGTGGCTGGACGACACGACGGGTCTGGCGCTGTACGCCGACACGTCGGCCCGGAACCACATCCCGTACTGGTACCAGATCGGCACGCAGCTGGGGTACGGCAGCCTCCCCACCGCCCACCTCGCGGACCTGCTCCGCCACCCGGGCGCCGCCGAGGCACGCAGCTTCGTCCCGCGGGATGTCCCCCTGCGCTTCGACCGGACCGCCATGCCCGACATCGACCGCTGGGTCCGGCGGCGCGGCAGCAGGCTGCTGTTCGTCAACGGCACCCAGGACCCCGCCGTCGCCGAGCACTTCCGCCCCGGCGGGCCGGACTCACGGCTGCTGTGGGTGCGGGGCGGGAACCACGGCGCCGACCTCGCGGACCTGTCCCCCACCGACCGGGCCTGGGCACAGGACACACTGGCCCGCTGGGCGGGGCAGGACTGAGGCGCCGCGCAGATCCGTCGGGACCCTGCATCACGAGGGCGGCCAGGGGTCTCCCCAGTCGGCGTCCCGGGCGGCCTTGTACAGGTCGCCGTGGCGTTTGGTGACGGTGGCGCGGCGCAGGGACGGTTCGCTCTCGCACAGGTCGAGGAGGACCTGGCCCTTGCGGATCTGGGGGCGCCGGACGACCCGGGAGGCTGCCGGTTCGACGGGGAAGCGGGCGGCGGCCACGTAGGCGAACTTCTCGTCCTCGTACGCGAGGGAGCCGCCCTTGACCTGGCGGTGCAGGGAGGAGCGGCTGACCCGGGCGGAGAAGTGGCACCAGTCGGTGCCGGGGGCGATGGGGCAGGCGGCGCTGTGGGGGCAG
>NZ_JAKEIO010000227.1 GCF_021474405.1 [Streptosporangium] indianense
CAGTTTCATAGTGTTTCGGTGGTTATAGCGTAGGGGAAACGCCCGGTTACATTCCGAACCCGGAAGCTAAGCCTTACAGCGCCGATGGTACTGCAGGGGGGACCCTGTGGGAGAGTAGGACGCCGCCGAACAATTTTTGGGAAAACCCCGCATCTTCGGATGCGGGGTTTTCTGCGTTTCCAGGGTCCTTACGACGGCTGAACCAGCTTCGTGTCGTACGCCAGGATGACCGCCTGAATGCGATCGCGGGAGCCCGTTTTCGCGAGAATGCGGCCCACGTGTGTCTTCACCGTCGATTCGGCGAGGTGCAGGCGCGCGGCTATCTCCGTGTTCGTCCAGCCCTGGCCGATGACCGTGAGGATCTCGCGTTCCCGGTCGGTGAGGGAAGCGAGGCGGGGGTCCTCCTGGGTGCCGGCCTCCGTAGTGGGGCCGGACGGCAGGTGTTGGACGTAGGCGTCCAGGAGGCGGCGGGTCAGGCTGGGGGCGACGACCGCGTCGCCGGTGGCCACCGCGCGGATGCCGGAGAGCAGCTCCTCGGGCTGGGCGTCCTTGACGAGGAAGCCGGAGGCGCCCGCGCGGAGGCCGGCGTAGGCGTACTCGTCCAGGTCGAAGGTGGTGACGATCAGGACGCGGGTGCGGTCACCGGCGGCGGTGATGCGGCGGGTCGCCTCGATGCCGTCCAGGCCGGGCATGCGGATGTCCATCAGGATCACGTCGGGGTGGAGCTCGGCGGCCATGCGGACCGCTTCGCTGCCGTTCGTCGCCTCGCCCACGACCGTCATGTCGTCCTGGCTCTCCAGAAGCATGCGGGAACCGAAGCGCTGGAGGGGTTGGTCGTCGGCGATCAGGACCGTGGTCACTGCGGGGATTCCTCCGGGAGGTGGAGACGGACGCGCCAGCCCTGCTCGGGGTGGGGGCGCGGGCCGGCCTCAAGTGTGCCGCCGTACAGGGCCGTTCGCTCGCGCATTCCGGGAAGTCCCCGCCCCCCACGGTCACGGCCGGGGCCGTCGGCACGGCGGGTGCGGGCCGTGTCCGTGATCGTGACGGTGACGGAGCCCTTCTCCTCGTAGGAGAGCTCTATCGCGGCGGTGGCGTCGGGACCGCCGTGCTTGAGGGTGTTGGTGAGGGCTTCCTGGATGACGCGGTAGACGGTGAGCTGGCGGCCCGGGGGGAGGTCGGGGACGCCGTGGGTGGTGGTGCTGACGGAGAGGCCCGCGGAGCGGACGCCGTCGAGGAGCTGGTCGAGGTCGGTGAGGCCCGGCTGCGGTGCCAGGGCTGGCTGGTTCTTCTCCTCCTCGCGCAGGACGTCGAGGAGGCGGCGGAGCTCGGTGAGGGCCTGGCGGCTGGTGGTGGCGATGGCGTCCAAGGCCTGGGCGGCGCGTTGGGGGGACTTGGCGGCGGCGTAGCGGCCGCCGTCGGCGAGGCCGGTGATGACGGAGAGGTTGTGGCCGATGATGTCGTGCATCTCGCGGGCGATGCGGGCTCGTTCGGCGGCGGTGGCGAGCTGGGCCTGCTGGTCGCGCTCGGTCTCCAGGCGGCGGGCCCGGTCCTCCAGCGCCTCCGTGTAGTTGCGGCGGGTGCGGACCGTGACGCCGATGAGGACGGCCACCGTGACGGACATCAGGTGGGAGCCGAGCTGCTGGTCCCAGGTGCCCTCCCCGTGGCGGACGGCCGACCCCAGGACCGGGGCGAGCACCAGGGCCGTCGCCCACCACAGGTCGCGCAGGGGGCGGCGCAGGGCGAGGTGGTAGACGAGGACCAGCTGGAGCAGGGCGGCCTGGAGGGCCGCGCCCGTCCAGGCGTCGACGCCGGCGAAGGGGATCGTGACGGCCAGGGCGGCCCCGGGGTGGGTGCGCCGCCACAGCAGGGGCACCGAGAGGCCGAGGCTCATGGTCAGGAGCAGCCAGCCGGGGACGTCGAGGCTGTGGGCGTTGTGGCGCCAGCCGCCGCCTGCGTAGTCGATCAGGGCGGCTGTCACCCAGAAGGCGGTGAAGTGCAGGTCCCACAGCAGTGGGTGGCGTCGGTCGAAGGCGCGCACCCTGCGGGTGAGGCGGTGGGCGTACTCGGTGAGGGGCTCCGGCACCCGGTCTTCCGTCACGGGGTCCATGGTGGGGGCTCCGGTGCCGTGCGTCATACGTCCCGGCGGCGCAGGACCGCCGAGGCGAGTGTGAGGACGGCCGTCGTCCACAGGGCCATGGCCAGGAGGGCGGCGCCGGGTGCCGCGGTGCCGGGCATCGGCTGTGCGGTGGTGAGGGCTTCCAGGGCCTTGCCGGGGAAGTAACGGGCGGCGTCGTCGACGAGCGCGTAGGGGAGCACGGCCAGGACTTCCGGGAGGATCATGACGATGCCGATGAAGACTCCGATGGCCATCGGGACGGAGCGGACCAGGGCGCCGATGCCGAGGGCGAGGACGGCGAGGAGGGTGAGTCCGGCCGCGTTGCCGGCGAGGGCGCGCAGGACGCCGGGGTCGCCGAAGGAGGCCGCCTGGTCGGTGCCGGTGAGGAAGGACTGGGCCAGGGGGAAGGTGAGGAGGTTCGTCGCCAGGGTGAGGGGGAGGGCGACCGCGGCCAGGACGGCGGCCTTGGAGAAGAGGACGGGCAGGCGGCGGGGGACGGCCGTCATGGTGGCGCGGATCTGGCCCGTGGAGTACTCGCCGGCGGTGGCGAGGATGCCGAGCACGCCGAGGTTGATCTGGGCGAACTGGGTGCCGAGGAGGACGAAGAGGACCGTGTCCATGCTGCCTTCGCCCGTGCCGTCGTAGGCGGCGGCCAGGCCGGCGCCCATGGCCGTGGTGAGGGCGCTGGTGACGGCGAGGGTGATCCAGGTGGAGCGCAGGGTCCGGAACTTGTGCCATTCGGAGCGCAGGACGCGGAGCGGGGTCACGCGGTAGGGGTGGGGTGCCGTGGTCATGCTGCCGCTCCTTGGAGGGTCGCCGGGTACTCCACCGCGTCGCGGGTGAGGTCCATGAAGGCCTCTTCCAGGGAGGCGGTGCCGGGGGTCAGTTCGTACAGGGGGATGCCGTGGGCGGCTGCGGTGCGGCCGATGTGTTCGGCGTCCGTGCCGCGGACCTGGAGGGTGCCGGGGGTGTCGGAGGTGATGTCGACGCCGGGTGCGGTGAGGAGGCCGGCGAGGGCGGTGGCGTCCGGGGTGGCGACCTTGGTGGCGCCCGCACCGGAGTGGCGTACGAAGTCGGTGACCGTGGTGTCGGCGAGGAGGCGGCCGCGGCCGATGATGACCAGGTGCTCGGCGGTGAGGGCCATCTCGCTCATCAGGTGGGAGGAGACCAGGACCGTACGGCCCTCCGCCGCGAGGGACTTGAGCAGGGTGCGGATCCACAGCACGCCCTCCGGGTCGAGGCCGTTGACCGGCTCGTCGAGGATGAGGGTGGCCGGGTCGCCGAGGAGGGCGGCGGCGATGCCGAGGCGCTGTCCCATGCCGAGGGAGAAGCCCTTGACGCGGCGGTGGGCGACGTCGGTCAGGCCGGTGAGACCGAGGACCTGCTCGACCCGGGTGCGGGGGATGCCGTGGGTGTGGGCGAGGGCGCGCAGGTGGTGGTAGGCGGTGCGGCCGGGGTGGACCGAGCGCGCCTCCAGCAGGGCACCGACCTCGGTGAGGGGCGCGGGGTGGGCGGCGTAGGAGCGCCCGGCGACGGTGGCGTGGCCGCGGGTGGGGGCGTCGAGGCCGAGGAGCATGCGCAGGGTTGTGGACTTGCCGGCGCCGTTCGGGCCGAGGAAGCCGGTGACGGTGCCGGGGCGGACGGTGAAGGAGAGGTCCGTGACGACCGTGCGGTCGCCGTAGCGTTTGGTGAGTGCGTGTGCCGTCAGCATGCTTCGATGCTCGTGCGGGCGGGGGCGGCGGTCGTCGGACCGGCGGCGGTAATCGGGGTGAGGGGTGTCGTACCCGGGTACTACCGTGGCCCGCATGAGCTATGTGATCCGGTCCGTGCGTGCTGAGGAGTGGCCTGCGGCGAAGGAGCTGCGGCTGGCGGCGCTGCGGGACCCGGTGGCGCACCTGGCGTTCCTGGAGACGTACGAGGAGGCCGTGGCCCGGCCGGACTCGTTCTGGCAGGAGCGGACGGCGGGGGCGGCCGAGGGGGCGGACAAGGCGCAGCAGATCATCGCCGAGGGGCCGGACGGGCGCTGGGTGGGGACGCTGACCGTGCTCGTGGAGGAGCCCGGGACGACCGACTGGGCCGGTTTTCCGGTGGAGCGGAAACAGGGGCATGTGGTCGGTGTGTTCGTACGGCCCGAGGAGCGCGGGAGCGGGCTGACCGAGGTGTTGTTCGACGCGGCCCTGGAGTGGTCGTGGGGGCGGGGGCTGGAGCGGGTGCGGCTCATCGTGCACGAGGAGAACGGGCGGGCCCAGCGGTTCTACCGGCGGGCGGGGTTTCTGCCGAGCGGGTTGACGGTGCCGCTGGGCGATGCCGGGGAGCGGGAGTTGGAGTTCGTGCTCAAGCGGGAGTGACGGGGCCTAGACGGGCAGTTCGTCGTGCGGCCAGCGGGCTCGGGCCTGTTCGCGGGACCGGAGCAGGGCCAGGGTCGGCATGCCCCGGTCCGCTCCGGTGGCCAGCAGCTCCGGGAGCTGGGGAAGCGGGGCCACGGCCGCGACGTCGTCCAGGACGAGCGTCATTGGTGGGTCGAGGCGACCGGCCGATGACCGTTCGGCCATGTGCCGGCCGCGCTCGACCACGCTGGAGACGAGGGCCGTCAGGAAGGGCATCGCGCCCGGGTTCGTCCTGGGGTCCTCGATGGATTCCCCCACCACATAAAGCGTGCCCCCTTCGTGGACGAAGGAATCCAAGGCGAGGGCATCATTTCGGTTGGGAGTGCAGGCCTCGCGGATGTTGATGGTGGAGAGGGCCGTGAGGGCACGGGTCGTCAGTTGCTGGGCCATGTCACGGCGTTCGGGGTGGGCGGTGAGGGCGCCTTCGAGTTCGCCGGCGGAGCCGGGGGCGGCTTTGGGGTTGGTGCGGAGGATGCGTACGGCGTCCTGGATCTGGGTGCCCTGAGACCAGCGGTGGACGTGGCGGATGGTGCGGCCGTCGATGGCGGCGGCGTGCAGGTAGCTGCGCAGGAGGGTGGTGGCCGTGTCGCTGACCGCCTGGTCGAGTTTGGCGGTGGGGCGTACGGGGGTGAGGAG
>NZ_JAKEIO010000228.1 GCF_021474405.1 [Streptosporangium] indianense
TCAGATCTTTCCGATCCGATTTCCTCGGTGCTTTCCAGGTTTCCGCTTCCGCGTTTCCCTTTCCGGCGGTTCCGACTTTATCAGAAGTTTCGGGCCGGACTGACCGGCCGCTCATTTCCGATTCATCGGGAGTGGCTTCATTGAAATCAGCGTTTCAAGAAGCAGATAGATGTTCACTCTGGCTGGTCCGGGACTAGAGCCCATCTCCAGGCAACTGTTCGAATCTACCTCCCCGCACTTGCCGTGTCAACGGCTCCTGTGGGGCGAAGAGGAGACTAGCAGTTGAACGGACGTGGTCGCACATCCGCCGGTCGGCGCGACGATCAGGCGGCTGTCGGGACGGTCGCGCTGCGCTCCGCCGCCTCGACGTCACCGGTCTCTCCCGCACGTGCGGCACGGCCACCCACGACGTAGACGTAGGCCAGGAAGGCCACTTCAGCGGCGATCCCGATGGTGATGCGGGCCCAGGTGGGGAGGCCGGAGGGGGTGACGAAACCTTCGATGGCGCCCGAGACGAAGAGGACGAGGGCCAGGCCTATGGCCATGCCGATGGCGGCTCGGCCTTCCTCCGCGAGCGCCGTGCGCCGCGTCCGGGGTCCGGGGTCGATGAGGGTCCAGCCCAGGCGCAGACCGGTGCCGGCTGCGACGAAGACGGCGGTCAGTTCCAGGAGGCCGTGCGGGAGGACCAGGCCGAGAAACGTGTCGAGGCGGCCGGCCGAGGACATCAGGCCTACGCCGATACCGAGGTTGAGCATGTTCTGGAAGAGGATCCAGAGGACCGGGAGCCCGAGGAAGACCCCCAGGATGAGGCAGAGGGCGGCAGCCCAGGCGTTGTTCGTCCACACCTGGGCGGCGAAGCTGGCGGCCGGGTGGCTGGAGTAGTACGTCTCGTACTGGCCGCCGGGGCGGGTGAGCTCGCGGAGTTCGCCGGGTGCCGCGATCGAGGCCTGGACCTCGGGGTGGGTGCCGATCCACCAGCCCAGCAGGGCCGCGACCGCCGTGGACAGGAGTGCGGTGGGCACCCACCAGTGCCGTGCCTTGTAGACGGCGGCCGGGAAGCCGTGGGCGAGGAAGCGCGTCACGTCGCGCCAGGAGGCGCGCCGGGTGCCGGTCACGGCACTGCGGGCGCGTGCGACGAGTTGGCTCAGCCGACCGGTGAGCTGCGGGTCGGGAGCACTGGACTGGATCAGGGAGAGGTGCGTGGCGGTGCGCTGGTAGAGGGTGACGAGTTCGTCGGCCTCAGCGCCGTCGAGGCGGCGCTGGCGGCGGAGGAGGGCTTCGAGGCGGTCCCACTCCGCTCGGTGGGCGGAGACGAAGACGTCGAGGTCCATCGGTGTGCCTGCTCCTCGGCTGGTCGTCGGAGGCTCGTCGTGGATCAGCTTGTCGTACTACGGTGCGATGCGCCCTCAGCTTGGCAGACTGGGCCTGTCGTGGGCAGGGCAGGGGAAGGACGGCAGGCGTGAGTGAGCTGGTGACGGGCGAGGCTGTGGCGTTGGAGCTGCGCCCCGCGAGGCTGCCCAGCAGGGCGCTGGCCGTGCTGCTCGATCTGGTGGCGGCCATGGCCGTCTACGTCGCGGTGACCATCGTGCTGGTCACGTCCACGGCCTCCCTGGACGATGCGGCGCAGACGGCTCTGTCGATCGCGTCGTTCGTTCTCGTGCTGGTCGGCGGCCCGATCGCGGTGGAGACCCTCAGTCATGGGCGCTCGCTCGGGAAGCTGGCGTGCGGTCTGCGGGTGGTGCGGGACGACGGGGGACCCATCCGGTTCCGGCACGCGCTGGTGCGGGGCTTGATCGGGGTGATCGAGATCCTCATGACCTTCGGGATCGTGGCCTGCATCGCCTCGTTCGTGTCGGCGCGTGGGCGGCGGCTGGGAGACGTGTTCGCGGGAACGCTCGTCGTGCGGGAGCGGATTCCGGTCACCCGGACCGGATTCGTACCGCCTCCTCCGCCCTGGCTGGCGGGGCGGTTCTCCGAGCTGGACCTGTCGGCGGTGCCCGACGGATTGTGGCTCGCCGTCCGGCAGTACCTGACGCGCATGCAGCAGCTGGATCCGCAGGTGGGCCGGTCGATGGCGGAGCGGCTGGCGACGGATCTGGCGGAGCGTACGGGGGCTCCGGTGCCGCCGGGGGTGCCGCCTGCGGCCTATCTGGCGGCGGTCGTACAGGAGCGGCAGGTTCGGGAGACCCGGCGGGCTTTCGCGGGCGATGCGGCCCGGGCGGCCACGTCCGTCGCTGCTCCGGCGCCGGCCGGCCCCTCGGAGAGCGGGCGGCACCCCGGGCAGCCGGAGGATTCGGTGAGCGAGCGGCGTCCCGGGCAGCCGGATGGTTCGGTGAGCGAGCGGCGTCCCGAGCGGCCGGGAGCTGCTGCGGGCGAGCGGCCCGGCACCGGGTTCGTGCCACCGGCGTAGTGGCGGGCGAAGCCCCCGACGTGTCAGGGGAACGTCGACGGCGGTGATTCCAGGTCTTCGAGCTCGACGCCGGGGGCCGCGAGCACGACGTCCCCGGCGATGTGGACGGTGTGCTGCTCGCCCGTGTCCAGGGCTGTGACCTGGTATTCGTCCACGGTCAGGGGGCCGTTGTCAGTGGCGTGTGTTTCGCTACTCAGCAAGGCCCAGGACTGGTCCACGGTGCGTGGTGCGAGGACCGGTTCCGTGAAGGCGACCAGGCGTACGCGGGTGGCTGCCGTGGAGGGGGTGAGGCGCAGGAGACGGGCGGTGGCGACGAGGAACGCCGGGGACGTGCCGGTGAAGGCATGGGCGCGCACATTGCCTTCGGTGGCCTCGGTCCCGGTGGGGTCGGCACGGACCCAGGTGACGCCGTCGAGCGCGGCGCCGCGGACCTGCCAGGCGGCGGCGTGGAGTTCGAGGCGGAGGGGGCGGCCGAGTTCGTCGAGGGTGAGGTCGACGGAGCCGTGGTGATCGCCGGTGGGGGTGGTCAGCTGGGAGACGTAGCGCCAGCCGGAGGGACCGGGGGCGCACTGGAAGTGTTCGTCCGCGAGGGGGGTGTGATCGTGCGGATCGTGGAGCGAATAGCGGCCGCGGGGCATGGGGGTCCTGGGTCCTGATGGGCTGGGCCGGTCTCGGCCGGTCGAGAACGGGGCAGGCCCCCGGCACGGGGGTGCGGGGGCCTGCCTCGGTGATCCGACCGGTGCGGATCAACCGGTGGTGACTCGACCGGTGGCGAACCAACCGGTGCGGATCGACCGGTGGTGAACCGGGCGGCAGCGGTGCTGCCGGGGCTCAGTAGCGGTAGTGGTCCGGCTTGAACGGGCCCTCGACCTTCACGCCGATGTACTCGGCCTGCTCGGGGCGGAGCGTGGTCAGCTTCACGCCGAGCGCGTCGAGGTGGAGGCGGGCGACCTTCTCGTCGAGGTGCTTGGGCAGCACGTAGACGCCGGTCGGGTACTCGTCGGGCTTGGTGAACAGCTCGATCTGGGCCAGGGTCTGGTCCGCGAAGGAGTTGGACATCACGAACGACGGGTGGCCGGTGGCGTTGCCCAGGTTCAGCAGGCGGCCCTCGGACAGGACGATGATCACCTTGCCGTCGGGGAAGGTCCAGGTGTGGACCTGCGGCTTGACCTCGTCCTTGACGATGCCGGGGACCTTGGCGAGGCCGGCCATGTCGATCTCGTTGTCGAAGTGACCGATGTTGCCGACGATGGCCTGGTGCTTCATCTTGGCCATGTCCGAGGCCATGATGATGTCCTTGTTGCCGGTCGTGGTGATGAAGATGTCGGCCTGCTCGACCACGTCGTCGAGGGTCGCGACCTGGTAGCCGTCCATCGCGGCCTGCAGCGCGCAGATCGGGTCGATCTCGGTGACGATCACTCGGGCGCCCTGGCCGCGCAGCGACTCCGCGCAGCCCTTGCCGACGTCGCCGTAGCCGAAGACGACGGCGGTCTTGCCGCCGATGAGGACGTCGGTGGCGCGGTTGATGCCGTCGATCAGGGAGTGGCGGCAGCCGTACTTGTTGTCGAACTTCGACTTGGTGACGGCGTCGTTGACGTTGATCGCCGGGAACAGCAGGGTGCCGTCGCGCTGCATCTCGTACAGGCGGTGAACACCGGTGGTGGTCTCCTCGGTCACGCCGCGGATCTCCGAGGACAGCTGGGTCCACTTCTGGGGGTTCTCACCCAGGGTGCGGGTGAGCAGCTCCAGGATGACGCGGTGCTCGTCGGACTCGGCCGTGTCGGGCGAGGGGACCTTGCCGTCCTTCTCGTACTCGACGCCCTTGTGGACGAGGAGGGTGGCGTCGCCGCCGTCGTCGAGGATCATGTTGGGGCCGCCGGTGGGGCTGTCCGGCCAGGTCAGGGCCTGCTCGGTGCACCACCAGTACTCCTCCAGCGTCTCGCCCTTCCAGGCGAAGACGGGGACGCCCTGCGGGTTGTCGGGCGTGCCGTCGGGGCCGACGGCGATGGCGGCGGCCGCGTGGTCCTGGGTGGAGAAGATGTTGCAGGAGGCCCAGCGGACCTGCGCGCCGAGGGCGACGAGGGTCTCGATGAGCACGGCGGTCTGCACGGTCATGTGCAGGGAGCCGGTGACGCGGGCGCCGGCCAGGGGCTGCGCCTCGGCGTACTCCTTGCGGATCGCCATCAGGCCCGGCATCTCGTGCTCGGCGAGGGTGATCTCCTTGCGGCCGAAGGCGGCCAGGGAGAGGTCGGCGACCTTGAAGTCCTGTCGGTTCTCGACAGTCGTCATTGCGAGCTGCTCCTCGGAGTGTGGGTCGAGGGTGGGTACGGCTGGTCTGCGCGGCGGCGGACACAGGGGTGCCCGAAAGAGGACACAGGCATGCCCGCGTACGCGCAGCGCAGTCCGTCGGAGGCCCTCTCTCCCTCGGCCGGTCCGCTGGGGACCGCCCGACCGCCATCAGCAGCGACGTCTGGCTCCGTCCCAAGCTACACCGGGCGCGGGGGCGATCCCCAGTCCGTCGGCGAACACATCGAGCCGATCATGTGACGGACCGGGGGACGTGCGGGTGGCCGGGGGGGAATG
>NZ_JAKEIO010000229.1 GCF_021474405.1 [Streptosporangium] indianense
GGGGTGGTGCCGTCCCGGGCGCGGCACATGGGATGCGCAGGATGTTATCCGTACAAGTGGTCATGCGGGCCGGGCCTGACCGATTCTTTGGCGACTCCGTCACAGGACGCGCCCGGTCACCGGGTCCCGGCGGCCGCGAATCGCGCGACGGCGGACACGTTCAACCTGGTCACGAAGGCGGGCCCGGTGAGCACCGGTGCCGTCCCGCCGCCGCTGACGTTGCCGTTGGTCCGGTACAGCCACAGGGCGTCCACCGCCAGGTAGCCCTGCAACCAGGGCTGCTGGTCCACGGCGAACTGCACCCGCCCGCTCCTCACCGCCTCGACCAGGTCCTTGTTGAGGTCGAAGGTGGCGACCTTCGCCCGGCTGCCGGCCTGCCGCACGGCGTCGACGGCACTGAGCCCGTACTGCGCGCCCAGGGTGACGACCTCGTCGATGCTCGTGTCCTGCCGCAGCCGGGCGGCGATCGCGGCGGTCACCGCGTCCATGTCGCTGCCGTCGACGTACAGGTTGTCGGTGTCGCCGTGGAACGTCTTCTTCATCCCGGCGCAGCGGGCTTCCAGCGCGACGTTGCCCCGCTCGTGCACCACGCACAGGGCGTGCCTGGCCCTGACGTCGTCCAGCTTGTCGCCGACGGCCCGGCCCGCGACGGACTCGTCCTGGCCGAAGTACTCCAGCAGGCCCGCGGGCCGCCAGGCGTCGATACCGGAATTGAGCCCGACGACGGGGATGCCGGCCGCCTTGGCCCGGGCGATCGGCCCGCGCATCGCCGCCGGCTTGGCGAGGGTCACGGCGATGCCGTCGACCTTGTCGTCGACCGCGTCGCGCACCAGCGCGGCCTGCGCCGCCGGGTCGGCGTCGCTGGCGTACGTCAGGTCGACGCCGTCCTTCGCGGCGGCGGTTGCGGCGCCCTTGCGCACCAGGTCCCAGAACGCGTCGCCCTTGCCGCCGTGCGTGACCAGGGCGACCTTCATCCCGCCGCCCCGTCCGCCCGCCGCGTCCCCGTCCGGGCCGTCCCCGGCCGTGCCGAGGACGGAGCAGCCCGACACCAGCAGACACAGGACGGACGCCAGGGCCGCGACACGCAGGCCTCTAGCGGAGGTGTGCGGCGGGCGGGGACTGTTCATGGGGGGTGGACCTCGCTGTGCGGCCGAGCAAGAGCAGGGGGAGAGCGCGGGCGGGGCCGCAGGTGCGCACCGCCCGGATGACTCTCGCTGGCCCGGAGCCAACCGTGTGTGACCACTGGTCGTCAAGTGAGCGGCCACATGCCGTGAGGTGATGCTGCCGCATCGTGATGATCTGACCGGTCGGTCGAACCATGCCGGTCGCGGGCGCTCCCACCTCGGCTTTCCGTACCGTCCGTGCGGTTCGGCCGCCCTGTGCGGACCGGCCCGGCGGCGACCGGAACGCTTGCTGCCGTGGGCGTTTCCGCCCGTCTGCACCGGGGCGGCGCACAGGGCGACGGGAGAGGAGGAGGGGCGTGACGGCGGCGGCTTCGGGGCCCCCTGCGCGGACGGGCCGGCCCGGGCGGCCGGGTCGTTCGGTCTGCTGGCCTCGCCCCCCCGGCTGCACATCCACCGGCAGCGATCGCCGTCTCCGTCCCCCGTGCAGAACTGTTGACGCGAGGGAGGGCTGGACGTGCCGCGCAACGGAACTGGAGCCCTGGCATCCGCTGATCGTGGCGATCGTCCTGTTCGGGTCGAAGAAGCTGCCGGCACGGCACGGTCGCGGGGCCGCTCGATGCGGAGCCTCAAGAGCGGGCCACGGCCCTGAAGGAGGGCGCCGCGGACCCGGACTCCCCGGCCACGGCGCCCGCCGCGCCGCCCGTCAGCCCGTCAGGACCGGCAGCGACCGATGGCCGTGCGAGATGAACGAGTCCACCGGAGGCAGCCCGTGCGCAGGTGCCGCGAGGGTGAGGCCGGGGAACCGGTCGAACAGGGCCGGCAGGGCCACGCGCGCCTCCAGCCGGCCGAGCGGGGCACCCAGGCAGTGGTGGACGCCGTACCCGAAGGCCAGATGATCCTTGGAGGCGCGCGTGACGTCGAAGACGGCGGCGTCCGGGCCGTGCTGCTCCGGATCGCGTCCGGCGGCGGCGTACGCGGCGAGGATCGCCTCCCCCTTGCGGATCACCGCGCCGTCCGGGCCGCCCAGTTCACCGAGGGGGAGGTCCTCGACGGCGTAGCGCAGCGGCAGGCTGGCCACCGGCGCCTCGGCCCGCAGGGTCTCCTCGATGACGTCGTCCCAGGAGGCCCGCCCCTCGTGGACGTGCGCGAGCTGGGCGGGGTGGGTGAGCAGCGCGTGGACGGCGTTGTCGAGCAGGTTCACCGTCGTCTCGTGACCCGCGCTGATCATCAGCATCAGCGTGTCGAGCAGTTCCTGCTCGCTGAGCCGCGTGCCGCCCTCCTCCTCGTGGGCCGAGATCAGCGCGGAGGTCAGGTCGTCGCCGGGCGCCGCCCGTTTCGCGGCCACCAGTTCACCGAGGACGGCGTAGAACCGGGCGTAGATGTCGGCCACTTCGGCCGCGTCGGCCGAGGTGTGGAAGACGCCGTCCACCACGACCCGCAGCTCGGCGCCCAACTCCTCCGGTAGACCGAGCAGTTCGCCGATGACCTGGATGGGCAGCGGATAGCAGAACTCCTCCCGCAGATCGACCGCGTGACCGTCGGCCCCCGCCTTGGCGACACGGTCGAGGAGTGCCGCGGTGATCTCCTCGATCCGGGGCCGCAGCGCGGCGGTGCGCCGGGCGGTGAACGCCTTGGAGACGAGGGTGCGCAGCCGTTTGTGCTCGGTGCCGTAGGCCGTGAACATGTTCCGTACCGCGACCCAGGTGTACAGCGGCCAGTCGGGCGAGACCTCGCCGTCGCTCCAGCGCTGCCAGTGCCGGCGTGCGTCCTTCGACACCCTCGGGTCGGTGAGCAGCCGCTTCAGGAGCGGCGCGCTGCTGACCGCCCAGGCCGGGACACCGTGGGGGAGTTCGACGGGCGTGACGGGTCCGCGTGCACGGATCCGGGCGGCCTCGCCGTGGATGTCGCGGCCGGTCGGGTCGATCACCATCGGGTTGCTGAACTCCATCGGACGCTCCCTGGGCTGACGGCTGGACACGGGACGCGCACGCCGGTGGGCGGGCGCGCGACACGTCCAGCCAAGTGGGCCGTGGCCGGGTGGCGCCAGGGGAGGGAGAATCACTGACCTGATTCAGGCGGTCTGGCCGGTCTTCCGCTCCTTCGGACGCGGTGCGGTGCGCGCGGCCTGGGCCTCCTTGCGGCGCTGCCTGCGGCCGACGCGGGGTTCCTGGTCCGGGAGCCAGCCGAAGGCGAGGCAGCTGCCGACCAGACCCAGGAGCAGTCCGACGAAGAAGCCGCCGAGGTTGGAGGTCAGCCAGGTGCCCAGGGAGACCAGCACCCCGATGACCGAGTAGAACAGCCGCTGGGCGGGGTTGAAGAGGATCAGCACCCCGCACAGCAGCATCACGACCGGGAGCAGGTAACCGGCCAGGCCCTGCATGCCGACGTGCAGGATGACGTCCAGCGACGCCTTCAGCGTGAGCAGCACCTCCGCCCCGCCCAGGGCGAGCAGCAGCCCGCCCCAGAACGGGCGGTCGGCCCGCCACCGACGGAAGGCGGGCCGGACACCCTCGCGCGTACTGCGCGACATCAGCATCCCGATCCGCTGAAGCCCAGCTTCAGACCGGGCAGCTTGAACACACCGGCGGTCGTGGCGTAGTTGGTCTGCCGCAGATGGGCGATGTGCACCGTGTCGGACTGCTGGCTGAAGACGCCCTTCGGCCCGCGGCCCTTGGGGCCGGCCTTGTCGAGCGTGCTGGCGTCGTTGCCGATCTCGATGTTGTTGAACGCGGCGTCGCCGGTCAGCTCGGTCGAGTCGGTCGTGAGGTCGCTGGCGGTGACCTTCTGCGCGCCCTCACCCGCCCGGATGACCAGGTTCGTGCCGCCCAGGTCGACGCTCTGGCACAGCTTGGAGAGAGTGGCGTTCTTGATCACGGACGTGACGACCAGCACCTGGCCGCCGGTGTCGCCGGCGTTCGGGCTGCCTTCGGCCATCTCGTCCAGGCCGCCGAACTGCGCGAAGCCGGTGCCGTTCAGCTCGGTCGCGGTGACGGTGAACGGCATGCCGGAGATGGCGAACTGCACCCCCAGCGCCCCCTGGGCGGTGAGCACGGCGAGGCCGGCGGCGGCCAGGGTGGCCGGCACCGCCATCACGGCGGCCCGGCGGGCCCGGACCCGTCCGCGGCGCGCGGGAGCGTCGCCGGCGTCCGGGACGGCGGCGCCGTCCGGTCTGTCGGGGGTCTGTTCGGCGGAGGTCATGGCTGCTCCAGGTGCGTGTCGGTGCGGATCGGACGTCGGTGGCACGTTGCCCTGGCGCGGACATCGACCGCGTACGCACGTCTCCCGCAACTCCCGGCCGTTGCAAGGGCTTTCTCGTTACGCCGCAGTAGCCGATGAGGAAGTTACCGGGGGTTACATGAAGGGTCAAGGGAAGTGTGAACGAAGAGTGGTGATGGTGTGCAACGGGTGAGCCGCCGCCGCAGCGAAAGGCTCAGCCTCCTGACAACTCCCTTGCGGGGCCTTGACGTTGGCGGAGACACAGGTCTACAACTCTCCTCGTCCCACCGGGTCCGTGGCGCCGGATCCGTCACGCGGCACGTCCCTGTGTCCCGGACCGCCCGTTTCCCGTACGGGCATCTCGTCGCCCGGTGCGTCCGCACGGGCTTTCCATGCCTGAGCACCCAGTCACGGCACGGCCGCCTCCCGTGCGCCGCGCCACCAGCCACCCCCCGCCCGGCCCGGCCGGCCCGCCCCCCCCCCCCCCCGCCCCCCCCCCCCC
>NZ_JAKEIO010000230.1 GCF_021474405.1 [Streptosporangium] indianense
GGCGTCCGCGCCACCTGCGCCGCAAACAACTCGGGCAACGTCAACCCCGAAACCGCCACCCCCGTGGCATTCCAGTCCACGAGCATCTTCCGGCGCTCGTCGTCATCGAGGACCTCCACCGAACTCATGCGTATCGACGGATCCGCGGCCACAGCCGACAGCACTCGGAGCCAGCGGTGTGCGATCCGGTGGGCCGTCTCCTCGTCGAAGAGGTCGGCCGACACCGTCACCACGCCACGCATGCCGGCCGGCGCGCCCCCGGCACCGAAGGTCTCGGCCGCTGCGACCTCCAGGTCGAACTTCGACGTGGCAGTTCCGCGAGTCATGCGGGACGCCTTGAGGCCGGACAGGTCGAGCTTCGCCGGACCGGCGTTCTGCAGGGTGAGCATGACCTGGAAGAGGGGGTGCCGCGCGAGGGAGCGGGTCGGCGCCAGCTCTTCCACAAGTCGTTCGAAGGGCACGTCCTGGTGCTCGAACGCGCCGAAACTCGTCTCCCGGACCCGGTCCAGCACGTCGGCGAACGTCGGATCGCCGGAGAGGTCGGTACGCAGGACGAGCGTGTTGACGAAGAACCCGACGAGGTCGTGGAGTGCCTTGTCGGTGCGTCCGGCGATGGCTGAACCGATCGGGATGTCCGTACCGGCGCCTAGCCGGGACATCGTCACGGCGAGTGCCGCCTGGAGCACCATGAAGAGGCTCATGCCTCGTTCGCGTGCCATGGCGACGAGCCGCTCGTGCACCACGGCCGGGATCTCCAGTTCAGCCTGGTGGCCTCGGTGGGTCGGGACGGCCGGGCGCGGGCGGGCGGTCGGCAACGACAGCTCCTCGGGGACCCCGGTCAGGGCCTGCCGCCAGTACTCGACCTGCTGGTTCAGCACGCTCTCCGGGTCGTCCTCGTCGCCCAGCAGCTCCCTCTGCCACATGGCGTAGTCGGCGTACTGCACCGGCAGGGGCTCCCATTCGGGCGCCCGGCCGTCGCGGCGCGCCGCGTAGGCCACCGAAAGGTCACGCGCCAGCGGGCCGGCCGACCAGGCGTCCCACGCGATGTGATGCACCAGCAGGACGAGCACGCACTCGTCCTGGCCCACTGTGAGCAGGCTGGCTCGCAGCGGGATCTCCGTGGCCAGGTCGAAGGCGTGCCGCACGGTGTGCTCGACGGTCTCCGTCAGGTGCTCCGGAGACACGTCCACGACGGCCAGCTCGAATGCGGTCTCCTCGACCGGCAGGATGCGCTGGTACGGCTCGCCGTCGGGCGCGGGGAACACCGTCCGCAGCACCTCGTGCCGTTGCAGCACGTCCCGCAGCGCCGCTTCCAGCGCTTCCCGGTCGAGCACCTCGGGGAAGCGCAGCACCGTCGGGTTCGTATAGGTGGTGCTCGGCCCCTCCAGCTGTGCCAGGAACCACAGACGACGCTGGGCGAACGAGAGCGGGATCATCAGGACTCCTCCTGGCTGCGCATCGGCCGCAGTGCGGGCCTAGCTTTCGGACGGCTGTCACCTTGCTGTGTGAGCCAGACCGCGAGCCCGGCCGGCGTCGGGGTGCCGAAGACCGCCCGGATCGGCAGTTCCGTCCCCAGTTCCTCTCTGATCTCGCTGCTCAATCGGGTCGCCAGCAGCGAATGCCCGCCGAGGGCGAAGAAGTCGTCGTCGACTCCGACCCGGTCCAGGCCGAGTACGCGGGCGAACGCCCGGCAGAGGGTCTCCTCCAGTGGCGTGGCCGGGCCGCGCCCCCGACTCTCCGCGTATTCGGGGACGGGCAGTGCCGCACGGTCGAGCTTCCCGTTCACCGTCAGCGGCAGCGCGTCCATGGCCACCACGGCCGCGGGCACCATGTGGCCGGGGAGCCGACCTGTCGCCCAGGTGCGCAGGGCATCGGGCAGGGCGTTCGGCAGGGCCGCGTCGGCCGGGGCGTCGGCGGTGGCGTCGGTGGCGCCGCCGTCGGGGGCCGGGACCACGTACGCGACCAGGCGCTTGTCGCCGGGCGTGTCCTGCCTTGCGATCACCGCGGCCTGCGCCACCTGCGGGTGCGCGGCCAGCACCGCTTCGATCTCTGCGGGCTCGATCCGGAAGCCGCGGATCTTCACCTGTTCATCGACTCGGCCGGCGAACACCAACCGGCCGTCCCCGGTCCAGCGCACCAGGTCCCCGGTCCGATACATCCGTTCGCCCGAATCACCGTACGGGCAGGCCACGAACCGTTCGCCGGTCAGGTCGGGCCGGCCCACGTAGCCGCGCGCCACCTGTGCACCGGCGACGTACAGCTCGCCCGCGACGCCCACCGGTACCGGCTTCAGTCGGGCGTCCAGCGCGTACAGCCGCGTGTTGGCCACGGGCCTGCCCACCGGCACCGCACCGGAGCCGAGCGACTCCGCAGACAGGCGAGCCGTCGCCACGGCGATGGTCGTCTCCGTCGGACCGTAATGGTTGAACACCCCCTGCTCACCGGCCGCCGCCAGCAAGCCGGCCACCAGTTCCCGCGGTGCCTCTTCACCGCCGAGCACCAGTGCCTTGCCCGGCAGGACCCCGGCGGGACCCTCGGGTCCGGCGGTCAGCGCGGCAAGATGCGAGGGCACGCCCTTGAGGTAGTCGATGCGGTGTTCCGTCAGATACCTGCTCACCGCCACGGCATCGGTCACCGTGTCCTCGTGCAGGATGTGCAGCTCACCACCGGTGACCAGACTGGCGAACACCAGCGTGTTCCCCGAGTCGGTCGTCTGGGCCTGCACCACCGCGTGGCGACCGGGCCGGTCGAGGCCGATCCGCCCGGGCACCGTGGTCACATAGTTCGCCAGTCCGCCGTGTGTGACCGCCACGCCCTTGGGCCACCCCGTCGAACCCGACGTGTAGATCACGTACGCGATCTGGTCCGGCAACGGCGCTGCGGGCTCCGCCGACGGTTGCGATGCCGCTGCCGGTTCCGGTTCGGTCGACGGCTGTATCGACTCCACTGCGTCCACCGCGATCAGCCGATGTCCGCTCGCCGGCAGTGACTCGACGAGCTCGTCCGTGGTGAGGGTCAGCACCGCACCGCTGTCCGCCAGCACGTACGCGATGCGTTCGGTGGGCAGCGTCGCATCGACCGGCACGTACGCCGCCCCCGCCTTCCACACGCCCAGGATCGCCGCGATCGTCTGGACACCGCGCGGCAGGCACAGACCCACCACGGACTCCGCGCCCACGCCGTGAGCGCGCAGATGGCGCGCCAGCCGGTTCGCCCGTGCCTCCAGCTCCGCGAACGACACCTCCACACCGTCCTGAACCACGGCGACGGCGTTCCCGGTACGACGCGCCTGAGCCTCGAACAGGGTGGGCACCATCGACGCGACGCCCCCCACCGCCGTGTCGTTCCAGTCCGTCAGCAGTCGGTCCTTCTCCACCGCGTCCAGGATCTCCATCGACGACAACGAGCTGTCCGGGTCGTGCTCCAGGGCCGTCACCACGCTGTCCAGGCAGGTGTGCAGCAGCCGGCACACCGCCTGCCCGTCGACCGGGCCCACCGCGTCCACGTTCAGCCAGAACCCGGACTCCAGGTCGTCCACCGACACGGCCACCGGGTAGTTGGTGGCGGTCCGGGCGTACACGGTGCTGATGCCCTTGGACGAGGTCGCGGCGCTCGGACCGGGCTGCGTCTGCGGGCGCCTGCCATGCCGATAGTTGAACAGTGAGGCGAACAGCGGGCTGCCGTTCGGGACGCCACTGGCCTGCTGCGCCAGCCTCAGCGGCGCGTGCTCGTGCACGAGCAGCTCCGCGAGCTGGTCGCGTACGCCCTCCAACGCCCGGCCCACACTGACCCCGTCGACACGGACGCGGACGGGCAGGGTGTTGATGAACAACCCGGGCACCCGATCCGCACCGGCACCGGCGTTCATCCGCCCGAACAGCACCGTGCCGAAGACGACGTCGTCGCGGCCGCTGATCGTGGCCAGCACCCGAGCCCAGGCCAGGTGGAACACCGTGGCGGGGCTCGCACCGAGTGAGCGGGCGATGTCGCGTACTCGCCGGCCCACCTCGTCGTCGACGCCTATCCGGGAACGCTCGACATCGCTGCCGTCACCGTGCACGTCCAGCAGACCGTACGGTGCGGTGGTCTCCTCCACATCGCCCAACAGGTCGGCGAAGTACCGCTCGTGTTCCTCCCGCGTCACACCGAGTCGGGCCTGCGCGACGAAGTTCCGGAAGGGCACCGGCTCGGGCAGGGAACCCTCCTGCCCCGACAGGAACGCTCGCATCTCGTCGAGCAGCACGTCCTGGCCGGTGTGGTCCTGGACCAGGTGATGCATCCGCAGCAACGCCAGCCATCCACCGACCTGGCCCGGCTGAGGGGTGATGTGCACGTCGATCAGTGGCGCGCGACGGATATCCATGTGCGATCCGGCGGCCTCGATCAACTGCGCCATCGCATCGGGGCCTTGCAGGTCGAGAGAGACCTCGTGGACGGGCAGTTCGGCCGTGCGGACCACGACCTGCACCGGCTCGCGCAGTTGCTCCCACACGATCGCCGTGCGGTAGATGTCGTGCCGGTCCACCACCCGTTGGAGAGCGCCGAGGAAGGTGTCCAGGCGGTCCCGCGAGTCGAACTCCATGACCCTCGGAGCCGCGTACACGTCCGTGCCACCGTCGGTCTGGAGCAGGTGGTGGAAGAACAGGCCCTCCTGCAGAGGCGCCAGGGGGTATACGTCAGCGATGTTGGCCGCGCCGCCCTGGACCGTTGCGACGATCCGCTCGATCTCTTCTTCGGACAGCTCGACGAGCGGGAGCATGTCCGGGGTGATGTGCTCGGCGCCGTGCGGGATGCGGTTCTCCGGAACGTCGACCGTGTCCGGAGCCGACACCTCAGCCAGGCCTGCGGGAGTGGGTGTCTGGAACAGGGCGCGGACCGAGAGGGACACGCCCCGGCTGCGCAGTTGCTCGACCAGCGAGACGGCCAGGAGGGAGTGCCCGCCCAGCGTGAAGAAGTCGTCGTCGACGCCGACCGCGGGCAGGCCCAGCACCTGGGCGAAGGCCTGGCACAGGATCTCCTCCTGCACGGTTGCCGGAGGACGCCCCGTGCCGGCCGTCGCCGCCGCCCCGTAGTCGGGGGCGGGCAGGGCCTTGCGATCCAGCTTGCCGTTGCCCGTCAGCGGCAGGGCATCG
>NZ_JAKEIO010000231.1 GCF_021474405.1 [Streptosporangium] indianense
GGGTCGCCGAGTCGGTGGCGGGCGCCGGCCGCATGGTGGGCGGGGCCATCGGGACCGTCGGCGTCGGCGGGTGCTCGGGCACGGTGTGGCGCAGGGGGAGCGCGATGAGGGCCGCCGCGACGCAGCACAGACCGGCCCCGGCCGCGGTGCGCAGCAGTCGGCGCCGGGCCGCGCGGCGCCGGATCGCCTCGTACTGACCGGCGGGAGCCCCCAGGTAGTCGGGGCCGCAGGGGCGCAGGATCACGGCGAGCGGATCGTCGTCGGCGTGCTCCGGGTCGCCCGGGGCGCCGTCAAGGCGTGTGGTCAAGGCTTCTCCTCAGGTGGACGCGGAGCAGTTCCCGGGCCGCGTGCAGATCGGCCTTGACGGTGCCTTCCTTCCGCCCGGTCAGTGCGGACACCTCCCGGATCGGCATGTCAGCGTAGTAGTGGAGGAGGATCGGGACGCGCAGTCGTTCCGGCAGTGACTGCACGAGCAGCCGCACGGAGGGGTCGGTCTGCTCGGTCGGCGGGCGTACGGCGGCTTCCGAGGTGACGCGGTGCAGGGCCCGGCGCTCGCGTTCCGTCCTGCGCCAGTGGTCCCGGACCAGGTTGGCCGCGGTGACGTAGAGGAAGCCGCGCGGCTCGTCGACGGAGGTCCAGCGGGCCCAGAGCCGGGTGAACGCCTCCGAGGCGATCTCGTGGGCCGTTCCGTCGTCGTCGACGAGCCGGCGGCACCAGCCGGCCAGGCGCGGGTAGAGGGCGGCGAACAGCTCGGACGCCGCCTTCTCACGGGACCGTTTCAACGCTCTCCAGAGGTGGGGGACTTCGCGCCGCTCAGCGCCGCGAACACGATCACGTTGTCCGCGTAGCCGTCTCCCGTCCGCGCTCCGCCGCACGTGATCAGCCGCAGTTCGGGGCGGCCCACGTTCCCGTAGACGTCGTCCGCCGGGAAGTCGGTTTTCGGGACGGTCCGTACGGCCGTGACGGCGAACTGCGCCGCCGTGCCGTTCTCCAGGCGCGCCACGATCCGGTCGTCCCGGTGCAGCCGGGCGAGGTGCCGGAAGACGCCGTCCCCGTACGGGCCGACCGTGACATGGCCGAGGAGCACCGACGGGCCGGTCTCGCCGGGGGTCGGCGAGTGCCGGTACCAGCCCGCACGGTCGTGGTCCGTGACCGGCGGCACCTGCACGGTGCCGTCGGCTGCCAGGCCCAGCCGGACGACCGGGGTGTCGACGCCGATGGCCGGGACCAGGAGCCGGACGGGCACGGAACGGGCCAGGGGGCGTGCTCGGTCGGACGGCGCCGGCGAAGCGGTGGTCCCCGGTCCGCGCGCGGCGCCGGCATGACGGGTGGTGTCCTGGCGGGTGGTGTCGTGGCCCCCGCACGCCGTCAGCAGGGACGCCAGTCCCCCGGCCGTGAAGGCGCGCCTGGAGAACGCGCTCACGCCCCGCTCGCCCGGCGTCGGCGCACGACGAAGACGGTGCCGCCGCCCAGGGCGAGCACCGCGGCGGCGCCCGCGCCGATCGCCGTGCCACCGGTCCCCGAGTCCGAGACCGTCGTCACACCGGTGTCGGGCGCGCCGCTCGGCCGGACGGAGACCTGGTCCTCGGCGGGCGCCCGGGTCGGCTCGTCCTCGGCCGGAGGGCGGGTCGGTTCGGGCGCCCGGGTCGGTTCGGCGCTCTCCGCGGGTCGGGTGGTGGGCGAGGCGGCCGACGGGACCGGGCTCGGGGTGCTCCCGTCCGCGAACGCGGGCCCCGCGCCCAGCAGTACGGCGGTGCCCGCGAGGGCCAGGGTGCTGAGGACAGTACGGCGCATGGAATCGCACTCCTTCGTCGGTCCGCCCGACGGTGGCGGGCTGGGTGACAGATCGTGCGGAGAGACGAGCCGGCGGCACAGCAGGTTGTAAAGAGATGGCAAAGCCGCCGCGAGGCCTTCCGGAATAATCGGCTGCGGGCGGGAGTTCGGGGCCGTTAGCATCCGACGCGATGACGACTCACTCCGAGAACAGATCGGAGGACCCGTCCGCGCAAGGTGAGTGCTGATGCCCACCGACTTCGCGAACGGGGACTTCCCGCTTTCCTTCTGGCCGCGCGTGCGCGAGTACGCCGTGCCCCCTTCCATGATCGAGACGGCGACCGCGCGCCGCCGTGCCGGTGACTGGGCCGGTGCCTGCGCCGCCGCGAACATCGACGTCGACCTCCGACCCCGCCTCGTCGCGCGGCACCACGGCGCGCAGGTCGCCGCCCTGCTGCGCGCCGACCTGCGCCACCTCGCCCCTGACCTGCTGCGCTGGCACATGCCGAGGATCGCGCCCGACGGGCTGCTGCGACCGGGCCTGACCCTCACCCTGGCCCGCTACGGCACGGGAGCGGAAGCGCCGCACCTCGTGGCGCGGACCCCGCCGGCCTGGGCGGACGCCGGTCAGCGGATCAGCCTCGCCCTGTGGGACGGCTCCCGCAGGCACGAGAGCGACCGGCGGCATCCGCACCCCCGTCCCAGCCGGCGCTTCCGGCTCGACCTGCACCGCCACCTGTGGGACGCGCGCCGGGCCGGCGAGCTGCGGGCGCGCTCCGGCCGGGGCGGCCCCCTCCCGGATGCCGCCGGGCCGCTGCTCCCGGAGAGGCGGTGCGCCGTCGACCGCTGGGCGGCCGAGGCGGCGATCCTGCTGCGGGCCGAGGGGCGGTCCGGCGGCAGGGTCGCCGTACGGCTCGGGGCGCGGCACCGCGTCGTCCTCGACGTGTCCGACGGGGGCGGACAGACCGCCGTGTCGTACGCGCGTGCCCCGGACTCCTCGCTGCCCGTGCTGCCCGACGCGGCGACCTGGGTGCCGCCCGACGTGGAGCTGCTGCGGTCCGGGGCGATCGACGCCGGGCGCCTGCATCCGCTGGTCGCCGCCGCGTTGGGGGCAGAGGGGGCCGGCCCCGCTGCAGAGCCCGAGCGGCCGGGCGATCCACGGGTGGTGGAATGCCGGGGCGCACGGCACCGGATCGGCCTGGTCGACGGCGTCCTGGCCGCACTCGACCACGACCCGGACGAGGTGCGGCGGGAGGAACTGCTCGCCGCCCTCGGCGGACCGCCGCTGCCCTGCCTGCGGGCCGTCGACGAGGCACACCGCCGGCCCGACTGTCTTCCCGGCGTCCGCGAACGCCTCCACCACGGCGACACCGCCGGGGCGCTCGCCGCGGTCGCGAGCCTGCTCGGCCCCGAGGCGGTGCTGCGCGACGGCCCGTTGCGGGACGCGCTGGAGACGGCCGCGCGGAGGCGCGTCGCCCATGGGCTGTTCCGGGCCGGGCTGGAAGGCCCCTCGCCGGGCAGCCTGCGCCCCTGGGACCGTCGCCGCTCCCGGGACGACGGCCCGCACCCCCGCCACATGTAAGGCGCCCCGACCTCTCCCGCCTTTGTCCGACCGGGCGCGACCCCGTGCCCGGTTCCTCCTCGTCCCACCGAGACGCCCGAGACCTCAAACCGAGACGCCCGAGACCTCAAACCGAGACGCCCGAGACCTCAAACCGAGACGGCCCACCACCGGCAACTGGTGATCACACATGCGCACTCACACCCCGTCCCTGCCCGACACCGCCACCCAGCTCGACGTGGCCGGCGAGCTGCTGGCCCTGCTGCGGGACACCACCACCGAACCCCGGCCCGACACCCAACTGGAGGCGCTCACCCTGGCCGTGGCCGCCGACCTGCCCGTGCTGCTGTGGGGCGAACCGGGCATCGGCAAGACCGCGGCCCTGACCCAGCTCGCCTCGGCCCTGGACCTGCCGCTGACCACGGTGATCGCCAGCGTGCACGAGCCGTCCGACTTCTCCGGGCTGCCGATCGTCGGCGACGACCCCGCCGAGCAGGGCGTGCCGATGGCCCCGCCGGACTGGGCCGTACGCCTGGTGCGGGCCGGGCGGGGGCTGTTGTTCCTCGACGAACTGTCCACCGCGCCACCCGCCGTGCAGGCCGCCCTGCTGCGGCTGGTGCTGGAGCGGCGCGTCGGTGCGCTGCGGCTGCCGCCGGGCGTACGGATCGTGGCCGCCGCCAACCCGCGCTCCTCCGCCGCCGACGGCTGGGAACTGAGCCCGCCGCTCGCCAACCGCTTCGTCCATCTGCGGTGGACGCACGACACCGACGTCGTCGTCCGCGGTCTCGGCGGGGTCTGGCCGCGGGCGACCCTGCCCCGGCTCGACCCGCTCCGGATGCCGGAGGCCGTGGACTTCGCCCGCCGCGCGGTGTGCGGGCTGCTCACCGCACGCCCCGCGCTCGCGCACCGGCTGCCCACCGGCGAGGTGCACCGGGGCGGGCCCTGGCCGTCTCCGCGCAGCTGGGAGATGACGCTGCGGCTGATCGCCTTCGCGACCGCGGCCGGCTCCTCCCGTGACGTCCTCTCCCTGCTGGTCAGGGGCACCGTCGGGGACGGGCCGGGGCTCGAACTGCTGGCGAGCCTGGACCGGATGGACCTCCCGGACCCCGAGACGCTGCTGGCCGATCCGGCCGGCGCGGTGCTGCCCGAACGCGGGGATCTGCGTCAGGCGGCGCTGGACGGGGTCGTGGTGGCGGTGCGCGAGCGCCCGGAGCGCTCCCGCTGGGACGCCGCCTGGGCGCTTCTGGTCAAGGCCCTGGAGACCGGCCCTCCGGACGTGGTGGTGGTCCCGGCGACCACCCTCGCCGCCCTGCGCCGCGACGACTGGGACGTCCCGGCGTCGATCGAGCGCCTGGCAGGGGTGGTGTCCCTGTCCCGCAGGGCGGACCGGACCACGGCCGCGGTCGCGGCAGCGGCGAAGGCGGGCCGATGACGCCGGCCGACAGCGACCGGGGGCCGAGCGGGGGCGGGCCGGGGA
>NZ_JAKEIO010000232.1 GCF_021474405.1 [Streptosporangium] indianense
CGGTGAGGCCCCCTCCCCCCGCAGACGCACCGCCGCCCCGGCCGAGACGGCCGCGGGGCGGCGCGGACGCCGTCCGGCGCAGAAGAAGGGGAAGGGCAAGAAGGTCCTGATGTGGACCGGCGGGTCGCTGGCCTTCGTGCTGGTCGGGACGAGCGCGGCCGCGTACCTCTACTACGAGCACCTCAACGACAACATCACGTCCGTCTCCGACGACGGCGCCGGCACCGGCGGGTTCAGCAAGGACCGCGCGATCAACATCCTGCTGGTCGGCACCGACAAGCGCACCGGCAAGGGAAACGAGGGCTACGGCGACAAGAACAGCGCCGGGCACGCGGACACCACGCTCGTACTGCACGTCTCCAAGGACCGCACGAACGCGACGGTGCTGAGCATCCCGCGTGACCTGATCACCGACATCCCGGACTGCCCGACGACGCAGGAGGACGGCTCGGAGAAGGTCATCCCGGGCCAGCAGCGCACCCGCTTCAACAACAGCCTCGGGCAGGAGGACCGTACGCCGAGCTGCACCATGCGGACGATCACCGAGCTCACCGGGCTGAAGATGGACCACTTCATGGTGGCCGACTTCAACGCGGTCAAGACGCTGACCAGCGCGGTCGGTGGCGTCGACGTGTGCCTGGCCAAGGACATCAAGGACAAGGACTCCAAGCTCGACCTGCCCAAGGGCGAGCACACGATCGAGGGCGAGGAGGCGCTCGCCTTCGTCCGCACGCGGCACTCCGTGGGCTTCGGCGGCGACCTGAGCCGGATCGAGCTGCAACAGCAGTTCCTGGGCTCGATGATGCGCAAGCTGAAGTCCAACGACACCCTGACCAGCCCCACGAAGATGATCAAGCTGGCGGAGGCGGGCACCAAGGCGCTGACCGTCGACTCCCAGATCAGCACGATCAAGAAGCTGGCCGATCTCGGGGCGGAGCTGGGCAAGTTCGACACGAAGAACCTCACGTTCGCCACCGTGCCCGTCGTCGACAACCCCGCCGAGAAGGTCAAGGCCACGGTGGTCCTGAAGGAGCCCCAGGCCCAGCAGCTGTTCGCGATGGTCAGGGACGACGTGTCGCTGACCGCCGTGAAGCAGGAGAAGAAGAAGGAGAAGGCCGCCGAGGCCGCCCGGCTGAAGGGCACCAAGGCCCCGGCCTCCGAGGTGCGGGTGCGCGTCCTCAACGGCGGCGCCGTCGCCGGAAGCGCCCAGGAGACCCTCAGCTGGCTGCAGGTCCAGGAGGGCGTGACCCGGTCCGAGAACGCCGGCAACGCCGAACGGCCGCTGGCCAGGACCACGTTGGAGTACGCGCCCGACCAGGCCGACCAGGCCCGCCGGCTCGCCGCCATCATGGGCCTGTCCGGTGCCGCGCTGAAGCCGGGCGAGAGCGTGACCAACTCCCAGGGGGTGCCCGCGATGACGCTGACCCTGGGCAAGGACTTCAAGGGGGCGGGCGTGCCCCTCACCACTCCGGCGAAGATCCCGGACGACGTCCAGAAGGCCACGGCCGACAAGGTCGAGTGCGCGAAGTGACCTGACCGTCCCTTCCTGCGTCTAACAGGTGGACGGAGCAAGCCCGGACGAATCGGCCGGGTGTACATCCGACCGGGCATGTCAGAGGTCCAACCAGAAGCGGGGACGACCGTGCTCCGGCGGAGCAGTGGGGGAACCCGTGGTCCGGACGGACACGGGTCACCCGTGATCCGAACACGACGCGGGGCGTGCCCCGGGGTCGGCCAGTGGGTGGGGAGGCAGGGGTATGGCGCAGAGTGACGTGCGCGGAAGCGGCACACGGCACGATTCGGGGGGCCTGGCCCAGGACGAGCGTCCGGGGACGGCGGCGCCCGCCACGGGCGGTGGCGAGGGGGGCGGAGGCGGCCACGGCCGTCGGCGCGGCCGGCGGCGCGGCGGCGGACGCCGGATATTGCGCTGGTCCGCGATTGTGCTGGCGGTGCTGATACTCGGGACGGCCGGCGCCGGATACCTCTACTACCGCCACCTCAACGGCAACATCGACAAGGGCAAGCGCAACGCCGGCGAGTCCGACGTCAAGAGGACCGGGCCCAACGCGGCCGGTCAGACCCCGCTCAACATCCTGCTGATCGGCTCCGACAGCCGGAACTCCGCGGAGAACGTCAAGCTCGGCGGCGGCCGGGACAACATCGGCAGCAAGCCCCTTGCGGACGTGCAGATGCTCCTGCACGTCTCGGCGGACCGCGAGAGCGCCTCCGTGGTGAGCATCCCGCGGGACACCCGGGTGGACATCCCCAAGTGCGTCGACCCCGACACCGGGGAGAAGTACCCGGCGAAGAACACCATCATCAACGAGTCTCTCCAGCGCGGCGGCCCGGGTTGCACGCTCGCCACCTGGCAGAACCTGACCGGGGTGTACATCGACCACTGGATGATGGTCGACTTCGCCGGAGTGGTGGACATGGCGGACGCCATCGGCGGCGTCCCGGTCTGCGTCAACCAGAACGTGTGGGACCGGCCGCTGCCCGGCCAGGGCGGCGGCTCGGGACTGAAGATGAAGTCCGGCACGCACAAGGTGCAGGGCAAGCAGGCGCTGCAGTGGCTGCGCACCCGCCACGCCTGGGGCAGTGACCCGCTGCGCGCCAAGGCGCAGCACATGTACATGAACTCGATGATCCGGACGCTGAAGCAGCAGAACGTCTTCACCGACACCGGCCGCCTGATGGGCCTGGCCGAGGCGGGCACGAAGGCACTGACGGTGTCCGAGGAGATCGGCACGGTCAAGGAGCTGTACGACGTCGGCATGCAGCTGAAGTCGGTCCCGACCAACCGCATCACGATGACGACGATGCCGTGGATCGAGGACCCCCTCAACCGCAACCACCTGGTGCCCAAGCCGGAAGACGCCGACACGATGTGGGCGATGCTCCGCGACGACGTCTCCTTCGACAAGGCAGGCAAGGGCGGCAAGGCAGGCAAGGGCGGCAAGGCGAGTGCGGCGTCGGCCTCGGGTCCGTCCCCGGCGTCGGTGAAGGCGACCGGGCCCGCCGCCGCGCCGGCCGCGGGGCTGTCGGTCACCGTCGTCAACGGAACGGCCAGTGACGAGCAGGCCGCCGTTCCCCAGCGGGCCGCCGCGATCGTGGCCGCGCTGCAGCAGGAGGGCTTCACCCGGGCCGTCGCCTCCGGGCAGCAGGACCCGCACGCCCGGACCCAGGTGACGTACCCGAGGAGCACCGGGGAGCAGGGCCGGGCCAACGCCCTGTCGGTGGCGAAGGCGGTCGGCGTCCCGAGCAGCCAGGTGCGGGCCACGGACGACGTGACCACCACGCTGACCATCGGCAGTGACTGGCGGGAGGGCACGACCTACCCGAAGCAGAAGGCTCCCGAGGCGGGCGACCTGCCCGAGACCGCGGACGCGCTGAGCGCGGACAAGACGGAGTGCATGGACGTGTACAAGCCCTACCAGTGGTGAGCAGGACCACGCCGTAGTTCACGCGCCGTAGGACACACGCCAGGGGCCCCTCCCCGTCCGGGGAGGGGCCCCTGGCCGCGTCGGGTCAGCTCGCGGTGGCGTCCGCACGCACCGCGGGGCGCCGGGAGGCGATGACCTTCTTCGCCAGCGCCCGCGGGCTGGTCAGGAAGCCCCAGCCCCACGACATGTGCATCGTGGCCAGCGCCACGGGGATCTGCAGCCGCGCCTTCAGCGGCAGGCCCTTGCCCGCCGGTATCGAGCCGAGCAGGATCGCCGCGAGGTAACCGCCGGGCACCACGAAGCCCCACGGCGTCAGCAGCGCGCCCACCAGGACGCCGGCGCCGATCGCGCACACGGCGGTCGGCGGGGCGAGGTAGCGCAGGTTGATCGAACCCTCGTGGAAACGGGCGACCACGTGCCGCCAACGGCCGTAGTCCTTGTACTGCTTGGCGAGCGCCTTCACGCTCGGCCGCGGCCGGTACGACACCTTCAGCTCGGGCGAGAACCAGACGAGGCCGCCCGCCTCACGGATGCGGAAGTTCAGCTCCCAGTCCTGGGCGCGGATGAACTCCACGTTGTAGCCGCCCTGCTGTTCCAGCGCCTCGCGCCGGAACACACCGAGGTAGACGGTCTCGGCCGGACCGGCCTGGCCACCGGTGTGGAAGGCGGCGTTGCCGACCCCGATCTTCGAGGTCATCGCGGCGGCGACGGCGTGCTCCCAGTCGTTCTCGCCCTCGGCGTGCATGATGCCGCCGACGTTCTGCGCGCCGGTCTCCTCCAGGAGCCGTACCGCGGTCGCGATGTAGTTCGGCGAGAGCATGCCGTGCCCGTCGACACGGACGACGATCGGGTGCCGCGAGGCGTTGATCGCCGCGTTCAGCGCCGCGGGCGTACGGCCGGTGGGGTTGGGGACGGTGTGGATACGCGCGTCTTCTGCCACGAGCTCGGCGGCGATCTCGTCCGTGCGGTCCGTGGACGGACCGAGGGCGATCACGACCTCCATCTCGCCGGCGTACTCCTGCGCGAGGATCGCTTGGACTGCTCCCCGCAGATGCCGCTCCTCGTTGAGGACGGGCATGATCACGGAAACGGCGGGGTGCCGCACGTCGGGATTGGCGTTCATAGGGGGCTCACGTTACCGCGAACGGGGGACACCGGTGCGCGCCGCCGGGGCGCTGCCGCGGGCCGCAGATCGTATCGGCCTACGGTTTCACGGATCCCACGTACGGCCGTCGTCCGGAGGTGTTCCCATGCCCACGCCCCCGCGGTCCCCCCGGTCCACCGC
>NZ_JAKEIO010000233.1 GCF_021474405.1 [Streptosporangium] indianense
GGCCCCCCGCACCCGACCCGGCGGAACCCCCCTGCCCCCCGGCCACGGCGATCTGCACGCCCTGGTCGGCCAGCGCCTGGAGTTCCGTGGCCGCGCGGTCGTCATGGGCGGGCGGCTCGTCCGTGACGAGGCGCGTGATGAGATCCGTCGGCACGGTCTGGAACATGGTGTCGGTGCCGAGCTTCGTGTGGTCGGCGAGCACCACCACCTCCGCCGCGGCCTGCACCAACGCCCGGTCGACGGACGCCGACAGCATGTTGGACGTGGACAGCCCGCGTTCGGCGGTCAGCCCCGCCCCGGACAGGAACGCGCGCGACACCCGCAGCCCGTGCAGGGACTGCTCCGCACCGCTCCCGACCAGCGCGTAGTTCGAACCGCGGAGCGTACCGCCGGTCATCACGACCTCGACCCGGTTGGCATGGGCCAACGCCTGGGCGACGAGGAGGGAGTTGGTGACGACGGTGAGGCCGGGCACTCGGGCGAGCCGGCGGGCCAGCTCCTGGGTCGTCGTACCCGCCCCGACCACGATCGCCTCGCCCTCTTCCACGAAGTTCGCGGCGAGGTCGGCGATGGCGGTCTTCTCGGCGGTCGCGAGATGAGACTTCTGCGGAAAGCCGGACTCCCGCGTGAAACCGCCCGGCAGTACCGCACCGCCGTGCCGGCGGTCGAGGAGTCCTTCTGCCTCCAGCGCGCGCACGTCCCGCCGTACGGTCACTTCGGAGGTCTGGACGACGCGGGCGAGCTCACGGAGCGACACGGCCCCGTTCGCTCGCACCATTTCGAGGATCAATTGGCGACGTTCTGCAGCGAACACGAAACTGACAGTAACGCCAGCGACCGTCTGCTTTCAGCAGTTTGCGCTGAATAGCAGAAGATGTTCGCACCAGGTAGCGGGAAGTGGTATAGGGCCTAGTCCCGCCGCCTATGCCGTACGAATGGTCGAACACTCCCCGTGACCAGGGAGGAGTCGAATCCGGCCTCAGCCCTCGGCCGTCCCCTTGCGGGTGTGCAACTGCCGTGCCACCTCGGCGATCGAGCCCGACAGGGAGGGATAGACGGTGAAGGCCTTCGCGATCTGTTCGACGGTCAGATTGTTGTCGACCGCGATCGAGATGGGGTGGATCAGTTCCGAGGCGCGCGGCGACACGACGACACCGCCGACCACGATCCCGGTGCCCGGACGGCAGAAGATCTTGACGAAGCCGTCGCGGATGCCCTGCATCTTCGCGCGCGGGTTGCGCAGCAGCGGCAGCTTCACGACCCGCGCGTCGATCTTCCCGGCGTCGACGTCGGCCTGGGTGTAGCCGACGGTCGCGATCTCCGGGTCGGTGAAGACGTTCGAGGAGACGGTCTTCAGGTTCAGCGGGGCCACCGCGTCGCCCAGGAAGTGGTACATGGCGATACGGCCCTGCATGGCGGCGACGGACGCAAGGGCGAACACACCGGTCACGTCACCGGCCGCGTACACGCCGGGAGCGGTCGTACGGGACACCTTGTCGGTCCAGATGTGACCGGACTCGCGCAGCCTGACACCGGCCTCCTCCAGCCCCATCCCGGCACTGTTGGGCACGGCGCCGACGGCCATGAGGCAGTGCGAGCCGGTGATGACGCGCCCGTCGGAGAGCGTCACCTCGACCCGGTCCCCCACCCGCTTGGCGGACTGCGCGCGGGAGCGCCCCATGACGTTCATGCCGCGCCGCCGGAAGACGTCCTCCAGCACGGCGGCCGCGTCCGGGTCCTCACCGGGCAGCACCCGGTCGCGCGAGGACACGAGCGTCACCCGGGACCCGAGCGCCTGGTAGGCACCGGCGAACTCGGCGCCGGTCACACCGGATCCGACCACGATCAGCTCCTCGGGGAGCTCGTCGAGGTCGTACACCTGGGTCCAGTTCAGGATCCGCTCGCCGTCCGGCTGCGCGTCGGGCAGCTCACGGGGATGTCCGCCGGTCGCGATGAGCACGGCGTCCGCCGTCAGGGTCTCCTCGCTGCCGTCGGCGGCGCGCACCACCACCTTGCGCGACCCGTCGAGCGCCTGCATGCCCTCCAGCCGCCCGCGTCCGCGCATGACACGCGCCCCGGCACGCGTCACGGAGGCCGCGATGTCGTGCGACTGGGCGAGCGCGAGCCGCTTCACACGCCGGTTGACCTTGCCCAGGTCGACGCCCACCACCCGGGCGGACTGCTCCAGGGGAGGGGTGTCGTCGGCGACGATGATGCCCAGCTCCTCGTACGAGGAGTCGAAGGTGGTCATCACCTCGGCCGTGGCGATCAAGGTCTTCGACGGCACGCAGTCGGTGAGCACCGACGCCCCGCCCAGACCGTCGGAGTCGACGACGGTCACCTCCGCGCCGAGTTGAGCGGCCACCAGCGCCGCTTCGTATCCGCCGGGTCCGCCACCGATGATCACGATCCGAGTCACGTACTCCATTGTCCCGCACGCAACAAGGTGACACCGCCCCGGGGCCCACCCGTGCGCCTGTCGTTACACGAGTGACGCCGGACCACCTGCCGTACCCTTCCCCCATGTCGCTCTACGCCGCGTACGCCGGCAACCTCGACGCGCGGCTGATGTCCCGCCGCGCCCCGCACTCGCCGCTGCGCGCCACCGGCTGGCTGAACGGATGGCGACTGACCTTCGGCGGCGAGCACATGGGCTGGGAGGGCGCTCTGCCGACGATCGTGGAGGACCCGCTCTCCCAGGTCTTCGTCTCCCTCTACGACATCGCCCCCATGGACGAGGAGTCGCTCGACCGCTGGGAGGGCGTGGGCCTCGACATCTACCGCCGTACGCGCGTACGGGTCCACACCCTGGACGGTGAGGACTCCGCCTGGGCCTTCGCCCTGAACGCCTACGAGGGCGGCCTGCCCTCCGCCCGCTACCTGGGCGAGATCGCCGACGCGGCCGAGTCGGCCGGCGCCCCCCACGACTACGTGATGGAGCTCCGCAAGCGCCCCTGCTGACGGCAGCCCGCCGAGGCCTCTCGTCGGAAACGACAAGACAACGATCGCCACCCCGTGAGCTCTGCCATCTACGCGCGTAGGCTTTCACCGGCTACCCTCGTCGGCGTGAACGCATCTCTTCTTCCGGACGACATCCAGGGCGACCCGCACGCGGCCGCCGACGCCGCCGCGGCCCGCCTGCGGGAACTGACGGGCGCCGAGACCCACGACGTCGCCCTCGTGATGGGCTCCGGCTGGGCTCCGGCCGTGGACGCCCTGGGCGCCCCCGAGGCCGAGTTCCAGGTCACCGAGCTGCCCGGTTTCCCGCCGCCGGCGGTGGAGGGCCACGGAGGCAAGATCCGCTCGTACCGGATCGGCAACAAGCGCGCCCTGGTCTTCCTGGGCCGTACGCACTTCTACGAGGGCCGCGGGGTGGCCGCGGTCGCCCACGGCGTCCGCACCGCGGTCTCGGCCGGCTGCAAGACGGTCGTCCTCACCAACGGCTGCGGCGGCCTGCGCGAGGGCATGCGCCCCGGCCAGCCGGTCCTCATCAGCGACCACATCAACCTCACCGCCACCTCCCCCATCATCGGCGCGAACTTCGTCGATCTCACCGACCTGTACTCCCCGCGCCTGCGGGCCCTGTGCAAGGAGGTCGACCCCACGCTGGAGGAGGGCGTCTACGCCCAGTTCCCCGGCCCGCACTACGAGACTCCGGCCGAGATCCGCATGGCCCGGGTCATCGGCGCGGACCTGGTGGGCATGTCGACGGTCCTGGAGGCGATCGCCGCCCGCGAGGCCGGCGCGGAGGTCCTGGGCATCTCCCTCGTCACCAACCTCGCCGCAGGCATGACGGGCGAGCCCCTGAACCACGAGGAGGTCCTCCAGGCGGGCCGCGACAGCGCCACCCGCATGGGCTCCCTGCTGGCTCAGGTCCTGGGCCGCCTCTGAGGGACTTCTGCAGGTCGTACGGCGGCTGCGGGCCCGTAGTGGCTGGTCGCGCAGTTCCCCGCGCCCCTAACCGTGGCCGCCCATGGCGAGAATGGGACATGGCGGCGACGAGGCGCACCCGCGTACGGCGAGAAGGGGACGTGTCGGGGGGTGTCCGCCCGCAGCGGTTGGCGCGTCAACGGGGGGTTGGTCGGTACTCAACCCCCTCGCGCCGTTCCGAGGACGGACACCCCCCGACGCGGCCCCGACCCACACCCGGCGAACAGGCGAAGACGCGCACCCCCACCACGCCGCAGCCGGACCACACTGCACCGCACCGCACGTCACCACACCGGAGAGGCTGACCCCACACCGTGCACGAAACACTCATCGCACAGGCCCAGGCGTGGCTCACCGAGGACCCCGACCCGGACACCCGCACGGAACTCGCCCGCCTCATCGAGGCCAAGGACGAGACCGAACTCGCCGCCCGCTTCAGCGGCACCCTCCAGTTCGGCACCGCCGGCCTCCGCGGCGAACTCGGCGCCGGCCCCATGCGCATGAACCGCTCGGTCGTCATCCGTGCCGCCGCCGGCCTCGCCGCGTACCTCAAGAATCAGGGCCACGACAACGGCCTCGTGGTCATCGGCTACGACGCCCGCCACAAGTCCCACGACTTCGCCCAGGACACCGCCGCCGTCATGA
The DNA here is from genome assembly GCF_021474405.1 of [Streptosporangium] indianense. GTDB lineage: Bacteria > Actinomycetota > Actinomycetes > Streptomycetales > Streptomycetaceae > Streptomyces > Streptomyces indiaensis. The sequence continues at coordinate 4,576 of NZ_JAKEIO010000233.1, forward strand.
TCGGCGCGGGCCTGCGCGCGGCCGTCCTCCCCCCCCCCCCCCCCCCCCCCCCCGGGTGGTATAAACAAAAAACAACCCCCCAGACCCCCGGGAGAATAGGGGGGTGG
>NZ_JAKEIO010000234.1 GCF_021474405.1 [Streptosporangium] indianense
GGTGGGTTCCAGCGGGATGACGTCCGCGTCCGGACCGGACGCGGACGGTGACAGACGAATCGTTTCTGACGCGGCGGGCGTCGTGGTGCTGGGCGCCTGTGCCACCTGGTCCCTGATCACGGCGGCCGCGCACGACGGCAGGCCCGAGGGGGTACTCCTCGCGGTGCTGGCCGTGGCCGCCGGGTACGCGGCCGGGCGGATCAGCGGGGCGTTGCTGCCGGTCGGCGCGCCCTTCGCCGGGGCGCTGGCCGGCATGGCACTGACGGTTGCCGTTCCCCATCTCGCTCCGGGCCCGCAGATCGCGGCGCCCCTGGGGCACGTGGGGGCCACCGCCGCCGTACTGACCCTGTCGGCCGGTGCCGCGTGCTGCGCGGCCTGGGCGTCGCCGGTTCCGGCCGTTCGGTTCACGCTGCGTCTGCTGGCCGCCGGAACCGCGGCACTGGCCGCCGTGCTCGGCTCCACCAGCGGCTCGGTGACCTGCCTCGCGGTGCTGCTGTGCTCGCTGGCCGCCGGCCGTAGCCGTCACCGGGGCGCCGGGATGGCCGCGCTGACCGCGGTCGCCGTCCTGATGACCGGTCTGGTCTGGGCGATCGCCGCGCGGACCGTACCGGCCGGCTTCGTGGCGGCCGTGGAAGGGCGGCTGACGCCGCACCGGGTGCGGCTGTGGCAGGACGCGTGGAATCTGCTGGGGGACGACGCCCTGTCGGGCGCCGGCCCGGGCCGCTTCGGGGAACTGAGCACGGCGTCCGCGCAGTCCCTGCTGTCCGACGACAAGCCGCACTCCGCGCCCCTGCAACAGGCGGCGGAACAGGGGCTGGTCGGGGTGGCCCTGCTCGCGGCGGTGTTCGGCTGGGTCCTGTACGCCCTGTGGCGCGGCCCGCGCCCGACCCCGGTGGCGCTCACCGCGGGCGCGGCCCTGACGGCGCTCGCCGCGATCGCCGCCGTCGGCAACGCGCTGAGCTTCACGGCGGTGTCCGTCGGGGCGGGCCTGCTGGCGGGCATCGCCACGGCGCGCCCTCTCACCGACGAGTCGTCGAGCCGTACGGCGGGAATCCCGGCGCGCGGAGCGGGACGCACACCCGCGCGGTGACGGGTGGATGCTCGCGCGGTGACGGGCGGGCACTCGCGCGGCGACGAGCAGGCACCCGGCGTCCGGCGCCACGGGCCGGCGATCACGGCGCGTGATCAGCAACGGTGATCACAGCCGGTGACACGCGTCCGGCGGCTCAGTGCGCGGGAGCGCCCGGCTTGCTGGGCCGCAGCCGTGCCTCGATCACCCTTACGGCCGCCTCCGCGTCGTCGACGGTGATCGTGAAGGTGTGCCCGTCCCACAGCTCCAGCTCGACGCCCTCACCGCGTCGTACGACCACCGCGGTGCCCTTCTCGGGCCGCCACCGGTAGCCCCAGCCGCCCCAGTGGCGGGGGGTGACGTGGGAGATGTACGTGGCGCCGACCACGCTGGAGAGCGGGATACGGCGACGGGGGACGCCGATGTGGCCGCAGCGCACCTCGAGGTGTTCCTGGTCGACCCGCAGGGCGACGTGCACGAAGGCGAGCGTTCCGAAGAGGACCAGCAGCCCGGCGGCGATGCACCCGACGACGGCCATGACCAGCGGGGCGACGCCGGACGTCCACGCCGAGTCGACGGCCAGCTCGATGCCGAGTGCCATGCAGGCGGCGCCCACGAGCGCCAGCAGCCACTGCACCCGGTTCGTGGCACGGCCGGTCCAGACGTCCGTGTGCGGGTGGGGGGCGTTCTCGCCGTGGCGGTGGTCCCTCATGCCATTGAGGGTACTCAGAATTCACTCCGCTGGTACCTCGTGGCGGAGCGTGACTGCGCCGGGTGGACATCGCGCCGGACGGGCTGGGAGGTGACCGCCCGTGACCGCCCCTCCGGTCAGCCGGCGGGCGTGACCGCCTGCAGCAGACGCCCTTCCGCGTACGCCAGCGCCGGGGCGGGCAGGGCGCCCTCGCGTCCGCTGAGCAGCACGGTGAGTGTGCCGTGCGGGGATGCTCCGGGTGCGGGGTGCCGGCCGATCCGGCGCAGGGCCTGGGCGGCCACGGCCCCGGCGGAGCCGTGCAGCACGAGGGGCGGGCGGCCGGGGCGCTGGACGGCGGCCCGGATGCGCTCGGCCACCAGTTCGTAGTGGGTGCAGCCGAGGACGACGGTGGTCACCTCGGCCGGGGTGAGGGCGGCGGCCGCGGACACGGCCGCGTCGATCGCCGCCTCGTCCGCGTGCTCCACCGCCTCGGCCAGGCCCCAGCAGGGCACTTCGGTGACGGGCACGCCGCCGGCGAAGTCCTTGATCAGGTTCTGCTGGTAGGGACTGCCGGTGGTGGCCGGGGTGGCCCAGATGGCGAGGTGACCGCCGCCGGCCGCGGCCGGCTTGATGGCCGGGACGGTGCCGATGACCGGGAGCTCCGGCTCGAGCCGGGCGCGCAGGGCGGTGAGGGCGTGCACGGTGGCGGTGTTGCAGCCGACGATCAGGGCCTCGGGGCGGCGGGCCGCGGCGGCTTCGGCGACGGCCAGGGCACGCGCGGTCAGGTCCTCCGGCGTGCGCGGTCCCCAGGGCATGCCGTCGGGGTCCAGGGAGAGCACGAGATCGGCGTCGGGGCGCAGCCGCCGTACCGCGGCGGTGGCCGCCAGCAGACCGATTCCGGAGTCCATGAGCGCGATCTTCACCCGATCACGATAGACGATGAGCGACACGCGACAGGGCCCCTGGGGCAGACTGCGGCCGTGAGCGCCGTTGTGTGGACTGCCGCCGGATCACTCCTCGCCTGGTCGTGGCTGCTGCTCGGCCAGGGCTTCTTCTGGCGCACCGATGTGCGCCTGCCCTCGCGTGCGGAGCCGGACGCGTGGCCGTCGGTGTGCGTCGTCGTCCCCGCCCGCGACGAGGCGGCCGTGCTGCCGGCCGCGCTGCCGTCGTTGCTCGCGCAGGACTATCCGGGTCGGGCGGAGATCTTCCTCGTCGACGACGGCAGCTCGGACGGCACCGGTGCGCTGGCGCGTGAGCTGGCACGCCGGCACGGCGGGCTGCCGCTGACAGTGGGTTCGCCGGGTGAGCCCCCGGCGGGCTGGACCGGCAAGCTGTGGGCGGTGCGCCACGGCATCGGGCTGGCACGCGCGCGTGATCCCGAGTACCTCCTGCTGACGGACGCCGACATCGCGCACGCCCCTGACAGTCTGCGGGAGCTGGTGGCGGCGGCCCGTTCGGGTGGGTTCGACGTCGTCTCGCAGATGGCCCGGCTCCGGGTGGAGAGCGCGTGGGAACGGCTCGTGGTGCCCGCGTTCGTCTATTTCTTCGCGCAGCTCTACCCCTTCCGCCGGATCGCCGCGAGGGGCCGGACCGCGGCCGCCGCCGGGGGCTGCGTGCTGCTGCGGACGGAGACGGCGGAGCGGGCACGGATCCCGGAGGCGATCCGGCACGCCGTGATCGACGACGTCGCGCTCGCGCGGGCCGTCAAGCGCGGCGGCGGCCGGGTGTGGCTGGGGCTCGCCGAACGGGTGGACAGCGTGCGGCCCTATCCGCGGCTGCACGACCTGTGGCGCATGGTCTCGCGCAGCGCGTACGCGCAGCTGCGGCACAACCCGCTGCTGCTCGCCGGGACGGTCGCCGGGCTGGCGCTGGTGTATCTGGTGCCGCCGGTGGCGGTCCTGGCCGGTCTCGTCGGCGGCGGTGCGGCGGCGCTGGTCCTCGGCGGTCTCGCGTGGCTCGTCATGGCGGGGACGTACGTGCCGATGCTCCGCTACTACCGGCAGCCGCTGTGGCTCGCCCCGCTGCTGCCGTTCACCGCGTTCCTCTATCTCCTCATGACCGTCGACTCGGCGGTGCGGCACTACCGGGGGCGGGGTGCGGCCTGGAAGGGCCGCACCTACACGCGCCCGGACACCGTGCCCGAGGAGGGCTGAAGCCCGCCGAAGAGACCGGCCGCAGGGGGCACTTGCGGCCAGGGGGCACTTACGGCCGGAGGGTCACTTGCGGCCGGGGGTCCAGTTCATGCCCCACCCGTAGGCGTGGTCGACGGTCCGCTGCGGGCTCACCCCGCGCTCGGGCACCAGGTAGCGCGCCTCCCGCTGGACGACCAGGTCGCCGCCGGTGTTGGTGATCAGGGCGAGCGCGCACACGAGTGAGGGGACCGTGCACTCGTCGAGGGAGAACTCGATCGGCGCCCCGTGCTCGGGCCGGAGCGTGACCGAGGCGTGCAGATCGGCGAAGGAGCGGGCGCCTTCGTAGATGGTGACGAAGACGAGGATGCGCCGGAAGGCGTTCTTGTGGTCGAGATTGACGGTGAGGTTCTCCCCCGTCGACACGGCGCCGGTGCGGTCGTCGCCGTCGAGGTGGATGTAGGGGGGCCGGTGCAGCGCTCCGAAGCTGTTGCCGAGGGCCTGTACGACGCCCTTGCTGCCGTCGGAGAGTTCGTAGAGCGCGCACAGGTCGAGGTCGAGGTCGGAGTGCATCGCCGTCGGGCGCCCGAACTTGCTGCTCCAGCCCGAGAACTGCTTGCGCACCTCCCAGTTGAGGTTGACGTGCAGCGCTCCGGAGGTGCCGCCCTGCTTGGTGAGGGAGACGGAGGGGGCCGCTTTGGTGAGCGTCACCTTGGTGAGCCGTACGGGGGCCGGAGGTGTGGCGGGCGGGGG
>NZ_JAKEIO010000235.1 GCF_021474405.1 [Streptosporangium] indianense
CCTCCACCCCCGCCGCGGGCCCCCAGGCCCGACGCCCCGTCACGTCGTCGGCGTACCGGCTGCAACCCCTGACCGGCTTCGGCCCGCCGCGCGCCGCGCCCCACCGGACCCTGGTGCGCCGTGAGGCGCCGCTGCGCGTGTCCGGCCGCGGCCGCACCCTGGTGCTGACCTTCGACGACGGCCCCGATCCCCGCTACACCCCGCACATCCTGGACACCCTGGCCGAGTACGACGTGCGGGCGATGTTCTTCGTGTGCGGCCAGATGGTCGCCGGCGGCCGGAACCTGCTGGCCCGCATGGCCGACGAGGGCCACGTCGTGGGCAACCACACCTGGTCCCACCCGTTGCTCACCCGGCTCACCCGACGCCAGATCCGCTCCGAGATGGAACGCACCAGCGACGTCATCGAGGACGCCTACGGGCAGCGCCCCGAGTGGTTCCGCGCGCCCTACGGCGCCTGGAACCGGGCCGCCTTCCAGATCGGCGCCGAACTGGGCATGGAGCCCCTCGCCTGGACGGTCGACACCCTCGACTGGGCCACCCCCGGGGTCAGGACCATCGCGAACCGGGTGGAACGGGGCGCCGCACCCGGGGTCGTGGTGCTCTCGCACGACGCCGGCGGAGACCGCTCGCAGAGCGTGCGGGCCCTGCGCCGCTATCTGCCCGAACTGCTGGACTCCGGCTACCACGTCACCGTGCCCCGGCGGAACTACGCCTGAGACGCCCCGGGGCCTTCGCCCGCCGGGCCGGGAGCGCTCAGCGCACCGCGACCAGACGGGCGAAGGCCACGACGTTCCCCGCGTACCCGTCCTGCTTGGAGAAACCGCCGCCGCAGGTGATGACCCGCAGTTCCGGCGCGCCCTTGGAGGCGTAGACACGGTCGCCGGGGAAGTTGTTCTTCTCGAACACCTCGACGCCGTAGATCTCGAACTCGGCGGTCTTCCCGTCCTGCCGCGCGATCTCGACGCGATGGCCCTTCCTCAGCGCCCCCAGTCCGTAGAACACGGCGGGGCCCTGCTGGTTGTCGACATGGCCGACCACGACCGCCGTGCCCTTCTCGCCGGGGGTGACGGCACCGGTGAACCAGCCGGCCAGGTTGGGGTCCTCCGGCGGCGGCGCGCCGACCCAGCCGTCCGTGTCCAGACCCACCGGGATCATCGGCGCGTCGACCTGGATCGCCGGGATCCTGACCCGGTCCGGGAGGGCGTAGGGCAAGGGACGGACGGCACCCGCGAACGTGCCGCCCGGTACCCGGCTGTCCGCAGCGGCCGCCGTCGCCGGCTGGGGCGGACCCTCGTCGAACTCCCCCGAACCGTTGCGGATGAGCGCGAGACCGGTCAGCAGAACCAGCGCTATCACGCCCCACGGGGCGCGCTTCCTGGGCCGGGCCTCCTCTTCCGCCTGGGCCAGCTCGGACGCAGACATTCGCCATCCCCTCTCGACGCGGCCGTCGCCGTGTCCATCGCGCATAGCGACACGCTAAGTGGCGTGCGGGAAACCGGCGACGGGGCGGCGGCGAACGGGTGGCCGGGGGCGGTGAGGGGCGGTGCGGCGACATGAGGTGCGCCATCCGAGTTGCCACCGCGAGGAAAATTCTGACGGTACGTGACCTGCGGCGATGTCCGCATGGGAGCTATTCGGGCACGGCCTTCGCTCACCGGGACGGACCATTCCCGAAATGCGACGCGGGGCACGGCAACTGACTGTCTTTCTGGGAGGCGCTTTCTCGCCGATCGACCGGGGACGGGTCCCGGGGCGTCTTCCGCGGAGGTTCACATGCGTAACACTCGTGCCCTGGCGGTCGCCGGCGCAGCGGTCGCCGCCCTCGGCCTCTCCGCCCCCGCGGCCGTCGCGTGGGACACGCCCAGCAACATCACCGCCCTGCCCAGCGTGATCGCCCCCGGCGGCCAGCTGACCATCACGGTCGACGGCTGCCGGGGCGGTGGCACGGCGACGTCCAACGCGTTCTCGCCGACGCGGCTCTCGCCGGTCGGCGGCGGCGGTAAGGGCAACGAGGGCGACCGTGGCGGCGGCGGCAACGGGACCGCGCGGGGCACCGCCGTCATCAACAGCGACGCCCGCCCGGGGTCGTACGACATCACGGTCGACTGCAACGGCAGGCAGATGACCAGGCCGCAGGCCTTCACCGTCATCGGCGGTGTCCGCGGCGGTATCGGCGGCAGCAGCACCACGGGTGCGACCCCGACGGACATGGCCATCGGCGGCGGTCTCGTGGCCGCGGCGCTCGTCGGCGGAGGCGTGTTCTGGATGCGCCGCCGGGCCGAGCGGCGCATCTGACGCGGAGGCGTGTTCTGGATGCGCCGCCGGGCCGAGCGGCGCATCTGACACGGACGCCTCGCCGCCCGTCGTCCCGACGGCAGGACGTCGCCCCGCACGGGAACGCCTCTCGCCCCGGCTCCCTCTCACCAGGGGGAGCCGGGGCGAAAGCGTGCCGCGGGGTGTGTCAGCCGGCGTCCTCGTCGGTGCGGCGGCGCGAGAAGTGGTAGGCGACGCCGAGCGACCCGGCGATCAGGGCGGCGCCGAGGCCGATCTCCTTGAGGTCGAAGCCGGCGAGGGTGCCGCCCTCACCGGCGTGCACCCCCTTGTGGGGGTGGTGCGTCGGTTGGTGGGTGGGATGGTGGGTGGGGTGGTGCGTCGGATGGCCGCCCGCGATCGTCAGCCGCGCGGTGCCGCTCGACTCGTCACATTCGAACTCGACGTCGTACACGGCACCGGGTTTGGCGTCCCAGTCGACGACCGCCGTCGCCCAGGACTCGTCCGGCGGGATGGTGACCAGGTCGAACACCTGCGAGTTGACCGCAGCCTCACCCTGGCACGCCCGGTTGCGCACCACTTGCACGGTGACCTCGCCCCCCGGCGCCACGGTGGAGGGCATGACGCTGAAGCCGAAGTCGCTCCGCGTCGCCGCGTCGGCGGGCACGCAGGAGGTGAGGGCGCCGGCGCCCAGCAGTACGGCCGAGGCGAGGTGTATCGCGCGCATGGTCAATCCTCCGGGTTCCGAGGAGCAGCCGCGGACCTGTTCCGCTCACGTCATACATGCACCTCGATGCCCGAAACGCTAAGAAAGTGCGCTTTCCGGCGCGATCGCAGTAGCGCAAATGGGGCACGCGTGTGGGCCGCTCGGGGGAACGCCGCTGACGCGGCCGGGGGACCGCGACGGCGTGTCGCGCTTCCCCCGGCCGGTGCCCGTGGTGCGGGGCGCCGTCAGTCCCCGACGCCCGGGAAGAGGTTCAGGAACGGGTCCGCCGAGGCGGTCACGCCCCTGCTGTAGGGCGCATCGAAGTCCCAGATCAGGAACAGCAGGAAGGCGATCAGCGCCGAGAACAGCCCGGCGAGGACCAGTTCGCGTGTCGTTCTGCGGATCTGCAGCGCGAAGATCATCCCGATGGTGATGACGGCCCCCGCGATCAGCCCGAACCACACCACTCCCGGCATGGTCTCCCCGGTCGACTCGGCCCGGGCGATCCGGGCCTGGCTCGCCGCGGTCACCTGGTCCAGCAGCGGCTGGTAGGCCTGCGCCTCGAAGTCCGTCGCCGGCTCGTAGTCGGTGACGTCCTGGCGGATCCGCTCGAAGAGCTCGGTGCCCCGCCCGGTGACCTCGCCCTTGTCGGCCATGCTGTCCCACTCGGTGGTCACGACATGGCTCACGTACGTCCGGATGTCGTCCCGGATCAGGTCGCGTTCCTCGGCCGGATACACCCGGACCCGCTCCGAGATCTCGTGCAGCGCGGTCGCCTCCGCCTGGACGTGGTCCTGCGCGGCGCTGCGGCCCTCCCACACGCCGGCGATCGCCAGGCCCAGGACGATGGCGTAGACCACGCCGATCCACATGGTCATGTACTCGATGACGTCCGGGGTCTCACTGGGATCCTCGTCCTCGGGCGCCGCGCGGTGGCGTACGAAGGTGATGACGACCACCACGGCACAGGCGGCCAGCATCGCGAGGGTGAGAACAAGCCATTCCGGCAAGAGGTACCTCCAGGGCTTCCGGGATCAGCGCGCGCGCAGCGCGGCGACGGCCACCACCGCGGGCACCGTGACGAGCAGGACGAAGGTGAGCGGTGACACCGTGCCGTTCGCCCGCCGTGGCCGCGGCGGTGCGGCGCGGTAGCGCGGGTAGTGCACGGGCGCCGCGGACGGCCCGGGTGCGGCCGTGGCCCGCGGAGCCGGTGCCGGGGATGCGGGCGTCGTCGTCACGGGCCGCGCGGCCGGCCGGGACGTGACCGGCGTCCGGCGGGGCGTGGGGCGCGCCGGCGCGGGCCCGGCCGTGGGGGTCGGATCCGGGGGCCGGGCC
>NZ_JAKEIO010000236.1 GCF_021474405.1 [Streptosporangium] indianense
TCCCTGACCTGACCCCCACACCCGCCCGACCCACATCCGGTACGCTGACGCCTGTGGTCCTCCCAGACCACGGGCACGTCGCTGCTTGCGTCACTGCCACTGCCTTCGTAGCTCAGGGGATAGAGCACCGCTCTCCTAAAGCGGGTGTCGCAGGTTCGAATCCTGCCGGGGGCACCAGGCAAAACGGCCCGGACCGATCATGGTCCGGGCCGTTTTGACGGCACCAATTGACGGCAGTCCCTGTCAGGCGGCCGGTCGGCGGCGCCTGAGCAGGCGGTCCATGTGGCTGATCGCCTCCCGCTGAGTGTCGTGCACGACGTGCGTGTACACGTCCATCGTGATGCTGATCTGGCTGTGCCCGAGGATCTCCATGATGACTCGGGGCGCGACGCCGGCCGCCGTCAGCAGCGTGGCGCAGCCGTGCCGGGCATCGTGCAGCCGGACCACCCTCAGCCCGGCATCGGCGGCCACCCGCGTGAACGACCGGTATACGTTCCGGGGCTCCACCGGCCGGCCGTTACGTGTGGCGAAGACGTAGCCCTTCTCGTCCCACACAACGCCGGTGCGCGCGAACGCTGCCCGTTGCCGCAGTCGGTGCCAGCGAAGCGGCGCAATACACAGTGCGGGCATCGGAACCACGCGCTGACGGCGGCTCTTGGGGTCGTCGTCGTAGAGCGTGCCGCGCCGGCGCTGCGTCTGCTGGCGTACGTGCAGCACCCGGTTGTCCAGGTCCACATCCGACCAGCGCAGGCCGACGAGTTCACCGCGCCGTAGGCCCATGGCGATGGCTAGGACAAAGGCGGCGTACAGCGGGTCTCGCCGTGCGGCCTCCAGGAACGTCAGCGTCTCCTCCAGGGTCCACGGACTGATGTCACGCTGCTTCACGCGGGGCGGTTCGACGAGCGATGCGACGTTCCGTGTGATGAGTTCCTCGCGCACGGCCGCCGTGAGCGCGGTACGGAGCACGCGGTGCGCTTCCTTCGCGGTCGCGGCCGTAGTCGTGCTCTGCACGCGGGTGGTGAAGCGGCGCACGTCGGCGACGCTGAGCGACTCCAGTCGCTTGGTCCCCAGCAGAGGTACCAGGTAGCGGCGCACATGCATCTCGTACTTGTCGTACGTGCTCAGCTTGCGGCGCGGTTCGATGTACTGCGCCAGCCAGTACGGCAGCCACTCAAAGAGCTTGGCGGAGCGGGTAGGCGTCGGGATGCCCTGACGGGCGCGGCGCACCAGTTCCTGACGCTTCTCGTCGCACTCGTCCCAGGTGTTGCCGTACACCGTCTTGCGAGCGCGGGTTCCGTCCGGCTGGGGAACGTACACGCGGCCCTCGTAACGGCCGTCCTTTCGCTGCCAGATGCTTCCGGCACCGTTCGGGTTTCGCTTGCGCGCCATCAGGCGGCCTCCTCAAGACGGTTCTTCATGTACGTGGCCACCGCGTCTGCCGGGACGCGGCGCAAACGCCCTTCGGTGAAGCTCGGGAGCCGCTTGGACCGGATCAGGTCGTAGACCTTGAAGCGGCTCATCCGCAGCGCGGTCATGACTTCGGGCACGGTCAGGGCCTGGTGGCTTGTGGGCAGGGGGGAGTTCATGTGGTGACTCCTCTGAGGTGGCCTGCGAACGAAGTTGCTTTCCGGGACTTCTCAGGAGCCCGCGCCTGTCCGAGGTGTGGATTTCTGCGTCACAGCGTCACGTGCGTCAATCAGGCTTCTGACCTGCGGTTTCCGGTGACGCAGCGGGGCGGTCCCTGCGTCACCGATGACACGGGCGCTCGTCACCGGGTGACGCTGATGACGCGGGATGACGCAGGATTCACCGTCTGCGTCACCGCTGTCGCCGCAGGTCAGCGGCCGTCTGTCGGGCCCATGGTGACGCAGTGACGCAGATCTTCCCTACTTGGGAAAGAGAGGGGTGGTGTCTGTGGTCTTACGTCACCGCTCAGGGCTTGAAGAACGGGCCGCTTCGCGCGCGACCTGTGGAGGGCGGCTGCCTCCGCCGACCAGCAAGAGGAGCACCCCGGGCGCGGCGTGCTCTTCTTGCTTGTCCGCCTGTCCGGGCGTGCGGTCAGAACGCGGTCTGCTGCTCGGGCGGCGGGGGCGGGGCGTGGCGGCTGAGTTCGATGTAGCGCGCGGCGCTGGTGCGGCCCCAGTCGACCAGGACGCCCCGCGCGGCCAGGGTGGGCTGGATGCGCCGCAGCCGATCGGACAGCACCTTGCCGGTGGCGGGCCAGCCCTTGGGAAGCGGGCGGCATTCCTCGCCGCTGTAGAGGCCGGTCAGGGCGTGCAGCCACTCCGCCGACGTCATCCGCTCTTCCTCGCCCGGGGTGAGGTCGGCGGCGTACTTGAGGACCGTCTGCGCCAGGAGATCACCCTCGATCACGTCATCGTTGAGGTCGTCCAGGCTGGCCCGGTATGCCTCCAGCGTCCCGAAGCCGGTGGCCGCGTCGAGCTGCGCACACAGGTGGGCGAAGTCGGCCATCCGCAGATCGGTCGGGGTCTCGGCCTGCACCGCGCGAACCTTCACGGTCAGATCGAGCAGGGAACCGAGGACGACGGGAAGGATCTCGGCATACTCCGCCCACAACTCCGCCTCAGTGCGCCGCACCCGCGGGCGCTCCAGCCGCAGGGTGAGGAGCCGTTCGGCGAGGTCGGGGCGGATCACGCCGACGTCGATGCCGGTCAGCAGCATCGGCCGGCGGTAGCGGGAGCGGACGACGTCGCCGTCGGTGAACAGCGCGCGCTTGATGCTCTCGGCGCCGGTGATGACGCAGCACATGAGGTCAGACAGGTCCGGGGGCAGGTGGGAGAGGTTGTCCAGGGCGGTGATCCATCCGGCCGCAACCGCCGTGATCATGTTCTCCTCGTCCTTGGGCGCCCGCCGCAGGTCGCCAGTCATGCCCTCGATGATCCGCACGAGCATCCGCCCGCCGGTCGACTTGCCGGCGCCCTGCGGCCCGGTGAGGAACGGGGCCGGGACGGGCACGGACGGCTCCAGGCAGCCGATGAGCCACGCGATGGCCAGGGCCTCGGTCTTGGCGTCGGCGAAGTTGCACAGCCGCATCAGCAGGTCGATTCCCTTGCCGTTGGTGTCCTTGACGGGCACGGGGAGCTCCCCGGTGAGCTGGGTGCGCCGCCAGCACACCTCCTCGGGGTCGGGGACGCGGATGTCCCAGCCGGTGGGGTGGATGCGGACGGACCGGCCGTCGTCGCGGCCGAGGTCGAGCCAGGTGGCCCCGTCGAATCCGGGGGCCACGCGGATGTGGGTGGGCTGTACCTGCTCGGTGAGGGCGAGTGCCTCGATCAAGTCCAACGCCTCCTTCAGGGCGGTTCCGTTGAAGACGCCGACCCCGTCACGGAAGAGGCCGACCATGAGTTCCTGCCGGTGGCTCCCGGTCGTGCCCTGGGAGCGGATCGGACGGGCCACGGGGTGACCGGTGCGCTGCGCGTACACGGTCCCGTCGACGGTGCGGAAGTACCGGAAGTGGGTTTGGGCGTAGTCGGTGATGACCTGCCGGGCGGGGGTCTTCTCGTCGTCGGACACGGTCACAGTCCCAACGTGGTCAGGGCGTTGGTCCACGCGTCCGTGCAGTGCCGGGGGGTTTCGCCCTTGGCCTGTGCGGCGGTGAACAGCCGGTTGACGTGGGTCTCGGTGAGGCAGCCGCACCGGCCATGGGTGGACAGCACGGCGAGGAAGGTGCGGTAGACGGTGGCGTGGACCGCACTGGACGCTTCGGTGATGCGCTGCACGGCCATGGCGATGCCACGGTCCAGGTACGTGGCGGCGCGGTGTGGGCATTCGCCCTGTCCGCCCCTCAGGGGCGCTGTGAGCGTCTGGGGCGCCCTGCGGGCGGTGGACGGTTCCTTTACCGCCAGCGCGCGCACAGCGTCCGAAAGAGCGGCCATGTTGCCGTTGCCGGGACCGAGCCAACGGGCGTAGGACATCGTGGACTTGATGTCGACACCAGCGCGGACGCCGTTCACGGATCGCATGGCGCCCTGGTAGAGCCAGTGTTCGCCGCGTGTGGTGGGCACGGTGAGGGTGGCGGGCAGGGCGGTGCGTGCCCACTGGACGGCAGCGGGATTGTCGAGGTCGACCACGGTGAGGCCGACGCCGCCGGGGTGGTAGGCGACGGCGGCGCCCCTGCGCCACGCAGACGCCCACGGCGCGGAGTTGAGGACGTGGGGGTCGGTGGTGGCGGCGGCCCAGCCGTGGGCGTCTGCGTGGCGC
>NZ_JAKEIO010000237.1 GCF_021474405.1 [Streptosporangium] indianense
CACCCCCCTGCTCGCCACCGCCGTCCTCGCCGCCCCGCTGCTGCTCGCCCTCGGTACCGGTGCCCAGCGCGCCGAGCTGCTGCCGCGCATCGCCTCCGGCGCACTCACCGCCGCCCTCGCCGTACCCGGGCCCGCCCTCGCCACCGCCCTCGCGCTCACCGGCCACGACCGGCAGGGCCGGTGGGCCGGAGGGGGACGGGCCGGAGGCGTCCAGGCCCGGCGGACGGAGGACGGCTGGCAGGTGTACGGGCAGGTGGACCAGGTTCTCGACGGGCACAGCGCCGGGCTGCTCGTCGTCGCCGCACACACCGGGGGGTTCGCCCGCTCCCGGGTGCTGCTCTTCCTCGTGCGCGAAGAGGCCGCCGGTCTCACCCGGGTACGGCAGACCGCACTCGACGCGACCCGCCCCCAGGCCCGCATCCAACTGCGCCACACCCCGGCGGAGTTGCTGGGCGACGCGACGGCCGACGCCCTGCCCGCCCTCGCCCGGCTCGGCCACACCGCCGCCGCCTGCCTCGCCGCCGAGGCGGTGGGTGCCGCCGCCCGGGTGCTGGAGCGGACGGTCGAGTACGTCGGGCAGCGCGAGCAGTTCGGCCGGCCGGTCGGCTCCTTCCAGGCCGTCAAGCACCGGCTGGCCGACGCCTGCGTCCAGGTCCAGGCGGCCCGCTCGGCGGCGTACTACGCGGCCTGGACCGCCGCCGCACCGGCTCCCGAGGAGACGGTCGGCGCCCTGGCCCTCGCCCAGGCGCTCGAAGCGCTGCGCGGCGCCGCCGCCGAGGGGGTCCAGCTGCACGGCGGGATCGGATTCACCTGGGAACACGAGGCCCACCTGTACTTCAAGCGCGCCGCGGGCGACGAGCTGCTGTTCGGGCCGGTGCACCGGCTGCGGGCGCACGCGGCCGACGCGGCCCGCGTCTTCGAGGAGGCCGGCACATGAGAGGTGCCCGTGTGGTGCAGAAGGTGTCGTCGACCAGGGGCTTCGCGCGGGTGGCGCCGCACGTGGTGCCCGCCCTGGACCGGGCCGTCCACCGGCTCACCGGAGGGCGGGTGCTGCTCAGCGCGCGGATGCTGCCCGGTGTGGTGCTGACCTCGACCGGGGCGAGGAGCGGGCTGCCCCGTCGTACGCCCCTGGCCTGCATGCCGGAGGACGGCGGGCGCCGCTGGATCCTCGTCGGGTCCAACTTCGGGCGGCCGGGGCACCCCGCCTGGAGCCACAACCTCCTCGCGCATCCCGACGCGGAGATCAGCTGGAAGGGCCGGGACGTCCCGGTCACGGCCGTGCTGCTGGCGGGGGAGGAGCGGGCGGCGGCGTGGCAGGCGCTGCTGGCGTTCTGGCCGCCGTACGCGGCCTACCAGGCGCGGGTGGAGCGGGAGATCCGGGTGTTCCGGCTCGTACCGAGGAAGTGACCGGCGCAAAAGCGCGACAGGCGGCGGTCCACCGGGGTGAACCACCGCCTGCCAGACAGGACTTGCGTGCGCGAGGGGCCGCCGCCCCGCCCTACTTCGTCGGCTTCCGGCCGGTCACGCCGAGGTGCACCAACAGGGCCAGGTTCGGTTTCAGTTCGGCCTGCTTCACACCCCAGGAGGAGAAGCCCTTCTGGTGGGAGGCGACCGCCGCGAGCATCGCGACCAGCGAACCGGCGACGGCCGCCGGGTTCACGTCCTTGTCGACCCGTCCCTTGGCCTGGAGCTCGGCGACGGCGTCCGCGAGGGAGTTGTTCACGGAGTTGAGGATCTTCATCCGGAGTTTGTAGAAGCGCTTGTCGCCCTCGGCGGCGCCGAGATCGACGACCCGGAGGATGGCGTCGTTCTTGCGCCAGAACTCCAGGAAGCCGTCGACGAGTTCCTGGGCGGTCTGCCATCCGGCCTTGCCGGCCCAGGAACGGCCTTCCAGGAGTTCCGTCAACGCGGCGCCCTCGGCCGCCATTTGCTCGGCGATCTCCAGGACGGCGCCCTCGACGTCCGGGAAGTACTGGTAGAAGGTCGCGGGCGAAGTGCCCGCCTTCCGGGCGACATCGATGACCTTGACGTCCCGGTACGGGGAGGAGCTGAGCATCTCGCTGAGGCAGTCGAGCAGCTTCTGCCGGGTCGCCTGCCCACGCCGGCCGGCCACCCGGCCGTCGACGGTACGCACTTGTCCTGTCATGCCGTCAGCTTACCGAGGCGTGATCGGGGCGCGATTCGGCCGACTGCAAATGGGGTGCGAGGGAGTACAGGGGCTGGTGTGCCTGGTCTGCGGGGTGCGGCCGTCGCGGTTACGTTGTCGACATGGCCGAAAACAGGGCATCGGTGTACGGAGAGGGCGTCCCCTGCTGGGTGGACGCGCAGCTCCCGGACGTCGAGGCGGGCAAGCGGTTCTACGGTGAACTTTTCGGGTGGACCTTCGAGGACTGGTTCGGCTCCTTCGCGCAGGCGCTGAAGGACGGCGAACCGGTGGCCGCTCTGGTCCGCAAGGTGGACGGACGTCTGCCCAGCGTCTGGACGGTGTACTTCGCGACCCCGGACGCCCCGGCCCTGGCCCGGCGCATCCGGGACGCGGGCGGACAGGTCGTCTCGGCACCGGTGCCGGCCGGTGAGCTGGGCGTCACCGCGCTCGTCACCGATCCCGAGGGCGCCGTCTTCGCCCTGTGGCAGCCGGAGGACCACCCCGGCTTCGGCAAACGGCACGAGCCGGGCACCTTCGCCTGGGTCGAGCTGTACGCCCGGGACACCGAGGCGGCCAACGCCTTCTACGGCGACCTCTTCCGGGACGCCCTGTTCGGGCCGGACGCCGAGCCCGACTTCGGCCGGGCCGCCGTCACGGACGTCTTCTCCGAGCGGATGCCGCCCCACTTCCTCGTGCACTTCGCCGTCGAAGACGTACCGGCCGCCCTGGAGGACGTGCGGCGGCTCGGCGGCCGGGTCCAGGCCCCGCCTTTCGAGACCTCGTACGGAGAGGTCGCCGTCGTCACCGACAATCAGGGGGCGTCGTTCGCGCTGTTGCGCCGCTGAGCAGGCATTGTTTGGTCATCTTTTGATCGCTTCCATGCCGAGACACCCCAATTGTCAGCGGGTTCGCCACCAGGGCTCCGGCCAGGAAGAATCAGGGTGCGTGCCGCCATGGCGGTGCGGTGGTGAGACGCTGCACGAAGGTCGCGTGGAACATGTGGCTTGGCGCGGCTCGTACGGGGAGGTGGCAGGCAGAGTGGTGGATCAGCTGACACAGCACGATCCGCGGCGGATCGGGCCGTTCGAGGTGCTGGGACGGCTGGGTGCCGGCGGCATGGGGCTGGTCTATCTCGCGCGTTCGGCGTCCGGCCGGCGCGTGGCGATCAAGACCGTCCGGACGGAGCTGGCCGAGGACCAGCTGTTCCGGGTCCGCTTCACGCGTGAGGTGGAGGCGGCCCGCGCCGTCTCCGGCTTCTACACGGCCGCCGTCGTGGACGCCGACCCGCGCGCCGCCGTGCCCTGGCTGGCCACCGCCTACGTCCCCGCACCCTCCCTCGAGGAGATAGTGAACGACTGCGGCCCGATGCCGGCCCAGGCGGTGCGCTGGCTGGCGGCGGGCGTGGCCGAGGCCCTCCAGTCCATCCACGGCGCGGGCCTGGTGCACCGCGACCTCAAGCCGTCCAACGTCCTCGTGGTGGAGGACGGCCCCCGGGTGATCGACTTCGGCATCGCGTCGGGCGTGTCGAACACGCGTCTGACGATGACGAACGTCGCCGTCGGCACCCCCGCCTACATGTCACCCGAGCAGGCCAAGGACTCCCGCAGCGTCACCGGCGCCAGCGACGTCTTCTCCCTGGGCTCGATGCTGGTCTTCGCCGCCACCGGACACCCGCCCTTCCACGGCGCCAACCCGGTCGAGACGGTCTTCATGCTGCTGCGTGAGGGCCCGGACCTCGAAGGGCTCCCGGACGAACTGCGTCCGCTCATCGAGTCCTGTATGCAGATGGACCCCACGGCCCGCCCCAACCCGGCCGACCTCCAGGCGCAGCTGGCCCCCCACCTCTTCGGCTCCGGCTCCGACGACAGCGGCACGGCCTCCGCGTGGCTGCCCGAGCGCGCCGTCGGCCTGATCGAGTCCCGCCGCAACGGCCGGCAAGCCCGCCCCGGGCGCCGGCCGCAGCGGCAGCGGACGCCCCGGTCT
>NZ_JAKEIO010000238.1 GCF_021474405.1 [Streptosporangium] indianense
TCCTCCGACCGTTCCACCGCCCCCGCCCCCGCCCCCGCCCTCGAGGTGTGGTGCGACCTCCAGTGCCCGGACTGCCGCACCGCGCTGGACGACCTGCGCGCCCTGCGCGCCCGCTACGGGGAGCGTCTGGAGGTGCGGCTGCGGCACTTCCCGCTGGAGAAGAACAAGCACGCCTTCGCCGCCGCCCAGGCCGCCGAGGAGGCGTGGGAGCAGGGCCGGGGGTGGCCGTACGTCGAGGCGCTCCTCGGCCGGGTCGAGGAGCTGGGGCGTCGGGGAGAACCCTTCCTGGTCGAACTGGCCCGCGAACTGGACCTGGACGCCGAGGAGTTCGACACCGCGCTGATCGACGGCCGGCACATCCTGTTCGTGGACGCCGACCAGGCCGAGGGCAAGGCGATCGGCGTGACCGGCACCCCGACGTACGTGATCGGTGGGGAGCGGCTCGACGGCGGCAAGAGCCAGGAGGGGCTGCGTGAGCGGATCGAGGGGATCGCCGACCGGCTGCTGGCCGGGCAGCAGGAACACTGACCTCCCCCTGGCCCGGCCGCCGGCCTCCGGGCCGCTACAGCAGCGGCTTGTACATGGCGTACTGCGTGGTCACGTAGCCGAGTGAGTCGTAGAGCCGCTCGGCCGGGGTGTTGCCGGCGAAGACGTTGAGGCCGAGGGTCCGCCTGCCCTCGGCGATCGACTGGGCCTCGGCCAGGAGCATCAGGGTGCGGCCGTGGCCCTTCCCCCGGTGGGCCGCGTCGGTCTCGACGTCGAAGACGAACGCGCTGCTCTCGCGCACCGCCAGCCACAGCGTGCCCACCGGTGTGCCCAGGTGCTCGACGACGCTGATGAGCATGCCGGAGGTGGCGAGCCCGTCGGGCAGGAGGGTGGCGTGGTCGCGCTCGGACTTGGCCCGGGCCTCGGCCTCCGGGACACCCCGCTCCATCCAGCTGTGCGCGTAGTCCTCCATGCCCTTGGCCAGCCAGGGGCCGAACTCCGCTTCGGTCATGGGGCGGGCGCGGCTGCCCTCCGGCAGGTCCGGCGGGGTGTCGGCGAGGGCCTTCTCCATGCCGCGGTTGCGCACGACGTAGCCGAGCGCCGTGGCGAGCCGGAGCCCGGCCTCGGACGCGGCCGGGACCGTCACTTCGATGCGGCGGCACCCCCAGCCGCGCACCACCTCCTCGGCGGCGAGTGCGGCGACCGTGGCCCGGCCCCGCCTGCGGTCCGGTTCCTCGATGTGCAGCTTCATGATCCGGGCCACCGCGTCGCCGAACAGGGGATGCGTGCCGAGGTGTATCGCCCCCACGGGACGGCTGTTCACGCACACCTGGTAGCGGCGTGAGCGCGTCCCGTCGGCGTTCTGCTGAAGCGGCTCGGTCGGCCGCAGGGTCGTGGTCATCAGGGGTGTTCTACCCGCAACCACGCCCGTGGTCAGCCGAATTCGGGGGGCTGTCAGGGGTCGAGGTCGTTCCCCGCCCGCTCCTCGAAGATCCGCATGGCCTTGGCGGTCACCGGACCGGGCGCGCCGGGCAGCTCACGGCCGTCGACGCGGTGCACGGCCTGCACGTCCCGCAGCGTGGACGTCAGGAAGATCTCCTCGGCCCGTTCCAGGACGTCCAGCGGCAGGTCGGTCTCCTTCGCGCCGGTCCATTCGGCCGTCAGTGCGCGGGTGATGCCGGCGAGGCAGCCGGAGGCGAGCGGCGGCGTGTGGATCTCGCCGTCGAGGACGACGAAGACGTTCGAGCCGGTGCCCTCGCACAGCTGCCCCACGGTGTTGGCGAACAGGGCCTCGGAGGCATCCTGTTCCCGGGCACGGGCCAGGGCGACGACGTTCTCGGCGTACGAGGTGGTCTTCAGGCCGGTGAGCGCGCCGCGCTCGTTGCGGGTCCAGGGGACCGTGATCACGGCGGTGGAGTCGGGGCGGCGGGACGTTGCGCCGAGGGCGACGACGAGGGTCGGGCCGTGGTCGCCGCGGTCGGATCCGAGGGGGCCGTGGCCGCCGGTGTAGGTGATGCGCAGCCGGCCGAGCGGTACGGGGTTGGCCTCCAGGACGGCGGCGCAGGCGCGGCGCACCTCGTCGTGGTCCGGGTCGGGCAGGCCGAGGCCGCGCGCGGAGAGGGTCAGCCGGTCGAGGTGCCGGGTGAGGGCGAACGGCCGGCCGTCCACGGCCTTCACCGTCTCGAAGATGCCGTCGCCCACGGTCAGCCCGTGGTCGAAGACGGAGACGCGGGCGGACTCGATGTCCTGCAGCCCGCCGTCGAGCCAGATCTTCACGTCAGGTCCTCTCCATTCACCTCGTACGTGCCCGACGCTATCGCGAGCAGCCGGGACGCCTTGAGCTCGGTCTCCCGCCACTCCCCCTCGGGGTCGGAGCCCCAGGTGATGCCCGCGCCGGTACCGAAGCGCAGCATGCCGGCGGCCCGGTCGATCCAGAAGGTACGGATGCCGACGGCGAGCTCTCCGGTCCCCCGGTCGGCGTCGACCCAGCCGATTCCGCCGCAGTAGGGGCCTCTGGGCGCCGTCTCCAGGGCGTCGATGATCCGCAGCGCGCTGGACTTGGGCGCGCCGGTGACCGAGCCGGGCGGGAAGGCGGCGCCGAGCAGGTCGGCCCAGCCCGCCCCGTCGGCCAGCTCGCCGCGGACCGTCGAGACGAGATGGACCAGCCCCGGATGCTTCTCGACGGCGCACAGGTCGGGCACCGACACACTGCCCGTGGCGCACACCCGCCCGATGTCGTTGCGGACGAGGTCCACGATCATCACGTTCTCGGCGTAGTCCTTCTCCAGCAGGTCGGCCTCCGTCCGGCCGGTGCCCTTGATCGGTCCGGACTCGACGATCCGGCCCTCGCGCCGCAGGAACAGTTCCGGGGAGGCGGTGGCGATCTCCACGTCGTACCGAGGCAGGCGGATCGTCCCCGCGTAGGGCGCGGGGTTGCCGCGGGCGAGCAGTGCGGTAAGGGCGTCCACGTCGGCGCGGGGCGGGACGGGTGCGGACAGCACCCGGCACAGGTTCGCCTGGTAGACCTCGCCGGCCGCGATGTGGTCACGGATCCTGCGCACCGCGGAGGTGTACGCGGCGCGGTCGAGCGAGGACGTCCAGTCACCGGCGGCCGGGCCGTGCCAGGCGCCGGGGACTGCGGCGGGCACGTCCGCCGTCCGGATCTGCGCGAAGCGGGCGCAGGTCAGACGGCCCTCGAAGTCCGCGCAGACGGCCCAGAAGCCGCTGGACTCCAGGGCCTCGGGATCGTCGGTGACGTCGAGGAGCCCGGTGGCGACGCGGTCGCCGAAGCGGGCGAGAGGAGGGAGGTCGAGCACGCAGTCGAGTCTAGGGCGGGTGTCTCACAGGTGACCGGGGGATGTCCCGTCGGACGGCCCTGTGACCTCCGTGAGCAGGGGAAGCGCAGCACGCTGCACAAACGCGTTTTTGTACTGGCCCCGGTATCCGCTAGAGTTCAACACGTCGCCGGGCCGCGAGAGCGGAACGAAACGACAGGCGGACGTAGCTCAGTTGGTAGAGCGCAACCTTGCCAAGGTTGAGGTCGCGAGTTCGAACCTCGTCGTCCGCTCGAAGGAAGAGGGGGCTTCCCGGTTCCCCTACACTCCTGGTGGAGTGGCCGAGAGGCGAGGCAACGGCCTGCAAAGCCGTCTACACGGGTTCAAATCCCGTCTCCACCTCCAAGGACGATTAGCTCAGCGGGAGAGCGCTTCCCTGACACGGAAGAGGTCACTGGTTCAATCCCAGTATCGTCCACTGGATCTTTCAAGATCCTTCCCGCGCGATTAGCTCAGCGGGAGAGCGCTTCCCTGACACGGAAGAGGTCACTGGTTCAATCCCAGTATCGCGCACGCAGTGCCCATGACCGGATGCGGTCCGTGTTCATGGCCCCGAGGACGATTAGCTCAGCGGGAGAGCGCTTCCCTGACACGGAAGAGGTCACTGGTTCAATCCCAGTATCGTCCACATCACACAGGAGCCCCCGGCCGTTCGCGGCCGGGGGCTCCTGTCGTGCCATGACTCAGGACGAGAACAGCATGTGCCCGAAGCTCTTGTGCCGGTGGTGTCCGTGATGGCCGTGGTGTCCGTGGCCCCCGTGCGGGGCACCCCAGGCCGGGGCCGGCGGCGCGGGGTAGGCCTGAGGGG
>NZ_JAKEIO010000239.1 GCF_021474405.1 [Streptosporangium] indianense
CAGCCGCCCCCCGACCCCACCCCGGCGACAATGACCCGGTGCGGTACAGAATTCTGGGCGTCACCACGGCAGAGGACGAGCACGGCACGGTCGTACCCGTCGGCGGCCCCCGGCTCCGCGCGCTGCTCACCGCCCTCGCCCTGCGCCCCTCCCGGATCGTCACCCCCAGGACGCTGATCGACGAGGTCTGGGCGGAGGACCCGCCCCAGGACGCCCCGGCCGCGCTCCAAGCTCTCGTCGGCCGGCTCCGCAGGGCCCTCGGCAAGGACGCCGTCACCTCCGAGACCGGCGGCTACCGACTCGCCGCCACCGGGGACGACATCGACCTCCACGTCTTCGAACGGCTGGTCCGGCAGGGCACCGACGCCCTCGCCGGCGACGACCCCGCGCGAGCGGAACGGCACCTCGACGCCGCCCTCTCCCTCTGGCACGGCCCCGCCCTCGCCGATCTCCCCGACCGCTCCGCCGCCGCCCGCCCGGAGGCCAGGCGTCTCGAGGCGACCCGGGCCAGGGCGGAGGCCCGGCTACGGCTCGGCCGCGCCCCGGACGTCGTACCGGAACTGCGGGAACTGACCGCCGTACACCCCTACGACGAGCCGCTGCACGCCCTCCTCATCCGCGCCCTGCGCGACAGCGGGCGGGACGCCGACGCGCTCGCCGCGTACGAGAGCGTGCGCCGGGCCCTGGCCGAAGGCCTCGGGACCGACCCCGGGCCCGACCTGCGCGCCCTGCACGCCGACCTGTTCGACTCCAGCCCGAGGCAGGAGAAGCCGCCGTCCGCTCCGCCGCAGCGCGAGCGCACCCGCCCCGGGAGCATCCGCCCCCGGTTGACCTCCTTCGTCGGCCGGGAACCCGAGATCGACGCCATCCGTTCCGACCTGCACAGGGCCCGCCTCGTCACCCTCACCGGACCGGGCGGCTCCGGAAAGACCCGCCTCGCCGAGGAAGCCGCCGCCGGGCTCCCGCAGGCACGGCTGGCCGAGCTCGCCCCGCTCGACCGGCCGGAGGCGGTGCCGGGAGCGGTGGTCAGTGCGCTCGGTCTGCGCGAGACCGTGCTGATGACCAGCGAGCTCACCGCCGTGCAGGACGACCCCGTCGGGCTGCTCGTCGAGTTCTGCGCGTCGCGCGACCTCCTGCTGATCCTTGACAACTGCGAACACGTCATCGGTGCCGCCGCCCACCTGGCGGAGACCCTGCTGACCCGCTGCCCGGGGCTGACGATCCTGGCCACCAGCCGTGAACCCCTGGGTGTGCCGGGCGAGGTGGTCCGTCCGGTCGAGCCCCTGCGCCCCGACCACGCCCGCCGGCTGTTCGCGGAGCGCGCCGCCGCCGTCCGTCCCGACGCGCAGGCCCTGCTCCGCGACGAGCAGGCGGTGGCGGAGATCTGCCGACGGCTGGACGGGCTGCCGCTCGCCATCGAGCTGGCGGCGGCCAGGCTGCGGCTGCTCACCCCCCGGCAGATCGCCGACCGCCTCGACGACCGCTTCCGCCTCCTCACCTCCGGCAGCCGTACGGTCCTCCCCCGCCAGCAGACCCTGCGTGCCGTCGTCGACTGGTCGTGGGACCTGCTCGACGACGCCGAGCGGACGATGCTGCGCGAGGTGTCCGTGTTCGCGGGCGGCTGGGACCTCGGGGCGGCCGAGGCCGTGTGCTCCGGGCCCGCCGCCGAGCTGATCGGGGCCCTCGTCGACAAGTCCCTCGTCGTGGCGACGCCCGGCGCGGACGACGACGCCCCCGGCATGCGGTACCGGATGCTGGAGACCATCCACGAGTACGCCGTCGAGCGCGCCGCCGACGACCCGCAGCTGCGCGCCGCCGCCGAGCGACGGCACCGCGCGTGGGCTCGTGCGCTCGCCGAGCGGGCCGATCCTCAGCTGCGCTCCGCCGCGCAACTGCCGTGGATCTCCCGCCTGGAGACCGAGCTGGACAACATCCGTGCGGCCCTCGACCGGGCCCTCGCCGCCGGGGACGAGGCGGAGGCCGCCGCCCTCGCCGTGGCCATGGGCTGGTTCTGGTGGCTGCGCAACTACCGCCACGAGGGCGTGGAGTGGCTCGAACGGACGCTGAAGCTGGGCGCGACCCCGGACACGACGGGCCGTGTGCCGCCCGGCGGCCGGCCGGAACCGCCCGGCCACGTCGACCCCTTCCTCACACCGCCGGACGGGGAGGCGGGACATCCGCTGCACGCCCTGCGGATGGACGTGCGCCTGCTGCATCTGTTCTTCATGACCGAGGTGGCCCCCATGGAGACGTTCGTCGCCGAAAGGCTGCCGTACATGGAGCGGGTGTGGGCCCACTACACGGAAGGCGGCCCGCACGCGGCCCGCATCCCGGGGCTCGTCTGCCCGATCCTCTCCTCCTACCTGGGCGACCAGCGCGAGGTCCGGACGGTCCTGGACGCGGCCGTCGCCAACTGCCGTGCGTACGGCGGTGACTGGGAGGTCTCCGTCGCCCTGATGTTCCGCGCGCACACGGTCGTCGACGGGCCCGGAAGCCTGGAGGGCGTCGACGACGACCTCGCGGAACTGCGGGTCCTCAGCCGCCGCGCCGGTGACCGCTGGCTGCGCGCCCAGGTGTGCAGCGCGGCCGGCGAGGCCGCCATGGTGCGCAGCCGTTTCGAGGAGGCCAAGGGGGAGTACGAGGAGGCGCTCCGGCTCGCCTACGAGGTGGGCGCCCACGCCGAATCGCCGTTCCTCCTCGCCCGGCTCGCCGAGATCGCCTACCGTGCGGGCGACCGGCCGGCCGCACGGTCCGCGCTGGACGAGGCCACCGCCGCCGCCGAGCGGTACGGCGTACGGGACTCCAAGGCGTACATCCTGCTGATGCGCACCCAGATGGCCTTCGAGGACGGGCACACCGGCCGGGCGCGCGCGTGGTGGGAGGAGGCGCTCGCCAACACCGCGCCCGGTACGCCGCCCCCGCAGTTCGTGGTGATGCTGCGCCTGCTCGACGCGGCGATCAGCGCGAAGGAGTCCGGGCCGCGCTCCGGCTTGGCCAAGGCCACCGAAGCCCTGCGCGAGGCGGTGGAGAAGCGGTGCTCGGACGTCGTCCGGGCGACGGTCGTGGACGGCGCGGCGGGGCTGCTGGCCGATCTCGGCGACTTCCCGCGGGCGGCCCGGCTGCTCGGCACCGGTGACCACTGGCGGTCCGGCCGCCCGCGCTCCGTCCCGGAGATCCCCCCGGCGGAACGCGCCGAGGCCGCTGCCCGTGCCGCCCTGGGCCGTGCCCGCTGGGAGGCGGAGCGTGCCCGGGGCGCGGCCCTCACCGCGGACGACGTCCTGCGCGAGCTGGACGAGGCGTGCGTCGTGTACGCCGTCGACCGGGTGACGTGAACCGCCCTGCGGTCAGCCGCAGGTGAACCCGGACTCCGCCCACTCCACCGGCATCAGGTTGTCGAGGACGCTGCGCGGCTCCGCCACGAGCCGGACCGTGCCGCGTCCGGTGAGGTTCACGTGGACGGGCACGGCCGCGTCGCCGCCCTCCATCAGCGGGGACCGCCACAGCCTGGTCCCGTCGGCATACACGGAGAAGCGCACCGCGCCGAGTTTCGGCGTCATGTCGTCCACTGCCACGCGTGCGTCGTACGACGAGCAGGAGCGGTTGAGGTCGATGGTGACGGACGAGCGGCCGTGCACGGTGACGCCGTGGACGTACCGCTCGCCACCGACCCGCAGGCCGGACCGCTTCCCGACCCAGCTGCTCGACTCGATCCGCATCTCGGGCTTCGTGCCGTCGCCGTTGACGTCGTACGACAGCCCGCTCCACCGGTAGACGGCCGGGGCGGGCGGGGACGGAGAGGGAGTGGGCGTAGGTGTGCCGTCGGGCGACGGTGTCGGCTCGGGGGACGCGGGCGGACCGGACGTCCGGGTGGGAGCCGGGGAGGGTGTCGTCGGGTCCGGGCCCTTGCTCGGCGTGGTGACGGTCGCCCGTGTCGGTGTCGGTGTCGGTGTCGGTGTGGGCGTGAGTGTG
>NZ_JAKEIO010000240.1 GCF_021474405.1 [Streptosporangium] indianense
CCCCGGTCCCCCGTATCGCCTCCCTCCCGCCCGTCGCCCTGGCAGGCGGCGCGCTGGCCGTGGGGGTCGGCGGTCTGTATCTCGCCGGGCTGCTCCTCACCGGCGGCCACATCGACTCGGGCACGACCGTGCGCGGGGTGGACATCGGAGGGCTGAGCCGCGCGGAGGCGGTGCGGAAGCTGGAGCGGGAGCTGGGCCCGGCCGGCGCCCGGGAGCTGCCCGTGAAGGTCGGTGACCGCACCGGCAGGATCGATCCGCGGCGCGCGGGTCTCTCCTACGACGTCGAGGAGACCGTCGACCGGGCGGCCCGCACCGGCGCCGATCCGGTCAGCGTCTTCGGCGGGTTCTTCCGCTCGGGCGGCGACATCGAACCGGTCGTGCACCTCGACCAGGGCAAGGCCCGGGCGGCCCTCGGGAAGCTGGCGCACGGGCTCGACCAGAAGGTGCGGGACGGTGCCGTGAGCTTCGACCACGGGCAGGTGCGGACCGTCGCACCGCGGACGGGGTACGCCCTGGATGTGAACGCCGCGGTCGAGCCCCTGCGCGAGTCCTTCCTGGGCGGCAGCGGTTCGGCCACCGCCCTGCCCGCCCGCGAGACCCGGCCGAAGGTCACCACCGACGAGGTGCGGCGGGCCGTGCGCGGCTTCGCGGAACCCGCGATGTCGGGCCCCGTCACGCTCACCGCGGCCGGCCGGCGCTTCACCGTCGGCCAGGACACGCTGGGCGAGCACCTGACCATGCGGGCGGACGACAGCGGCGGACTCCGGCCCGAGCTCGACGCGAAGGGCCTGCGCGCCGAGCCCACCGTGGCCGGTCCGCTGGACGCCGTCACCACGACCGCCGAGAACGCCGAGCTGCGGCCGGAGGGTGACAAGGCCGTGGTGGTCAAGGACGCCACGGTGGGCCGGTCGGTCGACGACAAGGCACTGGGCAAGGCCGTCCTGCCGCTGCTCACCAAGGCGGGCGCCGACCGCGACGGCGAGGTGCAGGTACGCCGGATCCCACCGGAAGTGACCCGGGAGAACGCCGCCCGGCTGGGGCTGACGGAGAAGATGTCCTCCTTCACCGTCCACTTCGAACCGGCCGAGTACCGCACCAAGAACATAGGCCGGGCCGTGGAACTCATCAACGGCTCCCTCGTCCGGCCGGACGAGACCTGGAGCTTCAACCGGACCGTCGGTGAGCGCACCGAGGCCAACGGCTTCACGGACGGCATCATCATCCTCGACGACAAGTTCACGAAGGCCTCCGGCGGCGGGGTCTCGTCCGTGGCGACGACCGTGTACAACGCGCTGTTCTTCGCCGGGGTCAAGCCCGTGGAACACGGAGCGCACTCGTTCTACATCGAGCGTTATCCCGAAGGACGCGAGGCGACGGTCGCCTGGGGCAGCCTGGACCTGCGGTTCACCAACGACTCCGGCAAGGCCCTCTACATCCAGGCCGAGTCCACCGACAGCTCCGTCACGGTCTCCTTCCTCGGCACCCGCAGGTACGACGAGATCAAGTCGGTCACGGGCCCGCGCACCAACGTGACGAAGCCGGAGAAGACGGTGAGCCACGACAAGGAATGCGTGCCGCAGACACCGCTCGAAGGGTTCGACGTCACCGTGGAGCGGGTCTTCTCCACCGACGGCCGTGAAGTGAAGCGGGAGCCCTACCGCACGCACTACACCCCGCGTGACGAGATCGTCTGCGAGTGACCGCCCCGCTCACCCTCGCCAACTCTCCCTTCTGACAAGAGCGTTGACCCCGCTCGTGAGCGCCAGCACAATGAGCCACCACTGGATGAGAGCGCTCTCAAGGGAGATCCATGACTGGCAGACAAGGCCCGGAGCTCAGCCGGCGTTCGCTGATCGGTGCCGGACTCGGTATCGGTGCCGCTTCGCTCACCGCCGCCGGCTCGGGGCAGGCCCTCGCGACCGGTTCCCCCGGGGCACTGCGGGCGTCGGCCCCGGCCCGGGGGTACGCCTTCCTCGCCGCAGCCATGGACGCCTATCCCGACCACGGTGACATCCGCCTGACCCAGAGCTACACCGACCAGGCCGGCCTGTTCAGCACCGCGTTCACCTACGACAACGCCCTCGCGCTCCTGGCCCACCTCGCGGCCCGGACCCCGGCCGGCCTGACCAGGGCCACGGCGCTGGGGGACGCCCTGCTCCACGCCCAGCACCACGACCCGGACCACGACGACGGCAGGCTCCGGCAGGCCTACAACGTCGGGCCGTACACCTTCTACGACGGCTCACCGCAGCCCGACGGCTTCGTACGGGCGGACGGCACGGTCAACGTCGGTACGCAGTTCGGCTTCACCGGTACGGCGGTGGGCGACATGGCCTGGGCGGGCATCGCGCTCGGCGCCCTGGCCCACCGCACCGGGGCGCGCCGCTTCCTCGACGGTGCCGTGCGCATCGGCGAATGGATCGAGCGGACCGGCCGGACCGACGAGCCCCTCGGCGGTTACAAGTTCGGGGTGGACGGGGCGAATCAGAAGCTGCCGTTCACCTCGACCGAGCACAACACCGACCTGGTCTGCCTGTTCGGCCGGCTCGCCCGGCTGACCGGCGACCGCGTGTGGCGGGAGCGGCGCGGCCGTGCCGAGGCGTTCGTGCGCCGGATGTGGGAACCGTCCGGGGGCTTCTTCTACACCGGCACGAACGACGGTGTGACGGTCAACAAGTCCCCGGTCCCGGAGGACACACAGACCTGGACACACCTCGCGCTCGACTCCCGCCGCCACTCCCGGTCCCTGGACTGGGCCGTGACCGAGCTGGCCGTCCAGGACCACGCCGGACGCACCAACAGCACCGTGCCCGCAGGGCAGTCGTACGAGGGGGTCACTTTCAGTTCGGCGAGTCTCCTCGCCAACGAGGACGCGCCGATCGCCGACGGCCAGCCGAAGCCCGACCGCAACGGCGTGTGGTTCGAGGGGACGGCGCACCTCGCGCTCGCGCTGCGTGATCGCGGGACCCGCGGCGACGAGCCCCGCGCCCGGCGGCTGCTCGCCTCGATCGAACGGGCGCAGGAGCTGCTGGGCGACGGACAGACCGTCGGGGCCAGACCGCTGCCCGGGCGCAGTGGGGTCGTGTCCGCCAGCAGCCCGCTGGACACGGGTTTCGGCTTCGGTTACTACCCGTACCGTCACACCGGGGCGACGGCCTGGTACCTGATGGCCACGGCCCGGTTCAATCCGCTCCGGGCGTGACGGAACGGCCCGGTCCGCCGCCCTGTGCGGCGGTCCGGGCCGGCCGCCCGTCAGGCGAGGCGGTGGACCACCTGGGTGGTGAGTTCGTAGCGGGCGCCGACGATCGCCAGCTTGCCGGTGCCGATCCGGGCGGCGAGTTCGGGTTCGGCGGCCAGCCGGGAGCGCACGAGCCGGACGTTGGCGCTCACGGTCGCGTCGATCCGGGCGTCCCCCTCCTGGCCGTGGTCGATGGCCGGGCGTATCCGGTCGACGAGGTACTGCATGTGGGCGGGCAGGCGCTCCCCGGACTGCTCCGCCTGCACGGCCGCGCGCACCGCGCCGCACGACTGGTGGCCGAGGACGACGACCAGCGGTATGCCGAGTTCCAGGACGCCGTAGGCGACGCTGCCGAGCACGGCCTCGTCCAGGACCTCGCCGGCGGTGCGGACGGTCATCAGGTCGCCCAGGCCCTGGTCGAAGACCAGCTCCGGGGGGACGCGCGAGTCGATGCAGCCGAGTACGACCGCGAAGGGGTGCTGGGCGGTGACCAGCGTCCGCCGTACGGCGGGGTCCTCGTGCGGGTGGCGCTCGCGGAAGGCCTGCCAGCGGCGGTTGCCCGCGGCCAGCTCCCGCAGGGCCTGGCCCGGGGTGCCGGGTCGTGGGGCCGCGGCGCCGGCGCCGGGGGCGGCGGGCGCTTTTACACATCTGACGCTGCCCCCGACACCGGTTGGGGGTAGGTCTCGGGG
>NZ_JAKEIO010000241.1 GCF_021474405.1 [Streptosporangium] indianense
ACCGCGATTCTACCGCTGGTCTCGTGGGCTCGGTGATGTGTATCAGAGACTGGTCGGCCTTGCGGGGGTGGTTAATCACGGGACCGTTTTTTGGGTCTCGTTCAAGCCCGTATTTGTTTCCGGAATTATCACGGGTGTTGGGGGCGGGGGCGGGGCTCGTGGCGTCCGTGCTGCTGAGGGGCGGCTTTGCCGGGCGGATACCGCCCGCCCCGTGAGATGCCCCCGTACCGGTTCGCATCCACCCGTGTCCGCCGGTTAGGTTGCCCTCATGACCGACACGACTGCTCCTCGCACGACCGGCGCCGTGGCCGCCGGCCTCGCCACGATCGCCGCCGACGGCACCGTTCTCGACACCTGGTTCCCCGCGCCCGAGCTGGCCGACCAGCCCGGCCCGTCCGGCACCGAGCGGCTGTCCGCCGAGCGTGCCGCGGAACTGCTCGGCGGCGGCGCGACCGCGGCGATCGGCCCCGACGCCCGCCGCGGCGTCGAGGTGGTCGCGGTCCGCACGGTCATCGCCTCGCTCGACGAGAAGCCGATCGACGCGCACGACGCCTACCTGCGTCTGCACCTGCTCTCCCACCGCCTGGTCAAGCCGCACGGCCAGAGCCTGGACGGCATCTTCGGCTTCCTCGCCAACGTCGCCTGGACCTCGCTCGGCCCGGTCGCCGTCGACGACCTGGAGAAGGTGCGCCTGAACGCCCGCGCGGAGGGCCTGCACCTCCAGGTGACCTCCGTCGACAAGTTCCCGCGCATGACGGACTACGTGGCCCCCAAGGGCGTCCGGATCGCCGACGCCGACCGGGTCCGCCTCGGCGCCCACCTCGCCGAGGGCACCACCGTCATGCACGAGGGCTTCGTCAACTTCAACGCCGGCACGCTCGGCACGTCGATGGTCGAGGGCCGCATCTCCGCCGGTGTCGTGATCGGCGACGGCTCGGACATCGGCGGCGGCGCCTCCACGATGGGCACCCTCTCCGGCGGCGGCAACGTCATCATCTCCGTCGGCGAGCGCTGCCTGATCGGCGCCGAGGCGGGCGTGGGCATTGCCCTCGGCGACGAGTGCGTCGTCGAGGCCGGCCTCTACGTCACCGCCGGCACCCGCGTCACCATGCCCGACGGCCAGATCGTCAAGGCCCGCGAGCTGTCCGGTGCCTCCAACATCCTCTTCCGCCGCAACTCGGTCACCGGCACCGTCGAGGCCCGCCCGAACAACGCGGTGTGGGGCGGACTGAACGAGATCCTGCACAGCCACAACTGACACCACGCCCCACGCCACGACCGCACGCCCCACGCCACGACCGGCGGTCCCGGCATGATCCCGTACGGATGACTCGGCGTGACCTCGCGGTGGGTTCGGCGGATGAACGGGTGGACGCAGTGTCCGATCATTCGCCGAACCGACGAAACGAGGACCGGGGCATGAGGAACGAGCGAGGGCGGGCCGGGGTGCGCTTGCTGGTGGGGGCCGTCGTGGCGCTGGGGGTGTGCTGGCTGCCGGCGGGGGCCGCACACGCCGACGAGACCAACACAGGCTCCCACAACGGCCACCGGGTCGGTCTGGTCAACGTCAACGCCGGACAGATCGACGACCCGGCGGAGGACGTGCTGGAGCACACGCTGCTGTTCGGGGACGGATACGCCTGGAACTGAACGGGCAGGGCAGACGGGACGGCCCGTGCCGCAGAGGACTGCGGTGCGGGCCGTCCCGCGTCTGTTCTCCCCGGGTGGCATAGCGGGCCGCCCCCGCACGCGTCACAAGGAGTACGGGGGGCGGGCGCAGGGCCCGCCCCCGGGGGGAGAGCGAAGGTGACGATGGATGCCCAAGCGCAGGAGAGTTTCCGGGAGTTCGTGGCGAACCGGTCGTCCGCGCTGCTGAAGACCGCCGTCCTGCTCAGCGGCGGCGACCGGCACGCGGGCGAGGACCTGCTCCAGAACGCGCTGATCAAGGCGGCGGGCCGCTGGCACCGCATCGACGAACCCGAGGCCTATGTACGGCAGGTCCTCTACCGCCAGCAGGTCAGCCGCTGGCGGCTGAAGTGGCCGAGGCGCGAACTGAGCGTCGCCGAACCCCCGGAGACGGGCACCACCCCGGACGCCTCCGGTGCCGCCGAACTGCGCCTGGTGATGCGCGGCGCGCTGGCCCGGCTCACCGCCCGGCAGCGCTCCGTGCTCGTCCTCCGCTACTTCGAGGACCTCCCCGAGGCCGAAGTGGCCCGCATCCTGGGCTGCTCGGTCGGCACCGTACGCTCCGCCACCCACCGTTCCCTCGCCCGGCTGCGCGCCCTCGCACCCGAACTGGCCGCCCTCGGCCCGGCCGCCGCCGAGCAGCGGCCCTCCCGTGACTACTCGCCCTTGGAGGTGCGTCCGTGAACGTCGACGAACTCGTGCGTGACGCCCTGCGCGACCAGGCCGAGGGGCAGCCGCCCACGGCCCCCGGTTTCGCCGACCGGGTGCTGGCCGTGCGCCGGCGCCGGCGCAGCCGCCGGCTCGCGACCGCGGCCGCCGCGGCCGTCGCCGTGGTGGCCGTCGCCGTGGCCGTACCGACGCTGGACTCGGGCAAGCAGGACGTACGCCCCTCGGGCGGGGTGGAACGGACCGGCATCACCGCCCACCCCGACCAGTCACCGCCGCGCGACCTGATCGCGGCCGGACGGGTCGCGCTGGCCGCCTACTACACCACCAGGAACATCGAGCTGTCCGCCGACCGGGCCGTCGCGGAGCGCACGTACTGGCTGCTGAACCCCGCCACGAAGAAGTACGCGAAGGACGACCGGTGGTCCTACGTCGCGGTCGCCCCCGGGCTGCGGACCGCCGCCGTCCTGGAGCGGGATCTGCCCGTGCCGCGTATCGGGCTGCTCGATCTGGCGAGCGGGCAGGTCAAGCGATGGATCCCGGTCGACCGGCCGGTGGCGGGAGTGGAGTTCTCCCCCGACGGCAGGAAGCTCGTCGCGACGGCGTACAGCGAGAATCCCGACCGCCGGGTGAAGATCGACGGGTCGGAGGGCTGGGACGCCCCGTTCACGGAGTCGGACCGGACCGGTTTCCACGTCGTCGACGTGGCCTCGGGGAGCAGTTCGTGGGCCGGGGTGGACTTCGGCGGGGGCGCGCACGACCCCGACGCGTTCCTCAACTCCCGCCAGGACTTCGGGTTCACCCATGACGGCCGGCTCGCCTGGTCCGGGATGCCCACCGAACCGGGCAAGAAGTTCTACGACTTCACCGGCAAGGAGGTCCCCGCCCCGTCGCTGGAGAAGTACCGGGACTGGTTCGTCGACGCCGGGGTCTCACCGGACGGGCGGCTCGTCGCCGGTCAGTTCGCGGGACGGAAGTGGAAGACGTCGTCCTTCGTCCTCGACGCCCGCACCGGGAAGCAGCGCGAGGTGCGCGGGCAGCAGCTGCTGGCCTGGGCGGACGGGAACTCGCTCGTCGCCTGGGACATCGGACAGGACGGCAACGAGTACCACCAGCGGCTGGTCCTGGTGACCATCGGCGGCGAGAAGACCACGCCGCTCAGCGACTTCCGGTCGCCCAAGGACAACACCAAGGGGCGGTGGGAGCCTGTGTTCGCCCAGCGGTGATCACGTGCTGATCAGGTCGGCGTGCAGCGAGAGCAGTGCGTCGGCCGTCCCGCGGCCGGCGGGCTGAAGAGGCCTGCGGACCGGGCCCGCCGGGAGGCCCAGGTCGGACTTCTCGGTGTCCGAGGTGGTGGGGGATTCGCCCGTGGTGCCGGAGAGGACAAGGCCGTCGCAGCCGTGCGCCACGAGGCGGCGGGCGAGGTGCTGGGCGCCGTCGAGGTCCAGGGTGCCGGACGGGGTGAGGGGGGTGATCATGGCGCAGAGAGTGCGGCCCAGGGGT
>NZ_JAKEIO010000242.1 GCF_021474405.1 [Streptosporangium] indianense
GGGGGTCGCCGTGGTGGCCGGAGCCGGGCGCCGTCCCGTTCCGTGCCGGCCCGTTCTGCGCCGGAC
This sequence comes from [Streptosporangium] indianense, assembly GCF_021474405.1. Taxonomy (GTDB): domain Bacteria; phylum Actinomycetota; class Actinomycetes; order Streptomycetales; family Streptomycetaceae; genus Streptomyces; species Streptomyces indiaensis. The sequence goes on from NZ_JAKEIO010000242.1 coordinate 67, forward strand.
CGGGGCCGCCGGGACTGTGGTCCTGGACCGGGCCGGGGCCGGTGGGGGTGCGGTCCAGGGGCTGGCCCGGCTGCAGCGGGACGCGCGGGGCCGGGCCGACGGACGGCCCTTGGTGCGCTCCGGAAGCCGGACCCTGTGGGGTGTCGGACGGCCGCCGGGGCGAGGCGGGTGCTTCGGGCCACCCCGGCGCCTGCCGCTGCCCGGTTTCCTGCCGTGGCCGCCCCGCATCCTGCCGTCCCTGCTCCTGCTGCCCCCCGGCCGTCGCCGGGTTCCGCCGCTCGGCGGCCTGCTGCCATGCCGACGCGAGGGCCTCGCGGCTCTCCTCGGACAGCGCGCCCGGGTCGGGCAGCCGCCCCTCGTCGGGCAGGGCGAACGTGATGCGCAGTGTGCTGTCGCTCATTTCTCTCCCCCGCTTCCCCGCTCACCGTTGAGCCACGTGCGGATCAGGTCGTCGATGGTGGGCCCCCGGCCGGCGTCGTCCTCGGCCTGGGGCGCGCGCCCGCTCTCGGCCCTGTCCGGTGCCTTCCGGCTCACCGGGGGCCGGAAGGCGTCGTGGTCGAGGAGCGACTCACGGGCCCCGTCGAAGGTGTCCCGGAAGACCTGCAGCACTCGGCGCAGCAACCCCTGCAACTGGGTCGAGACCTGGCCCGCGGCAGCGTCCGCGACCGCCGCGCGCATCTGCAGCACGGCGAGCGGATGGCGGCTGCGTTCGTCGGCCTCGGTGTCGCCGTTGTCGCTCTCGGCGTGCCAGGGCAGCGCATGACCGGGCTGCATCGGGAAGGCGTGGGCCGGTTCGGCGGCCGTCGACTCCAGGAACGCCGGCGCGTTCTCGGTGACGTACTCCACCAGGGCGTCCACGTCCAGGTCCTCGATCAGGTCGTCGAGGATCTGCGGGTTGTGCAGTCGCCGTGTGTACAGCTCGGGCAGGAGCAACGCCGACTCCTCGTCGGAGTCCAGCCACTCGCGCAGCGGGCCGATCTCGGCGGACCAGTAGCCGCGCCATTCCTCGAGCCACCGGTCCAGCTCGTGGAGGTCGAGGGCACGCTGGTCGGCGAGAACCCGTTCGAAGAGCTGCTGGAAGACGGTGGTGTCGTCGGCGGTCGGCCGGGGCCGGGGGCGACGTTTGCGCGGGGAGAGCGGATCGGTCTCGGCGGGCCGGCCGTGTGGCACCAGGTGGTCGGGGCTGCGCAGGGACCGCTGCACGAGCTGTTCCCACCAGTGGGCCCCGTAGACCGCGGCGCGCACGGTGGCCCTGGAGGTCTCGACGTCCGGGGGCACGGGGGACTCGGGCCGCTTCGACAGGCCTGTGTCGTCGAGGAGTTCGATGTCGTCGAGGATGCGCCCGATCAGCTTGCCCAGCTCGCGGAAACGGGCCGCCGCCTCCCGGTAGGCGGCGGCCTCGGGGGGCTCGTCGCGCGGTGCGGCGCGCCGGTAGGCCCGCAGTGCGAGGTCCAGGTCGCGCTGGGCGGAGTGCGCCCGCTCCAGCCGGTGGGCGTCCCCGTGCCGGGCCAGGTGCCGCTCGACACCGCGGCGGATCGCATCGAGGCCGCCGGCCTCCTCGTAGGCGCGCAGCCGCTGCGGCCAGCGGCTGTCCGGCCGGTCCTGCTCCAGGTGGGCGGCGAACTCGTGCCACGTGGGCCGGTGGATGTCCGCCAGCCGCTCGGCGGCGTCACGGATCACGTCCCGGGTCTGCTCCGAGGCCCGTTCCCAGGGCTGCTGTTCGAGCAGCAGGCCGTTGACGGCCGAGGCGAGGAAGAGCTGCTCACGGTTGTCGCCCTGCCCGGTGATCTTGGGGGCGAAGGCCTCCAGGCTGTTGAGGGAGTCCACCCGGCCGAGCCCGGCGCCACCCGGCTGTCCGGCGTCCAGCGCGGGTACCACGATCCGGTCGAACTGGTTGGCCACCAGCAGCGCTGCCGTGCCGAGGGCCTCCTGACTGCGTCCGTCGGCGGCCAGCATCTGCCAGAAGTCGAGCGCGATGTCCGACGGCAGATGGTGTGCCGGCAGCACCAGCAGGATCGAGTGGATGTCCTGCAGTGCCTGCCGGCTGAGATTGCGGTCCCGCCCGAAGGAGCCGACCGCGCCGACGCCCGGGAAGTCCAGGAACTGCACGTCCCGCCCGCTCAGCAGATCGCCCAGAGGCCAGAACGCCGGATCCACCTCGACGACCTGCTCGACCCGCTCCACCAGCGGGAAGCAGTCGGACAGCGCCGCCCCGCCGGCCGTGACGCCCTCGCGGGTGATCGTGAGCTTGCGCGGAGCCGGAGCGGTGTCCGGCGTGGCCGAGGCGACGGGGAGCTCCAGCACCCTGCGCACGGCATCGGTGGCGAGTTCCACCGGCTCGGATCCCAGCAGGCCCTGCTGGCCCTGCTCCGCGTCGCGGATACGCAGCAGCTCAAGGGCGGCGTCGCGGAAGCGCGAGGAGATCAGGTCGGCTTCGACGTGCTGCAGCCGGGGTATCTGCTCCCCCCACAGACACCGGTACCAGGCGAGGAACGGCTGCCATCCCTGCGGACCGCCGATCAGGTCGACGCCGCCGAGCACCTCGCCTGCCTTCAGCTGCGGCAGCTGCTCGTCGAGCAGGCGTGCCAGCTCCCGGGTGATCTCCCGGACGCACGAGGCGAGCCGGTCCCGGGTCATGAAGTGGATCTTCGATGTGTCCTCGAGGCGGGTGCCCGTCCCCGCCGTGCCCTCGCGCAGCCGCAGCACTGTGATGTTGCCGGTGGCGGGACGCTCCTCCACGGGAAGCAGGTCGGGGCGGCCCAGCAGCGCGCCCAGCAGCAAGGACTTGCCGACGGTGAATTCCCCGACGACGGCGAGCGATATGGGTGCCGCTACCCGCGCCGCGAGTTTCGCGGCGGCCCGTGCCAGCGTCTCCCGGGCGGCCTCCTCCTCCGGCGTCTGCGGCGGGCCGAGCGCTTCGAGAAACGCCACGACGTCCCGGACATACTCCTCGAGTTCACTGAGCGACAGACGACGTGCCAAAGGATCCCCCCTGGTGATCGTGAACAGCCGGGTACTGGCCGGCGGTGCGCCGGACTCGGCCTAGGCGCGGACGAAGAAGAGTTCGAGACGGACGGTGTTCCGGGTGCCGCCGCCGTCGTGGTAGGGACGGATCAGCTTGGGATCGTCCTCGGGGAAGAACGCCGGGTCGTAGGAGCGCACCCGCGGGGCGATCTCGTCGGCCAGCCGCTGGCTGTGGGAGAGGTCGATGCCGCGGCAGGACGGGCAGGAGGCCGCGACTCCCCACACCAGGACCAGTGCGGCGTGCCGTCCCTCGAACCTGGCCGTCTGCCGCCGGACTTCACGCTCGACGTGCGCTAGGGCCCGCGGCTCGTGAGCCAGCACGCCGACGACGTCCACGTTCCGCACGGTGATCGACTCGCTGTGCGGGTCCAGGCCCAGCGCAGCGGCGGATGCCGGGGGAGTGGTGGTGGCGGACGGCGAGGACGAGGCCGATGAGGTGGAGGAACGAGCGGCGGACGGCGAGGGGCAGCCCGGGCACGGCGGTGTGCCGCCGTCCTTCGAGGACTGGCCGCCCAGCACGACGATGACGAGCATCAGCAGCAGATCGGCGAAGAGCCAGCCGGAAGCCTGGGCGAGCGACAGCCCGCGCGGCCTTTTCACGCCGCTCCGGTCGGGCGCGGACCTGGCACGGGCGCGGCCTGACCTCCCGGCGGCGGTTGCCCGGCCCTTGGTTCCGCCGTGGCCTGGGGCGGGGAGGCCGGTGCGGCGGGGCGAGGCGCCGCTGGGGACTGCGCCGCCGGGGC
>NZ_JAKEIO010000243.1 GCF_021474405.1 [Streptosporangium] indianense
GTGGTGGGGCCGGTGGCGGGCCGGACGCCCATCGTGTCCAGGACGCGGTGGAGGCGGGCCGCGTCCAGGCGCCACTTGCGGTCCACGACCTCGTCCGGATACTCGCTCCAGTCCACCGGCGACCAGTCGGGCCCGGGTCCGGCGGGGCCGCCGTGGAAGAGGCGGGCGGCCAGCAGGGACGCGGCTTCGTCGACCGCGCCGGGCTCCTCCAGCAGATCGCAGGCCGGCCGCTCGCCCAGCCGGGACGCGAAGCCCTCGGCCAGGCGGTCCCGCCGGGACAGCTCCGTGAGCGCCGCGACCACACCCGCGTCCAGCCGGGACGGCCAGCGGCCCATCCGCCACGCGGGCAGCGCCACCCTGGTCAGCAGCCGGTCCCAGCCCGCGTAGGCCAGACCCACCTGCTCCTGGGCGACGATCCGCAGTCCGTAATCCACAGCCTGTGCACGCTCCGCGGCGGCGGCCGCCACGCCCCGCTCCAACTCGGCGGCGTGGATCCGGCAGCTGCGCAGCAGAAGCCGGGCGACCCGGCCGGCCCCGGCGAGCACGATCCGCGACACCGGGTCGCGGCGGGGCGCCGACGCCACGGCCACCGCGGCGTCCAAGCCCCGGACGAAGCGCCGGGCGGCGGCTATGTCCGGGTGGGCCGAGGGTCCCGTGCCGGCGATCACCGGGGCGAGGACCGCACGCAGCTCGCCGACCCGCATCCACCACAGGAACGGGGAGCCGATAACGAGGACCGGCGGGACGGGCTGCCGGCGTTGTGCCTGCTTGCCCGCCCCCGCTATGTCGTGGTGCTCCTCGGCCGGGGGCGGTGCGTGGGACCGGTGGGTGCGGTCCTCCAGCCAGCTGTCGCAGTCCGGGGTGAGCGCTATCGCGGAGGGCGCGGGGACGTCGAGGCGGTCGGCCAGGTCGCGCACCATTCGGTACAGGTCGGGGGCCGCCTCCTCGGCGACCGGCACGGTCGGGCTCATGGCGGGCCGGGCCCGGGCGACGACCAGGGCGATCCCGGCGGCGGCGAGCAGCACCAGGGCGGCGAGCGGCGTCAGAACCGCCCGGGCCGTGTCCCAGCCGGGACCTTCCAGGCGGTCACCGGCGGTGCCGGCGAGCAGGATCACGGCGACGGCGGCCGGCAGCAGGGCAACGGCCAGGGCACGGCTGCGGATGCGCAGCACGGCCAGTGCTCGCGCCCGCGCGATCTGCGCGCCTGCTTCCACACCCGTTCCGGTCACGACCGACCTCACCCCCTCCCCGTTGACCCGACGCTTCCCTTGCTCACTCCCCCACTGTGGCACCCGTCACTGACATCGCAATGCCGGTGGGCCAAGTGCCGGAACGCTTGCGCCGCACCCTAGTTGGGGCTCCGCCCCCCGTCAGCCGGATAGGGCATCGGTCACTCGATGGAATGGCTCAGGGGAGAGGTGGATGACGGTCGGCGGGCATCGGTCCCCGCCTCCCGCACACGTCAGGCCCCGGATCCTGAGACGGATCCGGGGCCTGTGGGGTTCATCGGCGGCGGGGTGATGTCCCTGCTGCGGCTGCCGCGGGTGGTTTCCCTGCTGCGGCTGCCGCGGGTGCGTGGGCGTCGTCGGCGCGTAGGGGTCGGTTACGCGCCTGCCGCCTTCGCCGCGATGTCCGTGCGGTGCTGGGAGCCGTCGAGGCGGATGCGGCCGACGGCCGTGTAGGCGCGGTCGCGGGCCTCGGTGAGGTCCTTGCCGGTGGCCGTCACGGACAGGACGCGGCCGCCCGCGCTGACGACGGCGTCCCCCTCCTGGCGGGTGCCGGCGTGCAGCACGTACGCGTGCGGGGCGTCCTGCGCGGCGACCTCGTCCAGACCGGTGATCGGGTCGCCGGTGCGCGGGGTGCCGGGGTAGTTGCGCGAGGCGACGACCACGGTCACGGCCGCGTCCTCGCTCCAGCGCAGCGGCTCCAGGTGGGCGAGGTTGCCGGTGGCGGCGGCCATCAGCACACCGGCCAGCGGCGTCTTCAGCCGGGCCAGGACGACCTGCGTCTCGGGGTCTCCGAACCGGGCGTTGAACTCGATCACGCGGACACCCCGGGAGGTGATCGCGAGACCGGCGTAGAGCAGGCCGGAGAACGGCGTGCCGCGCCGCTGCATCTCGTCCACGGTCGGCTGCAGCACGGTCTGCAACACCTCGTCGACCAGTTTCGGGTCGGCCCACGGCAGCGGGGAGTACGCGCCCATGCCGCCGGTGTTGGGGCCCTCGTCGCCGTCCAGCGCGCGCTTGAAGTCCTGGGCGGGCTGGAGCGGTACGACCGTCTCGCCGTCCGTCACGGCGAAGAGGGAGACCTCGGGGCCGTCGAGGAACTCCTCGATGACCACGCGCTCGCAGGCCGCCGCATGGGCCCGGGCCGCTTCGAGATCGTCGGTGACGACGACACCCTTGCCCGCGGCGAGCCCGTCGTCCTTCACGACGTACGGCGCGCCGAAGGCGTCGAGGGCCGTGTCGACCTCTTCCGGCGTGGTGCAGACGTACGACCGGGCCGTGGGCACCTCGGCCGCCGCCATGACGTCCTTCGCGAAGGCCTTGGAGCCCTCGAGCTGCGCGGCCCGGCCGGACGGGCCGAAGACCGGGATGCCCGCGTCGCGCACGGCGTCGGCTACACCGGCGACCAGCGGGGCCTCCGGGCCGACGACCACGAGCTCCGCGCCGAGGCGGGTGGCCAGCGCGGTGACGGCGGCGCCGTCGAGGGCGTCGACCTGGTGCAGCTCGGCGACCTCGGCGATGCCGGCGTTGCCGGGGGCGCAGTGCAGCGCCGTGACGTCGGGGTCGTGGGACAAGGAGTGGCACAGGGCGTGTTCGCGGGCGCCACTGCCGATGACGAGGACCTTCACGGGGGTCAGCCTAACGGGAGACGCCGGGTTCTCCTTGTGCGGGCTGCCGAAGGGAGGGCGGATCTTGAGCTGGAGGTTCCTCCAAGAAGGCCCGGCCTCCCGGCTCTACTCGTTCGTGAACTCCTCCACCACCGTCGCCCCCAGCTCCCGGACGATCAGCTCCTGGCCGGAGAGGGCCGACTCGTCGAGGTCGGGGTCGTCGTCCTCGGGGATGTCCTCCTCGACGGAGACGTGCCGCCGCGGTGGGGCGGACGGCTGGGGGACGGACGCGGCGGTCGGCGGGGAAGCCGGGGTGGAGGTCGCGGCGGAGCCGGAGCTGCTCGACTGCTGCGCGGGAGGGGCCGGAGAGGCCGACGCGGACGGGGCGGGGCGCTGGGCCGTCGCCGTGCCGCCACTCGCGTTGTAGCCGCCGCCGGAGTTGTATCCGCCGCCGGCGCTGGGGCCGCCGGTGTTGTAGCCACCGCCGGTGCCCTGGCCGCCGCCGGTGCTGTGGACGCCGCCGCCGCCGAAGCCGGAGGGGCCGCCCGCTGCGGGGGGCGCGGAGCCGCCCGACGGGTCGACGATCGCCTCGATCTTCCACTGGACGTTGAACTGCTCGCCCAGCGCCTGCCGCAGCACGTCCTCGCTGCCGCTGCTCAGGAAGTTGTCCCGCGCGCCCGCGTTGACGAAGCCGAGCTGCAGGGTCGTGCCGTCGAAGCCTGCCACCTGGGCGTTCTGGCTGAGCAGGATCCAGGTGAAGCGTCGGCGGTTCTTGACCGCGTCCAGGATGTTCGGCCAGAGCATGCGGGGGTCGAGACCGCCACCACCCGCGGGAGCGGGTGCCGGCGCCGGGGCCGGGGTGGTGGGGGGGGTCAGGCGGGGGGGGGGGCGGCGGTGGGCAGGGAAAGGGCGACGGGCGGGGGGCGGCCGGGGGGGGGGCGGC
>NZ_JAKEIO010000244.1 GCF_021474405.1 [Streptosporangium] indianense
GGCACGGACTCCACCTCACCTCCCGCCTCCTCTTCCTCCACCAGACCATCGCCTCCCTCGCCCCCCACGTCACCACCACCGACGAGCGGCCCGCCGCCACAGCACCGGCCCAGGTCTCCGGCCGCGTCGAACTCACCCCGATCCAGAGCTGGTTCCTCGACGAGCACACCGTCGACCCGGACCACTACGCCATGTCCGCCCACCTGGAGCTGGCCCCCGGTACGGACGCCGCGCTGCTGGAGCGGGCGCTCGGCGCGGTCGTCGCCCACCACGACGCGCTGCGCATGCGCTACACCCGGGACGGCGCCACCTGGATCCAGGAGTACGGCGATCTGCCCTCCGGCCTCCTCGCGGTCCGCGACATCGCCGACGTCGAGGACACCGAGGAGGTGCTGAACAGCGCGGCCCTGCAAGCGCAGCGCGCCCTGGACCTGCGCGGCGGCGTCCTGGTGAAGGGCGTCCTGTTCCGCTTCGGTGACGGCTCCGCGCCCCGGCTGTTCCTCGCGGTCCACCACATCGTCATGGACGGGGTGTCCTGGCGGATCGTCCTGGAGGACCTGTCCACCGCGTACGCCCAGCTCGCCGACGGGCGTCCGGCCGACCTGGGCCCGCGGACCAGCAGTTACCAGCAGTGGGCGGACCGCCTGACCGCGCACGTCCGCTCCGGCGCCCTCGACCACGAACTCGGCCACTGGCGCTCGGTCGACCCCGGCGCGGCGCCCGCACTGCCCGTCGACCACCCCGGCGGCCGCAATGTGACCGCAGCCGAGCAGAGCGTCGAGGTGCGCCTCGGCCGCGAGGAGACCGATGCCCTGCTGCACCGCCTCCCGTCGGTGTACCGCACGCGCATCGACGACGTGCTCGTCACGGCGCTCGGCCGCGTCCTGGCCGACTGGACGGGCGCCGGACGGCTGGTGCTGGGCCTGGAGGGACATGGCCGCGAGGAACTCTTCGACGACCTGGACCTGTCGCGCACCGTCGGCTGGTTCACCACCCACTTCCCCGTCGCCCTGACCCTTCCCGCCGGGCGCGGCTGGGGCGAGACGGTCAAGTCCGTCAAGGAGCAGCTGCGGGCGGTGCCGGGCCGCGGCCTCGGTTACGACGCGCTCCGCTTCCTGTCGTCGCCGGGCGCACCGGGCCACGCGCTGCGCGCGGACCGGCTCCCGCCCATCAGTTTCAACTACCTCGGCCAGTGGGACGGCACCACCGCGCACGACGGGCTGGTCCGCGACCGCCTGCCCGCCCTCGGCCACGACCACGCACCGGACGAGCCCCGCCCGTACCTCCTCGACGTGGTGGGCATGGTCGAGGACGGCAGCCTCGGATTCACCTGGATCTTCTCCGGTGAGGTCTTCGACCGGTCGACGGTGGAGCGGGTGGCCGGTGAGCACCTGGCCGCGTTGCGGGCCCTGGTGGAGCACTGCCAGGACCCCGCGAGCGGCGGGGCGACCCCGTCGGACTTCCCGCTCGCCGGGCTCGACCAGGCGGCCGTGGACCGGATCGCCGGGGACGGCCGGGACGTCGAGGACGTCTTCCCGCTCACGCCCATGCAGAGCGGCATGCTCTTCCACACGCTCGCCGAGCCCGGGTCCGGTGCCTACTTCGAGCAGATGAGCTTCGTCCTCGACGGTGTCGCCGACCCCGTCCTGCTGGAGCGTGCCTGGCGGCACGTCACGGACCACTTGGAGATCCTGCGCGGTGCCGTCGTGTGGGAGGGTGTGGACCGCCCGCTGATGGTGGTGCGCCGGCACGTGGACACCCCGATCGTCCATCTCGACTGGCGCGGGCTGAGCGCCGGCGACCGGGACGCGGCGCTGGAGCGGTATCTGGCGGAGGACCGGGAGCGCGGCATCGACCTGTCGGTCGCCCCGCTGGCGCGGATCGCCCTCGCCCGCCTCTCGGACACCTCCGTACGCGTGGTGCGCACCTCCCACCATGTGCTGCTGGACGGCTGGAGCACCTTCCAGATGCTCGACGACCTGACCTCGGCGTACCGGGCGCTGGCCGCCGGTGAGGAGCCGCTGCTGCCCGTGCGGCGCCCGTTCAGTGCGTACGTGGAGTGGCTGGAGGGCCAGGACCTGTCCGACGCGGAGGCCTATTGGCGGACGCTGCTGGACGGGTTCGCCGAGCCGACGGCACTGCCCTACGACCGGCGTCCCGCCGCGAGTCACCGTGCGCAGTCCACGCGGCGGATGGTGACACGGTTGCCGCTGGACGCCTCGCGACGCCTGTTCGCATTCGCCCGGACCCATCGGCTCACCGTCAACGCCGTGGTGCAGGGCGCCTGGGCGCTGCTGCTGTCCCGGTACGCCGGGGAGCGGGACGTCGTGTTCGGCGCCACCGTCTCGGGCCGCCCGGCCGATCTGCCGGGGGCCGACTCCATGGTGGGCATGCTCATCAACACCCTGCCGGTGCGGGTGGCCGTCGACGGTGACGCACCGGTCGCCGCATGGCTGACCCGGGTGCAGCGGGCCCAGGTCGAGGCGCGCCAGTACGAGTACGTGCCGCTGCCGCGGATCCAGGGCTGGAGCGGTGTCGAACGCGGCACGAACCTCTTCGAGAGCCTGGTGGCGTTCGAGAACTTCCCCGTGGACGGCGACACCGGCCCCTCCGACGGTGTACGGCTGCACGGTCTGGAGGGCGCCGACGTCACCAACTTCCCGCTGAACCTGGTCGCCTACGCGGGGGACGAGCTGGCGTACGCCCTCGCCTACGACCCCGACCTGTTCGACGCCGACACGATCGAGCGGATGGCCGGGCATCTGGAGGCCCTGCTCGCCGGCATGGTGGACGACCCGGGTCGGGCGGTGTCGGCGCTGCCGATGCTGACCCCGGGTGAGCGGGAGCGGCTGGTGCACGACTGGGCGGTCACGCCCGGCACCGCCCCCTGGGAGGGCACGATCCACAGCCAGGTCTCGGCGCGTGCCGCGGCCACACCGGACGCGGTGGCCGTGTCCTGCGCGGGCGAGCACCTGACCTACCGGGAACTGGACGAGGCCGCCAACCGCCTCGCCCACCACCTCGTCTCACTGGGCGCCGGCCCCGGACACCTGGTCGCGCTCTCGGTCGAGCGCGGCCTCCACATGGCGGTCGGCCTGCTCGGCATCCTCAAGTCCGGCGCCGCCTACGTCCCGCTGGACCCCGCCTACCCGGCCGACCGCCTGGCCTACATGCTCGAAGACTCCCGCGCGACCATTCTGGTCACCCACCGCGGGCTGAACAGCAACCTCCCGGCCCACGACACCCCCCTCGTCGACCTGGACGCGGACCAGGCGACCATCGCCACCCGGCCGACCACGGCTCCGGAGAGCGCGGTCTCCGCAAGCGATCTGGCGTACGTGATCTACACGTCGGGGTCGACCGGCCGCCCCAAGGGCGTGGCCGTCGAGCACCACAACGTCCTCCACCTCATGGCCAACTCCCAGGGCCTGTACGGGTTCCGGGCGGACGACGTGTGGACCGTCTTCCACTCCTACGCCTTCGACTTCTCCGTCTGGGAACTGTGGGGCGCCCTCATGACCGGCGGCCGGGCCGTCGTCGTCCCCCACGACACGGCACGCAACCCCGAGGCCATGTGGCGGCTCCTGCGGCAGGAGGAGGTCACGGTGCTCGACCAGACGCCGTCCATGTTCCGCGAGCTGGTGGAACACGCGGCGGACGCGGGCGAGGAGCCGCTTCCCGCGCTGCGCTGGGTGATCTTCGGTGGTGAAGCGCTCGAACCCAAGCACGTCCGCACCTGGTTCGACCGCTTCCACACCGCCAGCACTCGCCTGGTCAACATGTACGGCATCACCGAAACCACCGTCCACGTCACCTACCAGGACATCACCCCCCACCACCTCACCTCACACCGCCTGCCCGCAGGCCGCCCCCTGCCCGGCTACCGCCTCTACCTCCTCGACCACCACGGCCAACCCGTCCCCACCGGCGTCCCCGGCGAAATCCACATCGCCGGCGGCGGACTCGCCCGCGGCTACCTCAACCGCCCCGCCCTCACCGCCGAACGCTTCCCCCTCAACCCCCACGGCCACCCCGGCGAACGCATGTACCGCTCCGGCGACATCGCCCGCTGGCGCACCGACGGCACCCTCGAACACCTCGGCCGCGCCGACGACCAAGTCAAAATCCGCGGCTTCCGCATCGAACTCGGCGAAATCGAAACCGCACTCCTCACCCACCCCCACATCCACGAAACCCTCGTCACCACCCACGAAACCCCCGACGGCCACCGCCGCCTCACCGCCTACACCGTCACCGACACCGACCTGCCCACCACCCAACTCCGCCACCACCTCGCCCACCCACCTCCCCCTCCCCGGGCCGGGACTCGGCGGCCCGGCAGTCCGCCGCGCGCGGCTCGGTCCAGCGGTTGTAGGAG
>NZ_JAKEIO010000245.1 GCF_021474405.1 [Streptosporangium] indianense
GAGGGGGCCTCACCGTCGGGGGCGGCGGCCCCGGGACGCCGGGACGGTTCGGGACGGCGGGCACGGGCCGCACCGCCCGTTCCGCTCGGGCCGCGCCCACCGGCACCACGGCCACCGGCACCACGGCCACCGGCACCACGGGGACCGGGAACGGACGGCTGCGCTGCGGAAGGGGCCAGTCGCAGTTCGTATTCGCCGGTGTTCGGGTTGAGTACCCACTGGTCTGCGGGATCGACGTCGTCCGCCCGCCCACGGCCTTGCGCGTCCACGGTTGCCTGTTCCTCCGTATGGCCACGCGGCGCCCTCCCCCGGAAGGCGCACGGTGCTGGTCTAGCAGTGCACGCCCCCAGGACGGACCTCATGGGGGAGAGCACTGGATCGCACACACTATCCGCACACTTCGGCGTCAAGCGACGTGGGTGAGAAATTGCACCTGCTCACAACTGGGCAATCCCGCCCATTTGTTTGGAGGAACTTCGGCGAACGCGAAGGAATGTCATCTCACTTGGCGCACTCCACCTTGTCGGCGGTGGACTTCTGCACTCCCTCCGGTGCCTTTGTGGGGGTGGTGAGGGAGACCCCCGCCCCTTCGAAGTCCTTGCCGAGGGTCAGGGTCATGGCGGGCAGCCCCTGGGAGTTGGTCACGCTCTCGCCGGGCTTCATCGCGGATCCGGCCAGGCCCATGATGTCGGCGAGGCGGCGGGCCTGGTCGGCCTGGTCGGGGGAGTACTCGAGCGTGGTCTTCGCCAGGGAGGCGGGCGCGTTGCCCCCGTTCTCCGACCTGGTCACGCCCTCCTCGTTCTGCAGCCAGCTCAGCGTCTCCTGGGCGCTGCCGGCGACGGCGCCGCCGTTGAGGACGCGCACCCGCACCTCGGAGGCCGGGGCCTTGGTGCCCTTCAGCCGGGCGGCGACCGCGGCGGCCTCCTTTTTCTTCTTCTCCTTCACGGCGGTGAAAGAGACGTCGTTCCTGATCATGTCGAAGACCTGCGGGGCCGACGACTTGTTCAGCACGACGGTGGCCTTGACCTTCTCCGCCGGATTGTCGATCACCGGGGTGGTGGTGAACGTCAGGTTCTCGGTGTTGAGCTTGCCCAGCTCCAGACCGAGGTCCTTCAGCTTGCCTATGCTGTCCAGCTGCGAGTCGACGGTCAGCGCCTTCGTGCCCGCCTCGGCCAGGTCGAGCATCTTGGACGGGCTGGTGAGGGTGTCGTTGGACTTCAGCTTGCGCATCAGCGCGCTCAGGAACTGCTGCTGCAGCCCGATCCGGCTCAGGTCACCCCCGAAACCGACGGCGTGCCGGGTGCGCACGAACGCCAGCGCCTGCTCGCCCTCGATGGTGTGCATGCCCTTGGACAGCTTCAGGTGCGAGTCCGGGTCGTCGAGGTCCTTGCCCACGCAGACCTCGACCCCGCCCACCGCGCTGGTCAGCGTCTTGACCGCGTTGAAGTCGGCGACCATGAAGTTGTCGGGCTTGACCCCGGTCAGCTCGGTCACGGTCCGCATCGTGCAGCTGGGCGTACGGCCGTCCTGGCCGAGGCTCGTGTTGAAACGGACCTGCCGCGTACCGGGGATGACCTTCTGCGTGCCGTCCTCCTGCGTCGTCGGGCAGTCCGGGACGTCGGTGATCAGGTCGCGCGGGATGCTCAACGCGGTCGCGTTCGACCGGTCCTTGGAGACGTGCAGCAGGATCGTGGTGTCGGCGTGCCCGACACTGCCCGCGTCGCCGTAGCTGCCGTTGCCCTTGCCGGTGCGCTTGTCGGTGCCGATCAGCAGGATGTTGATGGCCTTGTCCTTGCTGAAGCCACCTGTGCTCGCGCCGTCGTCGGAGACGGACGCGATGTTGTCGTTCAGGTGCTCGATGTAGAAGTACGCCGCACCCGCGCCCGCGACCAGCACGAACGCCATCGTGCCGCCGGTCCACAGCAGGACCTTCTTGCCCTTCGAGGCCTTCTTCGCCGGACGCCGGCCGCGCCGTCCCGGCAGCGGCTCCTCCGGCGCCCCGCGGCGCCTGCGCGGTGACGGCACCGCACGGCCGGGTATCTCGGGCCGCGACCGGCTCGGCGCCTCGGACCGCGACCGGCCGGGTGCCTCCGTACGGCTGTGCGCCGGGGCCGCCTCGGAGGAGCGTGGTCTGCGCGGCGAGGGGATGCCCGACTGCGGTGCGGAAGGCCCCAGTCGCAGTTCGTATTCACCGGTGCTCGGGTTGAGCACCCACTGGTCTGCGGGATCGACGTCCTCCGCCCGCCCACGGCCTTGCGCGTCCACAGTTGCCTGATTCCTCCGTCGGGGGACGCGGCGCCTTCCCCCTCCAAGGCGCCCGGGTCTCGGTCACACAGTGCGCGACCTCAGGACCGTCCCTCAGAGCCGGGCGCACCGGATCGCTCACACTAACCGTCCCTTTCGCCGACGGGCGACGACGGTGACCCATTCCACGCCCCTACACCTGGGCAATCCGCCCATTTCCCTGGTGGGGAGCCATTGCTTTGGAGTCGTCTTGGTGCCCGCTTTACTCGCAGGTGTCCTCGGCTGCCGTGTTCCCCCGAAACGTCGGTGGAGGAGAAACGGTGACGGCGCGCTCCCGGTAAGGGCCCGGATACGCATCCCCGTGCGACCCCTCACGCGTGCCGGTGAGCCTCGGTAGGGCCGCATTCCGCGGGCCGTTCCCCTCCACGACCAGCGGAGAGTCCGTGCGCAGCCGCTCGAACAACCGCTCCGCCGCGGGCTCCACGAGCTGGTCGCGATTGGCGTCGTACGCATACGACTCCCGGGGGACGGTCAGGAATTGCACTTGTTCCATGGGGATGTCGCGCAGACCGCGCACGAGTTCGTACAAACCACGCAAGCTGGCCAGTTCCGGGTCGGTGGTGAGCGACGACGTGGCGGCGTCCAGCACGGGATACAGCTTCGCCGGATTCAGCAGGACGTCATTGCTGCGCACCTTGTTGACGAGTGCCCCGAGAAATCGCTGCTGCCGCTCCATCCGCTCGGTGTCGCTGCCGTCGCCGAGGGTCTTGCGGGCGCGGACGTAGCCGAGGGCCTGCTCGCCGTTCAGCGTCACGCGCCCGGCGGGCAGCCGCAGCTTGGCGGCCCGGTCGTCGATCGGCGCCCGCAGGCACACCTGGACGCCGTCGACCGCGTCGACCATCTCCTTGAAGCCGTGGAAGTCGACGACGACGTGGTGGTCGACGCGGACGTCGGTCAGCTTCTCCACGGTCCGGATGGTGCAGGCCGAACCGCCGATCTGGAAGGCCTGGTTGAACATCGCGAACCGGGGCGCGCTGCGGGAGCCGTCCGGGCGCCGGCAGCCCGGCAGGTTCACCATGAGGTCCCGGGGGAGGGAGACGGCGGTCGCACTGCGCCGGCCCGCCGACAGGTGCAGCAGGATCGTGGTGTCCGACCGCTCGGTCCCGGAGTCCCGCCCGTAGCGGGCGTTGTCACGCCCCTCCCGTGAGTCCGACCCGATCAGCAGGATGTTCCGGGCGTCCTTGACCAGGGAGGTGGGCCGCTCCTTGTCGTAGCGCGCGAGCTCGGCCGCGGCCGCCTCGTCGGGGGTGATGTTTCCGCTGAGCTTCGCGTAGAGGGCCCAGCCGACCCCGCCGGCCGCCACGAGGAGACCCGTGACCCCGAACGCCGTGATGCGCACCAACCGCCGTCGGCGCCGCCGCACCAGCCCCCGCCCACTGGCGGACGCCCCCGCGCCCGGCC
>NZ_JAKEIO010000246.1 GCF_021474405.1 [Streptosporangium] indianense
GTTTTTTATACCCCCCCCGGGCTGGGGGCCGGGCCGACCCCCCCGGGCCGCCCCGTCGTGCCCCGGTGCCTCCCGGGCGCGACGGCGGACGACTTGAGGAAAGGCCAGACCCATGCCCGTGGAGTTCCTCGGCATCGCCGCCACCCACGACGGATCCGAGACCACGCCGCGCTCCGGCGCCGCCTTCGACAAGGACTACACGCTCCGCCTCGCCCGCGCCCACGAGGAACACGGCTGGGACCGGGTCCTGTTCGCCTACGGCTCCGGATCGCCCGACCCGGCACCGGCCGCCTCCTACATCGCGAGCAGACTGGACCGGCTCCAGATCCTCCTCGCCCACCGGCCCAACGTGTCGTACCCGACCTTCGCTGCGAAGACCTTCGCCACCCTCGACCAGATCAGCGAGGGCCGCCTGACCGTGCACTTCATCACCGGCGGCAACGACCGGGAGCAGGGCCGCGAGGGCGACACCCTCACCAAGGACGAGCGCTACGCCCGCACCCGTGAGTACATCCGGATCGTCAAGAAGATCTGGACCACGCACGATCCCTTCGACCACGAGGGCGAGCACTACCGCTTCCACGACTTCGTCAGCGACGTCTTCCCGGTCCAGCAGCCACACCCGAACGTGTCGTTCGGCGGCTCCTCGCCCGCCGCCTACGCCGCCGGCGGGGCCGAGGCCGACATCTACTGCCTGTGGGGCGAACCTCTGGAGAGGACAGCCGAGCAGATCGAGAACGTGAAGGCCGCCGCGAAGGCCGCGGGCCGTACCGACGTACCGCGCATCCAGGTGGCGTTCCGCCCGATCATCGCCCCCACCGAGGAACTCGCCTGGGAGAAGGCCCACCGTACGGTCGGCGCGATCAAGGCCCGCCGTGAGCGCGGCGAGGCGGTCACCAAACGCCACAACGGCACCGCGCAGCCACAGAACACCGGCTCCCAGCGGCTGATCGCCATCGCCGAGGCGGGGGAGCGCTACGACCGCGCCCTGTGGACGCCGACGGCCGCCGCGACCGGCGGCGCCGGCAACTCCAACGCCCTGGTCGGCACGCCGGAGACGGTCGCCCAAGCCCTCCTGGACTACTACGACCTCGGCGTGGACATCCTCTCCGCCCGCGGCTACGACCTGCTCGGCGACGCCATCGACTTCGGCCGGCACGTGATCCCGATCGTCCGGGAGGAGGTCGCCAAGCGCGACGCCGAGCTGGCGGCCCATGACCCGCAGCGCCTCGCGGCGGTGAACGGCCGATGACCTCGGCCCCCGAACTGACGGTCGTTCAGGTCCTGGTCTCCGACCCCCGGGTCCGGCCGCTGCTGCGCGAACTGGGCGACGAGTACTCCAGACGCTACGGCAGGGACGCGCACGCCGAGATCTCCCGTTACCCCGACGAGGAGTTCACCGCGCCGCACGGGGGAGTGCTCCTGCTGTTGCTGGAACGCGGCGAACCCGTCGCGGGCGGCGCCTTCCGCCGCTACGACGCGGCCACGGCCGAGCTGAAACGGATCTGGACCCACTCCGCCCACCGCCGGCGCGGCCTGGCCCGGCGCGTCGTCGCCGAACTGGAACGCGAGGCGGCGGGCCGGGGCTACCGGCGTGTGTACCTCACCACCGGCCCACGCCAGCCCGAAGCCCGCGGCCTGTACCTGGCCACCGGCTACACACCGCTCTTCGACACCGAGGCCGACCCGGAGACCATCGGCCCGCTGCCGTTCGAGAAATACCTTGGGAAACACCTCGGAGAGGCCCCCAAGCAGTGAACACAATCCGCCTGGGCAACGCCGCCGTTCTCCTGCTGCTCCCCGCCCTGTCTCTTACCGCCTGCGGCTCCGGCGCCACCCCCGGTGCCGCACCGGCGGTCGCGCAGGCGTCCCCCGCCCCGACCGACGACCCGGTGGCCGCCGTACGCACGGTGGACTCCGTCGCCGCCCTGCTGCCCGCCGACGTCCGCGCCTCGGGAAGGCTGCGCATCGGCAGCTCCGTCGGCTTCCCGCCCAGCGCCTGAAGACCGTCGACTTCGTCACCTACATCGACGACGGCCAGGGCTTCGCCGTCAAGAAGGGCTCGCCCCTCACCAAGGCGTTCCGGGCGGCCGTCGACGAGCTGATCAAGGACGGCACGTACGCCCGGATCCTGAAGAAGTGGGGCACCGGCGCCTCAGCGATCGACGCGTCGCGGATCAACCCGCCCGGGCACAGGTGACCCCACGAGCCGCAGCAGCGCCTCCAGCGGTCCGTAGCGTCGACCTCCAGGTCCGGGCCGGCGACGTCACCGTGGTCCTCGGCCCCTCGGCCCCTCGGCCCCTCGGCCCCTCGGCCCCTCGGGCTCCGGGAAGTCCACGCTGCTGCGCACCATCAACCACCTGGAGAAGGTCAGCCGTCCTCGACGTCCTCAAAGGACCTCGCCCGCACCGGCACCACCGTGATCGTCGTGACGCATGAGATCGGCTTCGCCCGCGAGGTCGCCGACAACGTGGTGTTCATGGACGCCGGAGTCGTCGTGGAACAGGGCCCGCCCTCGGCCGTGCTCGACACCCCGCGGCACGAGCGCACCCGCGCGTTCCTCTCCAAGGTCCTCTGATCCGAAGTCCTCTGAGGTCCCCACCCCTCACCCGCGCGGCGCGGTGCGGACCCCCTGCCGCCGTCACGGGATGCGGTCACGATCCGACCGCAACCCGTGCGACGGTGAGCGCGTCAGCCGCCCGGACACCCCGACGACGGGCCGGCCCGCGACCCGAAGGCCGAGGTGCTCCGATGACCGTTCTCGACACCCGCGCGCTCAACCGCGCCACTCTGGCACGGCAGTTGCTCCTGGAGCGTGCCGACCTGCCGGTCCTCGACGCCGTCGGGCACCTGGGCGGTCTGCAGGCGCAGGAACCACAGGAGCCCTTCGCCGGGCTCTGGTCGCGGCTGCGGGCCTTCGACCCGGCGGAGCTGTCCGGCCTGCTGACCGGGCGGCAGGTCGTACGCACCCACCTGATGCGCCGCACCGTCCATCTCGTCACCGCCGACGACGTCGTGGCCTGGCGCTCCCGCCACGACGGCATGCTCCTCCGGCGGGTCCTCGGCGTGTACCGGCGCGAACTCGACGGGGTCGATCTCGGGGCGCTCGCGACGGCGGGCCGCACGGTCATGGCCGACGGCGAACCGCGCTCCATGCCCGAACTCGCGCGGGCCGTCGCGGGCCGGCTGCCCGCCGCGGAGCCACGGCCCCTGGGCGAGATGCTGGTCGCCGCACTCCTCCCGACGGTCCAGGTACCGCCGCGCGGCCTGTGGCGCACCACCGGCGCCGCGCGCTACGCGCTGCTCCCCTCCTGGCTCGGGCGCGAGATCGACCCGCCCTCCGCGGAGGACTCCGACCCCGTGGGCCAAGCGATGCTCCGGCGCTACCTGGCCGCGTTCGGCCCAGCCGCCCCGGCCGACCTGCGCGCCTGGTGCGGTCTCGCCGGACTGCCCGCCGCGGTCTCCGCCCTCCGCGGGGAACTGGTCGCCTTCCGCGACCAACGCGGCCGTGAGCTGCTCGACCTCCCCGACGCGCCCCGCCCCGACCCCGAC
>NZ_JAKEIO010000247.1 GCF_021474405.1 [Streptosporangium] indianense
CCGGTGGGTGTGGCGGGGGAGTTGTATGTCGCGGGTGCGGGTTTGGCGCGGGGTTATCTGGATCGTGCGGGGCTGACGGCGGGGCGGTTTGTGGCGTGCCCGTTCGGCCCGGCGGGCGCGCGGATGTACCGGACGGGAGACCGTGCGCGCTGGGCTGCTGATGGCCGGCTGGTCTACGACGGCCGTGCGGACCAGCAGGTGAAGATCCGCGGTTTCCGTATCGAGCCGGGTGAGATCGAGGCGGCACTGGCCGCGCATCCGCAAGTGGCGCAGGCAACGGTGATCGCCAGAGAGGACACGCCCGGTGATGTCCGCCTGGTCGCCTATCTCGTGCCGACCGAGCGCGACGGCGACGCGGGTGAACTTGGCTCGGCAGTGCGGGAGTTCGCGGCCGCCCGGCTGCCCGAGCACATGGTGCCCTCGGCGGTCATGGTCCTGGATGCGTTGCCGTTGACGGTGAACGGCAAGCTGGACCGCAAGGCGCTGCCCGCTCCGGAGTTCACGGCGGGTGCGGGGCGTGGCCCGGCGACGGTGCAGGAGGAGATCCTGTGCCAGGCCTTCGCCGAGATTCTGGGCCTGCCCGCGGTCGGTGTGGACGACGACTTCTTCGCACTCGGTGGGCACTCCCTGCTGGCCGTGTCGCTGGTCGAGCAACTGCGCAGCCGGGGCGTGTCCGTCTCCGTGCGCGCACTGTTCCAGACACCGACCCCGGCCGGTCTGGCCGCGGTGGCGGCTCCGGACACGGTCGTGGTTCCGGAGAACCACATCCCTGAGGGCACCGAGCACATCACCCCGGACATGCTGCCGCTGGTCGACCTGGACGAGGCCGAGCTGGGGCACGTCATCGAGCAGATACCCGGCGGCGCGGCCAACATCGCCGACGTCTACCCGCTCGCCCCGCTGCAGGAGGGTCTGTTCTTCCATCACCTGTTGCAGGCGGATGGCGGCGGTGCGGATGCGTACGTAGTGCCACGGGTGCTCCAGTTCGACTCGCGTGAGCGACTGGATGCTTTCCTCGATGCTCTTCAGCGGGTGGTGGACCGGCATGACATCTACCGCACGGCGATCGTGTGGGAGCGCCTGCGTGAGCCGGTCCAGGTCGTGGCACGAAGGGTCGAACTACCCGTCAAATCCGTTGAGTTGACGGCTGAGGGCCCTGCCGCGGTGGAGCAGTTGACCGCGGCGGCCGGGTCGAGGATGGACATCGGCCGCGCGCCGCTGATCGACGTGCACATCGCCTCACAGCCGGGTGAGGACGGTGGGTGGCTGGCGTTGCTGCGGATGCACCACCTGGTCCAGGACCACACCACCCAGGACGTGCTGCTCGATGAGATGCGAGCGTTCTTGTCGGGGCGGGAGGACTCCCTGCCGGAGCCGCTGCCGTTCCGCAACTTCGTCGCGCAGGCCCGGCTGGGCGTGACGCGCGAGGAGCACGAGCGCTACTTCGCGGGCCTGTTGGGGGATGTGGAGGAGACCACCGCCCCTTATGGCCTGCTGGACGTGCACGGTGACGGCAGCGGCGTGGTGCGCTCCCACCTGCGGGTCGACGAGGAGGTCGGCCAACGGGTGCGTGACGTCGCCCGGTCGTTGGGGGTGAGTCCGGCCAGTGTGTTCCATCTGGCCTGGGCGCGGGTGCTGGCCACGGTCAGTGGTCGTGACGACGTCGTGTTCGGGACGGTGTTGTTCGGGCGGATGAACGCCGGCGCGGGTGCGGATCGGGTGCCGGGGTTGTTCATCAACACGCTGCCCGTCCGGGTCCGGATGGACGCGGTCGGCGTCGCCCACGCGCTGGAAGGGGTGCGTGATCAGCTGGCGGAGCTGCTGGTGCACGAGCACGCCCCGCTGACCCTGGCGCAGCAGGCCAGCAGCATTCCCAACGGCAGCCCGCTGTTCACCTCACTGTTCAACTACCGGCACGGCAGGCGTCGGCCGGAGAACCCTCGTCCGGAGGCCGGTCCGGCGTCCAGGGGCATCAGCACGCTGTCCGTGCGTGAGGTGACGAACTACCCCGTGGCCGTGGCGGTCGATGACCTGGAGTCCGAGTTCGGGCTGGTCGTGGACGCGGTGGGCCCGGTCGACGGCCAGGCGGTGTGCCGGCTGCTGCACACCTGCCTCGACAACCTCGTCACCACGCTGGAGGACGACCCCCACGGCCTCCTGTCGGCAGTGGACATCCTCGACGCCACCGAGCAGAACCGACTCCTCGAAGACTGGAACGACACCACCGCACACATCCCGCAGCAGTCCGCGCCCGAGATGTTCCAGGCTCAGGTGGCCCGCACCCCGGACGCCGTGGCGGTGGTGTACGGAGCTACGGAGCTCTCCTACGCCGAGCTGGATACCAAGGCGAATCGGCTGGCGCACTATCTGCGAGGGCTCGGCGTCGGTGCGGAGTCCGTGGTGGGCGTGTGCCTGCCGCGTGGGGTGGATCTGGTCGTCGCGCTGCTGGCCGTGTTGAAGACCGGCGCGGCGTATGTGCCGCTGGATGTGCAGTATCCGGCGGAGCGGCTGGAGTTCATGCTCGCCGACAGCGGTGCACGGGTGGTGCTCGGACGCGGTGACATGTCAGCCGTACTGTCAGGGCCCGCCGTTCGTGTGGTGAACCTCGATGACATGCGGGTGGCACGTGAGCTCGCGGCGACGCCCGTCACTCCTCCCGAAGTCGCCTTCGAGACGGGTGGACTGGCCTACATCATCTATACGTCCGGCTCGACGGGACGACCCAAGGGCGTGGCTGTGTCGCATGGCGGCGTGGCGAGCCTGGTGGCGGCTCAGGCGGAGCGCTTCGTGGTGGACTCCGTCAGCCGGATGCTGCAGTTCGCGTCGGTGAGCTTCGACGCGGCGGTGTCCGAGGTCCTGGTGGCGCTGTCGTGCGGAGCACGACTCGTCCTGTCCGATGCGCACGAGTTGCTGCCTGGGCAGGGACTGGCGGAAGTCGTGGCGCGGCACGAGGTGACCCATGTGACGCTGCCACCGGCCGTGCTGGCTGTGCTGGCGCCTGATGATCTGCCGTCGGTGTCGACACTGGTGTCGGCAGGCGAGGCACTGGACGGTGACCTGATCGGACGCTGGGCTCCTGGCCGCCGGTTCATCAATGCCTACGGCCCCACGGAGACCACTGTGTGCGCCACGATGTCGGCCCCACTCGCACCGGGCGACAGCTCCGGAATCGGCTCTCCGATCGTCAACACCCGGGTCTACGTGCTGGATGGTGCGCTGCGTCCGGTGCCGGCAGGGGTGGCGGGGGAACTGTATGTCGCGGGTGCGGGCCTCGCGCGGGGGTATGTGGGTCGTCCCGGTCTCACGGGTGAGCGGTTTGTGGCGTGCCCGTTCGGTCGGGTGGGCGCGCGGATGTACCGGACCGGTGATGTGGCGCGCTGGTCGGCCGGGGGCCGGCTGGAGTACTTGGGGCGTGCGGATGAGCAGGTGAAGATCCGTGGTTTCCGGATCGAACCGGGTGAGGTCCAGGCGGTCCTCGCCGCGCACCCGCAGATCACGCAGGCGGTTGTGATCGCTCGTGAGGACGTTCCCGGGGACAAGCGCCTGGTGGCCTACGTGGTCGGGGACGCCTCGGAGTCCGAGTTGCGGGAGTACGTGGGTGAGCGGTTGCCGCAGTACATGGTGCCCTCGGCGGTCATGGTCCTGGATGCGTTGCCGTTGATGGTGAACGGCAAGCTGGACCGCAAGGCGCTGCCCGCACCGGAGTATGTGAGTGGCGGAGGCCGTGGCCCCGCGACCGTGCAGGAGGAAATCCTCTGCCAGGCCTTCGCCGAGATTCTGGGCCTGCCCACGGTCGGTGTGGACGACGACTTCTTCGCCCTGGGTGGACATTCGCTGCTGGCGACGCGGCTGGTGAGCCGCGTGCGTGCGGTGCTGGGCGTGGAGGTGGCGCTGCGGACCCTGTTCGAGGCCCCGACCCCGGCGGGACTCGCCGCCGGCCTGGGCCAGGCGGACACGGCGCGTCCGGCTCTGGTGGCCGCGGAGCGCCCGGAGCGGGTGCCGCTGTCGTACGGGCAGCGTCGGCTGTGGTTCATCGGCCAGCTCGAAGGCCCCAACGCGACCTACAACATCCCGACGACGCTGCGCCTGTCGGGTGAGCTGAACCGGGATGCGCTCGAGGCCGCGCTGCGGGATGTGCTGGAGCGCCATGAGGTGCTGCGGACGGTGTTCGCGGTCGCCGACGGGGAGCCGTATCAGCGGATTCTGCCCGTGGACGAAACCGGCTTCGCACTGACCGTCACCGACGTGCGCGCGGAGGAACTCGGCGGGGTTCTGGCGGAGGAGGCGCGGTATGCCTTCGACCTCGCGGAGGAGATCCCTGTCCGGGCCCGGTTGCTCAGGGTCGGTCCGGACGATCACGTGCTGGCGTTGGTGGTGCATCACATCGCGGGTGACGGCTGGTCGATGAGGCCGCTGGCGCGGGACGTGTCGGTGGCCTACGCGGCACGGTGCGAGGGCCGCACTCCCGGATGGGCATCCCTACCGGTGCAGTACGCCGACTACGTGCTGTGGCAGGAGAAGGTACTGGGGGCCGGGACGGACCCCGAGAGTGTGCTGTCACGTCAGGTGGAGTTCTGGCGTGAGGCGCTCGCCGATGCCCCGGAGGAGCTGGCGTTGCCCTACGACCGGACGCGTCCGGCCGTCGCCTCGCATGAGGGGCATGCGGTCGGGCTGGAAGTGCCGGCGGCGGTGCACGCGCGGTTGCGTGAGGTGGCGCGTGAGCGTGGCATGACGGTGTTCATGGTGTTGCAGGCCGCCCTTGCGGTGACACTGTCGCGGCTGGGCGCGGGCACCGACATCCCGATCGGTTCGACGATCGCGGGCCGTACGGACGAAGCGCTTGACGACCTCGTCGGGTTCTTCGTGAACACGCTGGTCATCCGCACGGACCTGTCGGGTGATCCGACGTTCGGTGAGGTGCTGGAGCGGGTCCGGGAGACGAGCCTGGCCGGGTTCGCGCACCAGGACGTGCCCTTCGAGCGGCTGGTGGAAGACCTGGCGCCGGTCCGCTCCCTCGCGCGGCACCCGCTGTTCCAGGTGATGCTGACCCTGCAGAACAACGCCCAGGCGATCGTCGACCTGCCGGGGCTGCGTGCCTCCGGAGTACCGACCGGATCTGCCGGAGTTCCCGGGACGGCAGGGCCGGCGACGGCCAAGTTCGACCTGGACGTCATGGCTACCGAGGTGTTCGACACCGAAGGCGCCCCCGCTGGAATGCGGGGTGTCGTGATCGCGGCCGCTGACGTCTTCGATGCGCCGACGGCAGAGCGCTTTGCGGAGTGGTTGGTGCGGGCGGTCGAGGCGGTGGTGGGGGCGCCGGACATCAGGGTGAGTGCGGTGGATGTCCTGAGTGCTGATGAGCGTGGGTTGGTGTTGGGGTGGGCTGGTGTGGGTG
>NZ_JAKEIO010000248.1 GCF_021474405.1 [Streptosporangium] indianense
CTTCCAGCGGCAGCCCATCGGCACGGAGTGGACCGTCGGCGCGAAGGAGAACACCGGCGACGGCATCCGGGCGGGGGCGTGGTGGCGAGGGCGGTCCGGGGGCTGAGCGTGAGCCGGTCGCGGTGCGCGGGGGCATCCGGGGCCGGTCACCGAGCCGCCCGGGGCATCGCACGTGGGGCTGCGGCGAGGCGCCGGCGGCTGGCCCGCCGCATTCCACAGCCGTATCCCGTGGGTCTGCTCGGCAGGCGTGCCCCGCCGCCTTGCTCCGCCGGCTTTCCCTGCCGGTGCTACTCCGCCCGCTTGCGGGCCACCAGGCTCGCCTGGGCGACCGGCTCGCCCCGCTCCTCGTCCGGCTCCCGCACCGTCGTGGCCCGCAGGGTGAACCCGGCGGCGCGCAGCAGGTCGGCCACCTGCTCCGGCCGGCGCCGCAGGAAGGTCAGGGACACGGCGTGGCCGAAGGCCTCCTCGTAGCGGCGCGGCTCGTCACCGCACTGGAAGCCGAGGAGGAGATGGCCGCCGGGCCGCAGGACGCGGTGGAAACCGGCGAAGAGGGCGGGCAGGTGCTCCTCGGGCGTGTGGATGATCGAGTACCAGGACACGACACCGTCGAGCGAGCCGTCCGGCAGGTCCGGCTCCAGCATCGAGCCCCGCACGAACCGCAGCCCCGGATGCTCACGCCGGGCGATCGCCAGCATCGACTCCGACAGGTCGAGGCCGAACACCGACAGCCCCCGAGAGGCCAGGTACGCCGTCACCCGGCCGGGCCCGCAGCCCAGGTCGGCGACCTCACCGCCCTCGCCCACGAGCTCCGTGAAGCCGTACAGCACGCCCCGGTCCAGGGGCGTCCCCGGGCGCAGGTCACCGAAGTGGACGGCGTACTCCTCGGCCACGGTGTCGTAGAAGGTGCGGGTCTCGGTAACGAAGTCGGGGGTGGCGGTCATGGCGGGAGACCCTAGCGCGGTGAAGACGGTCAGGCCGGGTACGGACGCCCTACCGCCGGAATTCGCCGAGAATTCATCAGGCTCATCGGACTCATCGGACTCATCGGGCGGAAGGGCCCGGAAGGGGAAGCACCCGGAAAGGGCAGGAGCCCCGTCGCCTTGCGGCGCGGGGCTCCTTGGGTTACTGCAAATCAGACCGGCGTGACGTTCTCAGCCTGCGGGCCCTTCGGACCCTGCGTGACGTCGAAAGACACCTGCTGGTTCTCCTCGAGGGACCGGAAGCCGGTCGCGTTGATCGCGGAGTAGTGGACGAAGACGTCGGGGCCGCCGCCCTCCTGGGCGATGAAACCAAAGCCCTTTTCGGCGTTGAACCACTTAACGGTTCCGGTAGCCATAAGCCCTCCTTGGGCTCAAAAAGGGTTGCCCTGCTCCAGAACCAGCAAGTGTGAAGATGAATTCTGCACAAGTGCATATGTCTGAGAATGACGAGAGCCCGCGGTCACATGCTCCGCAGGCTCTGTACTGCAAGGGAAACCAAACTGCAACTTGCGACGAGCCTAGCACGCAGGCTGTGGAATGCAATAGGGGTCAAGATCACGTCACCCGAATGTTTGAACATCCCTCGGCCGACTGGCGGCACGGCCCCCCGCTGCCGGCCACGCCCCGATCCCGGGGGTGTGCGCCGGTCCGTGCGCCGTGAGGGCTAGCCTCACGATGTGGACAATCCTCGCACCCGGCCGCGCGTCGGCCACATCCAGTTCCTGAACTGCCTGCCCCTGTACTGGGGGCTTGCGAGAACGGGCACGCTCCTCGACTTCGAGCTCTCCAAGGACACCCCCGAGAAGCTCAGCGAGAAGCTGGTGCAGGGCGAACTCGACATCGGTCCGATCACTCTCGTCGAGTTCCTCAAGCACGCGGACGACCTGGTGGCCTTCCCCGACATCGCCGTCGGCTGCGACGGCCCGGTGATGTCGTGCGTGATCGTCTCGCAGGTCCCCCTCGACCGGCTGGACGGCGCCCGCGTCGCCCTCGGCTCGACCTCCCGCACCTCCGTCCGCCTCGCCCAGCTGCTCCTCGCCGAGCGCTACGGCGTCCAGCCGGACTACTACACCTGCCCGCCCGACCTGAGCCTGATGATGCGGGAGGCCGACGCCGCCGTCCTCATCGGCGACGCGGCGCTGCGCGCCAACATGCTCGACGGGCCGCGCTTCGGTCTGGACGTGCACGACCTGGGCACGCTGTGGAAGGAGTGGACGGGCCTGCCGTTCGTCTTCGCGGTCTGGGCGGCCCGCCGCGACTACCTGGAGCGCGAGCCGGTCATCACCCGTCGGGTGCACGAGGCCTTCCTCGACTCCCGCAACCTCTCCCTGGAGGAGGTGGCCAAGGTCGCCGAGCAGGCGGCCCGCTGGGAGGCATTCGACGAGGCGACCCTGGCCCGCTACTTCACGACCCTCGACTTCCGTTTCGGCGGCCCGCAGCTCGAGGCGGTCGCCGAGTTCGCGCGGCGGGTCGGCCCGACGACCGGCTTCCCGGCGAACGTGAAGGTGAACCTGCTCCAGCCGTGAGCCGGGCGGTGCCCCCGCACTACTCTGCTGGGAGTGCAGGCGTACCGGGACCGGAGCCGTCCCCGCCTGCCCACGGGGGAGGGGTGACGCCCATGCGGCCGCTCGACGTCGACGAGCCCACCGTCGTGGGGCCCTACCGGCTGCTCGGCCGGCTGGGCTCCGGCGGCATGGGCCGGGTCTACCTGGGCCGCAGCGCCGGCGGCCGCACGGTCGCCGTGAAGATCGTGCATCCGCACTTCGCGCTGGACGAGGAGTTCCGGGCGCGGTTCCGGCGCGAGGTCGAGGCCGCGCGCCGGGTGGGCGGGGCCTGGACGGCTCCCGTCCTCGACGCCGACCCGGGGGCGCGGGTGCCGTGGGTGGCGACGGCGTACGCGGCCGGCCCGTCCCTGTCGTCCGCGGTCGCCGACGGCGGTCCGCTGCCGGCCCACACGGTACGGGCCCTCGGGGCGGGACTCGCCGAGGCGCTGGCGGCGGTGCACGAGCTGGGGCTGGTGCACCGGGACGTGAAGCCGTCGAACGTCCTGCTGACCCTCGACGGCCCCCTGCTGATCGACTTCGGGATCGCCCGGGCCACCGACGGCACGGCGTCCCTCACGTCCACCGGTGTGTCCATCGGCTCGCCCGGCTACATGTCGCCCGAGCAGATCCTGGGCAAGGGCGTCACGGGCGCGGCCGACGTCTTCTCCCTGGGCGCGATCCTCGCGTACGCGGCGACCGGCGAGCCGCCCTTCCCCGGGGACTCCTCCGCGGCCCTGCTGTACAAGGTCGTCCACGAGGAACCGGAACTCGGTCTGCTCGACGGTGAGTTGCGGAGCCTCACGGCGGAGTGCCTCGCCAAGGACCCGGCGGCGCGGCCCGCCCCGGCCGAGCTGGCCCGCCGCCTGGCCCCCGAGGGCGCGGCCCGGCTGGTGACGGGCGGGTGGCTGCCGGGGGCGCTGGTGGAGCAGGTGAGCCGCAGCGCGGTGCAACTGCTGAACCTGGAGGCGACGCAGGCGGGGGCGGACGTGGGGGC
>NZ_JAKEIO010000249.1 GCF_021474405.1 [Streptosporangium] indianense
GTGCAGGAGGGCGGGGGCGTGGGCGGCTTCGGTGGTGCTCCAGCCGATGCGGGGGTCACCGGTGCGGGGGTCGGCGTGGTGCGGGTTCCTGCTGCGGGGGTCGCCGATGCGCGGGTGGCCGGCTGCGGGGCCGGTGTCGTGGCTGCCGCCGGTGGGGTCGCCGTTTCGTGGGTCGGCGGACCTGCCGGTGTGTGGCCCCGTCTGCGTCGCGTTCATGATCGTCTTCCCCTCCGTGCATCCCCCCGGGGGTCACAGACTGCCAAATGCCGTGGCTTGTGCGGAAGCTGGGGCGCGGCGACACGCCCGTAGCGGGTTGTGTCGTCACGGTGGGGTGACGCCTGGTCACGGAAGCGGAGGGGGTGCCGACCGGTGCCGGTGACCGGTGTCGTCGCACCGCATAGGCTGTCGGCACCGCGGGCGGTGCGGTGATCCGTTCGGAGATCGATGCCGTGAACCGGAGGGAGATCCTTCGGGTCGGCGCGTGCGGTGAAGTGCAGTGAAGTCGAAACAGACGTGACAGTCGATACGGTTCGTAGTGCGCCAAGGGTGGTCAATACGGGTCGTACAGAGTGCCGCAGGGGGCAACCGCCATGACGACAGGTCGGCTCGGGCAGCAAGCCGCGCCGCCGAACGCGGCCTACGCCGGGCAGGTGGTGCATTTCCCGGATCCGGTGCGGGCGGCCCGTCACCCGAGAGGGGTGCGGGTCGACGAGCGTGGTTACCCCGACTTCTCGGCGTACGCCCGGGCGGCCGCGGAGATCGCGGAGCCGCCGGAGGGTTTCGGTGTCGACGAGTTGCGGCTGACGGACTACGTGTCGGCGAACACGGCGCTGTCGGCGTCCGGGCACGAGTTGTGGGACACGGTGCCGGCGGTGGCGACGCCGCACGGCTGGACGTGGCACCACGTGGTGGGCACGCGGCGGCTGGAGCTGGTCCCGGTCGAGGTGAAGGCGCTGCTGCGGCATCACGGGGGTGTGGCGACGTCGGGCGTGGACCATGCCAAGCGCGGCACGCGGCCGTTGCAGGAGACGCGTCCGGCGCACTTCGGGCTGCCGAAGTCGGGGGTCGCGGTGACCGAGTCGCAGGTGCAGGGTGTCGAGGAGGACCTCGGCTACCGGCTGCCGGGTGCGTACCGGTCGTTCCTGAAGGCGGCGGGCGGTTGTGCGCCGGTGGGGGCCGCGTTGGACGCGGAGTTGGGGCTGCTGGTCGATCAGCCGTTCTTCACGGTGCGGGACGAGGCGGCGGTGAACGACCTCGTCTACGTCAACAAGTGTCTGCGTGACCATCTGACCAAGGACTATCTGGGGATCGCGTTCGTCCAGGGCGGGTTGCTGGCCGTGAAGGTGAAGGGCGAGCGGATCGGCTCGGTGTGGTTCTGCGCGTACGACGACGCGCGGGACGCGGACCCCTCGGTGCCGCCGGCGGAGCGGGTGGAGCGGTTGCTGCTGCCGTGCGGTGACGACTTCGACGTCTTTCTGTCGCGGTTGGCGGGCAATCCGCCGGAGTTGGAGACGGTGGCGAACCTGATGGTGGACGGTGGGTTCGCGCGTGTGGTGCCGGTGGGTGCGGTGTCGTCCTCGGCAGTGGGGGAGTGAGGTCGGCGATGGTGACCTTCGCGCAGGCGCAGGAGCGCGCGGAAGAGTGGATCAACGGGGACGTGCCGTCGTACCAGCATCGTGAGGTGCGGGTGCGGGAGTTCGATCTCGGGTTCGTGGTGTGGGCCGAGGACCGGGCGGACGGGCCGCGGTCGGACGGTGGTGCGCAGCGGCTGGTGATCGCGCGGGACAGCGGCGAGGCGACGCTGTGGCCGGGGTTGCCGGTGGGTGAGGTGATCCGCCGGTACGAGGAGGAGTACGGCCGTCCGGACGCGGCGGACGAGCCGGCTCCGGCAGCGCCCGCCGCCCGGGTGGATCTGAATCAGACGTCGTTCCTGCTGACTCCGCCGGAGTGGTTGCAGGACGCGGCGGACAAGCTGGGGATTCCTGACCGGCGGGGTGCGGGCGCCGGGGCCGGGGCTCAGGAGGCTTCTGCTGCCGGCTCTTCGGGTCCTGCTGACGGGGCCGGTACTGGTTCCGGTGCGGCGGTCGGCGGGGTCTCGGCCGGTGGCGGGGACGCGCAGCGTGCGCCTGCGGCGTCGGGCAGTGGGACGTCGTGGCCGGCGGCCGGGGGCGACTCCGGGGCCGACGCGGGTGCTCCCGGGTCTCCGGGCGCGCCGGGTGTGCCGGAGGGGGCGACGCCCTGGGCCGGTACGGACACCACCGCGGACGCGGGCGAGGACCGTTCCGTGCCGCTGCCGGCGACGGTCTTCGCGCCGCCGCTGAGCGAGGACGACGGCGACACTCCGCCGCGTTCCACGATGCCCGAGGCCAAGACGACGCTGATGTCGGGCGGCAGCGGGCTTCCGCCGACGGCGCTGTCGCCGGCGGTGGACGACCCGAACGCGCAGGGCTCGGGGGCGGCGCCCGCCCCTGGAGGCGCCGGTCACGGCGGGCCGGGGAGTCCGGCGGGCCCGGCGGGCGCTCCGCCCGTGCCGGGGACGCCGCCCGGGGGTGTGCCGCAGGGCAGTACCCCGCCGCCCGTGCCCAGTGGGCAGCCGTACGGATATCCGCAGCCGCCGGGCAGCACGCCGCCGCCGGCCGCCGCGCCGCAGCCGCCGGCCGGGCCGGGGGCCGCTCGGAACGCCGGGGACATCGCCGACGCCGCGACCAGCAAGGCCGCCCCGCCGCCCGGGCGGCGGGGGACGGGCCCCTCCACTCCGCCTCCTCCGGGCGCCCCGGGGACGCCCGGTGCCCAGCGGGGCGGTACGCCCCCGCCGTCGGGGCCCGGGGCGCCGGGTACTCCCGCGGGCGGATACGTGCCCACGCAGATGGTGTCGGCGCTCGGGCCGGACGGTCAGGGCCCGGCCGGGGACTCCTCGGGAGCGGGCGCGCCGCTGCCGCCGCCGGGTGCTCCGGGGGCTCCGCAGGCAGGCCCGGGTGTTCCCGGCGGCCCCGGGGTGCCGCCGTCCGGTGCGCCGAACCAGCCCGGTCCTCCGGGCGCGCCGCAGCCTCCGGGTGCCCCGGGCGGTACGCCGCCCGGCGGTGTCCACCACGCCGCCACGATGCTCGCCGACCCCGGTCGCATGGGCCCGGGCCCGGGCGCCCCGCAGCCGCCGGGTCCTCCGGGTGCGCCCGGTGCGCCCCAGCCGCAGGGTGCGCCGGGCCCGGGCGCTCCCCACGCGCCAGGCGCGCCGGGGGGTCCGCGCCCTCCTGGTGCTCCTGGTGCCCCGGGTGCTCCCGGCGGTCCCGGTCCCGTGCACCACGCGGAGACCGTGCTGGCCGCGCCCCCGGCGGGCGGCCCCCGGGGGCGCGGCCCGCACGGTCTCCGCGT
>NZ_JAKEIO010000250.1 GCF_021474405.1 [Streptosporangium] indianense
GGCGTCCGCGCCACCTGCGCCGCAAACAACTCGGGCAACGTCAACCCCGAAACCGCCACCCCCGTGGCATTCCAGTCTTCGAGGAGTCGGTTCTGCTCGGTGGCGTCGAGAACGTCCACTGCCGACAGGAGGCCGTCAGGGTCGTCTTCCAGCGTGGTCACGAGGCTGTCGAGGCAGGTGTGCAGCAGCCGGCACACGGCCTGCCCGTCGACCGGCCCCACCGCATCGACGGTCAGTCCGAACCTGGACTCCAGATCGTCCACGGACACAGCCACGGGATAGTTCGTCACCTCATGCATGGACAAGGTGCTGATGCCCTGCGTCGTGCTGTCGGTGTCCGCGACGGCATCCGCCTGTGGGGGTCGGCCGTGCCGGTAGTTGAACAGCGAGGTGAACAGCGGGCTGCCGTTGGGAATGCTGCTGGCCTGCTGCGCCAGCGTCAGCGGGGCATGCTCGTGCACCAGCAGCTCCGCCAGCTGATCACGCACCCCTTCCAGCGCGCCGGCGACGCCGACCGCATCCACCCGGACCCGGACCGGCAACGTGTTGATGAACAACCCCGGCACCCGATCCGCACCCGCGCCGGCGTTCATCCGCCCGAACAACACCGTCCCGAACACGACGTCGTCACGACCACTGACCGTGGCCAGCACCCGCGCCCAGGCCAGATGGAACACGCTGGCAGGGCTGACGCCAAGTGACCGGGCGACATCACGCACCCGTTGGCCGACCTCCTCGTCGACCCGCAGGTGGGAGCGCACGACGCCGCTGCCGTCACCGTGCACGTCCAGCAGGCCATAGGGGGCGGTGGTCTCCTCCACATCCCCCAACAGGCCTGCGAAGTAGCGCTCGTGCTCCTCGCGCGTCACGCCCAGCCGGGCCTGCGCGACGAAGTTGCGGAACGGCAGCGGCTCCGGCAGGGAGTCCTCCCGCCCCGACAAGAACGCGCGCATCTCTTCGAGCAGCACGTCCTGGGTGGTGTGGTCCTGGACCAGGTGGTGCATCCGCAGCAACGCCAGCCACCCACCGTCCTCACCCGGCCGTGAGGCGATGTGCACGTCGATCAGGGGAGCGCGGCCGATGTCCATCCTCGACCCGGCCGCCGCGGTCAACTGACTGGCGACGTCACTGTTTTCCCGATCGACAGCGACTTCGATGACCGGCAGGTCGGCCCGGCGGACCACGACCTGGACCGGCTCACGCAGTTGCTCCCACACGATCGCCGTGCGGTAGATGTCATGCCGGTCCACCACCCGCTGAAGAGCGCCGAGGAAAGCATCCAGACGTTCCCGCGCATCGAAGCGCAGGACCCGTGGCACCACGTAGGCATCCGCACCGGCGCCATCGGCCTGCAACAGGTGATGGAAGAACAGGCCCTCCTGCAAAGGTGCCAGGGGGTACACATCGGCGATGTTGGCCGCGCCGCCGGGTATCTGCTCGATGACGTGCCCCAGCTCGGCCTCGTTCAAGTCGACCAGCGGCAGCATGTCAGAGGTGATGAGTTCAGCGTCATGCGGGATCAGGTTCGGCGGCACCGCCACCTCGGCCAGACCAGCGGTTGCCGCGAGGCCGGCAGGCGTCGGTGTCTGGAACAGTGCGCGCACGGAGACGGACACGCCGCGGCTGCGCAGTTGCTCGACCAGCGACACGGCCAGCAGGGAGTGCCCGCCCAGGGCGAAGAAGTCGTCGTCCACACCGACCGCGGGCAGGCCCAGCACCTCGGCGAAGGCCTGGCACAGGATCTCCTCCTGCACCGTCGCCGGGCCACGCCCCGCACCCGCCGTGAACTCCGGGGCGG
Organism: [Streptosporangium] indianense; assembly: GCF_021474405.1. Lineage (GTDB taxonomy): Bacteria > Actinomycetota > Actinomycetes > Streptomycetales > Streptomycetaceae > Streptomyces > Streptomyces indiaensis. The sequence continues at coordinate 1,799 of NZ_JAKEIO010000250.1, forward strand.
GCAGCGCCTTGCGGTCCAGCTTGCCGTTCACCGTCAGCGGCAGCGCCTCCAGCGCCATGACCGCCGAGGGCACCATGTACTCCGGCAACCGCTCCCCGGCGAACGCCCGCAGCAGTGCCCCCTCCACGTCGCCCACCACATACGCGATCAGCCGCTCATCACGCACCACCACCGCCACGTCCACGACCGCGTCGTGACGCGACAGCACCGCCTCCACCTCACCCAACTCAACCCGGAACCCACGCAACTGCACCTGCTCATCGCTGCGGCCCACATACTCCAGCCGGCCCTCCGCCGACCAACGCCCCATATCCCCGGTGCGATACATCCGCGCCCCCGCGGGACCGAACGGGCACGCCACAAACCGCCCCGCGGTCAGCCCCGCACGATCCAGATAACCCCGCGCCAAACCCGCACCCGCGACATACAACTCCCCCGCCACACCCACCGGCACCGGACGCAGACCCTCATCCAGCACGAACACCCGAAGGTCCGGAAGCCCCACCCCGATCACACCACCACGAACCCCCGCCGAATCCAGCGGCGCATACGTCACATGAACCGTCGTCTCAGTGATCCCGTACATGTTCACCAACCGCGGCCCCTCATCCCCATGCCGCGCGAACCAGCTCTCCAGCCGGCCCACATCCAACGCCTCACCGCCGAACACCACACACCGCAACACCCAGTCATCCCGCTCCACCGCCATCAACTGATAAAACGCCGACGGCGTCTGACTCAGAACCGTCACCCCCTCATCCGCCAACAACCGCGCAAACTCCCGAGGCGAACGACTCACCTCGAACGGCACCACCACCAACCGCCCACCATGCAACAACGCACCCCACAACTCCCACACCGAAAAATCAAACGCATACGAATGGAACAACGACCACACATCACCCGGACCAAAACCGAACCACTCCCCCGTCACCCCGAACAACCGCACCACATTCCGATGCGGCACCACCACACCCTTCGGCCGCCCCGTCGAACCCGACGTATAAATCACATACGCCGCAGAATCCGGCAACACCTCCACCCCCAGATTCCCCTCCCCCAACCCCACCCCATCCACATCCACATCCACATGCACGTCATCCGCCCGCAAAGTCACCACCGGCCGGACATCACCCAGCACAAACTCCACCCGCTCCGCCGGATACTCCGGATCCACCGGCACATACGCCGCACCCGACTTCAACACCGCCAACACCGCAACCACCAACTCCACCGACCGCGGCAACACCAACGCCACAAACCGCTCCGGCCCCGCCCCCCGCTCCACCAACCACCACGCCAGACGATTCGCCCACGCATTCAACTCCCCATACGACAACGACCGCCCCTCACACACCACCGCCACCGCACCCGGATCACGCACCACCTGCGCCTCGAACAACTCCACCACCGACACACCCTCAACCCGCGGCACCTCCCCACCCACACCAGCCCACCCCCGTCTCGTATAAACAAAAACCACCCCCCCAAACCACCGGGAGATTCGGGGGTGGGGGGGTGGGGGGGTGAATGG
>NZ_JAKEIO010000251.1 GCF_021474405.1 [Streptosporangium] indianense
GGCCCACCTGCGATGACGCAGGTGGGCCGCCGGTCCGGGTGGGCGATACTGGGTTCGAACCAGTGACCTCTTCGGTGTGAACGAAGCGCTCTCCCACTGAGCTAATCGCCCGGACGCAGGAAGAACATTACCCCATGTCAGGGGGTGCCTGTGACGCTCACTGGTCCTTGATCTTCCACGGCATGGTGATGCCGAACTTCCACAGGTAGATGCCGACGATGACGCCCACGATCACCAGCCCGACGGACGTCAGGATGATGTTGCGTCGCCGCACCTTGGGATCGAGGGCCCGCTGGGCCGCCTCGGTGACCTTCCGCTTGGTCCAGCGGAGCACCAGCTGGGCCCAGACGAACTCCGTCGCCCAGATCGCCATGCCGCCGAAGATCACGACCCAGCCCGGCCCGGGAAGGGGCAGCATGATGATGCCGGCCCCGACGACCGCGAGCCCGATGATGAAGACCCCGACCTGCCAGCTCACGTGCAGCGCCCTGCGAGCCTTGATGAACTCCGGCGCCCGCGAGCCGAGCCCGCGGTGCTCCTCGCCGTGCACTTCGTCCGTCCCCGTCTCGTCCGACGCCACGGCCACCTCGCCCGGCTCGTCACTCCCCGTATTCATACGGCCAAACACTACCCGAGCGAAACCAGTCACCGGAATGGACGCACGACTCGAACGATCTCTCGGCCGGAAGAGTTACGTAAAGGCACGCAAAACACTCAGAGGGGTTTACAACGGCACCGTAGGTGGCATGTCGATTTCGCCGACGTGCGAATCCCCGAGCGCACACTGAGCGAAAGGCCCTGGCGCTTATGAACACCACGGTCAGCTGCGAGCTGCACCTGCGCCTCGTTGTGTCGAGCGAGTCCTCCCTGCCTGTCCCCGCAGGCCTGCGGTACGACACGGCCGACCCCTACGCCGTGCACGCCACCTTCCACACCGGAGCCGAGGAAACCGTCGAGTGGGTGTTCGCCCGCGACCTCCTCGCCGAGGGACTTCACCGCCCTACGGGCACCGGCGACGTCCGCGTCTGGCCGTCGCGCAGTCACGGCCAGGGCGTCGTGTGCATCGCCCTGAGCTCGCCGGAGGGCGAGGCCCTGCTGGAGGCCCCGGCACGGGCCCTGGAGTCCTTCCTGAAGCGGACCGACGCCGCCGTGCCGCCCGGCACGGAACACCGGCACTTCGACCTCGACCAGGAGCTCTCGCACATCCTGGCGGAAAGCTAGGGCGAGGCACCCACAAAGCCGCCCGGCGCCGTCGACTCGGGGAGACGGCTCGGGCTCGGACAACTGCATACGGCATGACACCGGCGCCGATACCGCGGCTCACGCGGTCCGGCGCCGGTTCGCGTGGGGGCGCACGGGTACGCCCCCACTCGCTCTCTGTACGCCCCTGCCTCACTCCCTGTACGCCCCTCCCCCGCTCCCCCGGCCCTCGCCTCGCGGGAACCATGGCCGGTCCTCCGGCGTTGTCATCGAAGTCGTGTGCGGGCATGTGGGCGGTTCGGTGGTGGTGGAGCCGTTACCATCGGCCAGCATCGGCGGGCGCCCGCCCGACCCTCAGGCCAGGGAGCGAATCGTGCTGATCACCCACGACACCCGGTGCGCCCTCGACACCGTGGTCGATCTGGTGAACACCGCACCGGAGGACGACACGGCGGCGGACGGGCTGCCGGATGTGGCGACCCTCGTGGACTTCGTGCGGAATCACGAGATCAGCGATGTCGGGGTGCTCTCGGAGATCGACCTCTCCGCGGTGCGCAAGATCCGCTCCCGCTTCGCCGCCGTCTTCGCCGCCCCCGACGCCCGGGCCGCCGCGGGTCAGATCAACGACCTGGTCGCGGCCGCCGGCACCACACCCCGGCTCACCGACCACGACGGCTACGACTGGCATGTGCACTACTTCGCACCCGGTGCCTCCGTCGCCGATCACCTGGCCGCCGACTGCGGGATGGCCCTGGCGTTCTTCGTGGTCGCCGGCGAGCAGGAGCGGCTGCGCAGGTGCGAGGCGCCGGACTGCCGGCGTGCCTTCGTCGACCTCTCCCGCAACCGCTCGCGGCGCTACTGCGACAGCCGCACCTGCGGAAACCGTCTGCACGTGGCCGCGTACCGCGCGCGCCGCAAGGAGGCGGCGGGCTGACCGCCGTCGCCGGGGCGCCGGGGCGAAGGCCGTCGATGCCGACGCGGCCCCGGCGGGTGGCGCCGGGTACCGCGGGTGAGGCTCACAGCAACAGCAGATCGTGCAACGAGGCCATGAGCAGCAGGCTCCCGATCACCGCCAGGAAGATCATCAGCGGTGGCTGGGAGAGGGCGAAGAGGCAACCGCGCGGCTCGTCCTGCCGGGGACGGGGCTCGTCCCGGGGGAGAAAGGAATCATCCCGCGGAGGACGGGGCTCGTCCTGCGGCGGTGCGGGGTGGCTCTGTTTCGTCGTGTCCAGCATCTCGCTGCGATGATGGCGCAGTCGCCCCGCCGAACGCGATCATTGCCCTCGTATCGTGCGGGAGTGCTCCGAATGAGCGAGGTCCGGTTCGGGTTGTGATCACTTTCGCGCGTCAGCGGACCCACTGTGACGATTCAGCCGCATGGCCATCCAGCCCCGTGACGGTGCAGACGCGCGCGGGGCGGGCGTCAGATGCCGTGCTTCTTGAGGATGGCCTCGATGTCGCTGAAGTCGTCCTCGCCCCGGTTGGCCGGCGCGGGCCGGGTCGTCGGGCGGGCGCCCTGGCCCAGGGAGGGCGGCGAGGCGGGCGCCGCCGCGTCGGGCCCGCCGGCCGCGCGGGCAGCGGCCCTGCGCTCCTTGCGGGTGCCGCCGCGCCGGCGCTCCACGGCCCGTGTGGTCATGAAGAGCACCCAGGCGACACCGAGGACCCCGAACCCGGCCCAAGCCGTCGGGCTGAACGCGGTGTCGGCCAGCCACTCGACGACGCCCGTCATCACCAGGCCGATCGGCACCAGGGAGTAGGCCGCGATACGGACCGCGGTGAGGTAGCGCTTGCGGTACGCCGTGACGACAGCGATGCCCAGGCCTGCCGCGGACACGGCGGAGCAGACGGTCTCGGCAATCATCCGGTCCTCCAGGCGTCACGCGGTCGGGTCGGGCACTTCGTCCCTTCCATCGTGCACCCGCGGCACCCCGGCGGGCCATGCTCCGGGCCCGACATCAGGGACATCTCCGGGTCTCCTCCTCCGCAGGTGCCGGTGCGGGCTGCGCCCCCTGCGGCACCTGCTGGAGGAGGAGACCCGGAGATGTCCCTGATGTCGGGCCCGGAG
>NZ_JAKEIO010000252.1 GCF_021474405.1 [Streptosporangium] indianense
ATGCGGTAGTCACCGACGTCGGAGGTGGTGGGGGCGGAGAACTCGAGCGCCGGAGCGGGGGCAAGGGCGGCGGTGGCCGCGGTCCGCTCGGCTTGGCGGAGGAAGGGCAGGGAGTGTGCGGCGAAGTGCGGGCCGGCGTGGGAGTGGCGGGGCAGTTCGACGACGGTCAGTCCCCGGTAACCGGTGGCGGCGAGGGCCGCCAGGACCGGCGGGAAGTCGATCTCTCCGTCTCCGAAGGGGAGGTGCTCGTGGACGCCGCGCCGCATGTCCTCGATCTGGACGTGCCGCAGCCAGGGGGCGGCGGCCCGCACGCAGTCGGCCGGTGAGAGGGGTTCGAGGCACTGGCAGTGGCCGATGTCCAGAGTGAGGCCGAGGGCTTCGGGGTCGCCGAGGGCGCCGCGCAGGTGGTGGAAGTCGCTCAGGGTGGCCAGGAGGTGGCCCGGCTCGGGTTCGACGGCGAGCGGGACGCCCGCGGAGGCGGCGGCGTCCAGGACGGGGGTGAGGGCCTCGCTGAGGCGTTTCCACGCGCTGTCCGTGTCGGTGCCCTGCGGGACGGTTCCGCTGAAGCAGTGGACGGCGTGCGCGCCCAGGTCGGCGGCGACCCGGACGGCCCGCAGGAGGAGGTCGGTGCGGCGGGCCCGGTCCGCCGGGTCCGGGTCCAGCAGGGACGGGCCGTGCTTGCGGCACGGGTCGAGCACGTAGCGGGCGCCGGTCTCGACGGTGACGCCCAGCCCGAGTGTGTCCAGCCGGTGCGCGACCCGGCGGGTGCGGGCGGCGAGGTCGGGGGCGAGCGGGTCGAGGTGCATATGGTCCAGGGTCAGTCCGACGCCGTCGTAGCCGAGGTCGGCGAGGAGGGCGAGGGCGTCGTCGAGCCTGTGGTCGGCAAGGCCGTTGGTGCCGTAGCCGAAGCGGAGGGAGGGGACGGCGCCGGCGCGGTTCCCGGGGGTGTCGGCTTCGGGGCTCACGTGACGCTCACCTTCTTCGCGAAGCGGGCTCCGAGGGGGGCGAGGGCCGTGATGAGGAGGGCGGTGGCGGTGCCCCGGGAGCGGGCGGTGAGGGTGGCCTGAAGGGGGATGGTGGCGCGGATGCCGGCGCCGACGGCGCGTTGGGTGAGCGGAGGCGAGGGGTTCAGAGTGGCGTGCACATAGGGGCGGGCGGTCGTCGTGGCGTAGGCGACGCCGAGGGCGGTGGTGAGCAGAGCCGCGGACTCGGGGTCTGGCCATCCGCCCGCTCGGGGCCCGGTCGGGGGGTGGGCGGCTGCCTTCCGACGGCCGTCGGTCGGGGGGCCGGGGCGACGCGTCACCACTCGGGTGAGCAGCGCGGTCGTGGCGAGGGCCGCCAGCGGAGGCAGGGGCGAGCCGCCCTGTGCCTCCTGGCGGGAGACGGTGGTGACGGCCAGGGTGTGGGTGCCGAGGAGGGCGGCGGAGGGCAGGGCCTCCCGGGTCCGGCCGGTGGTGGCCGCGCCTCCCAGGAGCAGGTCCAGGCTTCGGGCCGTGCCCATGGCCAGGGGTCCGGCGGGCGTGCGTTTCAGGCCGAGGTCGTACGCCCAGACGGTCGCGGCCAGGGGTGCGGCGACAGCGAGGGCGGGGCGGCCGGCGCGGGCGGCCAGGGCCAGTCCGGCTCCGGTGAGGGCTCCGGCCGCCGTGAGGGCGGCGGCGGGGCGGATGCGGCCGGAGGGCAGGGGGCGGTGCGGGCGTTCGACGGCGTCGACGTCGCGGTCGGCCCAGTCGTTGAGGGCCATGCCGGCCTCGTACAGACAGAGGGAGGAGGCGATGGCGAGCAGGGTTCGGGGGGTGGGACGTGCGCCGGCTGCGGCCGCACCGGCCAGGGCGTCCCCGGGGACGGTGAACAGGGCGGGGAGGCGCAGAAGTTCGGTCCAGGCGCGAGTGCGGGCGCGGGCGCGGTGCCGGGCGGAGCCGCCGGTGCGTGGGTGGGGGGCGGCGGTTGCGGCGGCGGTGTCTCCCAGGGTGGCTCGGGGAGTTTCGTCGGGGTGGCCGTCAGGGCGCTCGCGCAGCGTCACAGGGCTCCTCCTGTCTCCTCGGTGTCCCTCACCGGCGGTGTGCCGTCGCCCCCTCCGTCGGGCCGCCCCAGGCTGCGCCCGAACCGGAGCAGTTCCTCGTACTGCTCGGACAGGCCCGACGGGCCGTTCCCCACCGGGTCCTTGAAGTAGAAGCCGAGCGCTCCGAGCGGGCCGGACAGCCCGGTCTCGTGGGCGCGGGCGGTCAGCCGGGCCAGGTCCAGCACCAGGGGCGCGGCCAGGGCCGAGTCGCAGCCCTGCCAGGTGGTCTGGAGGATCATGCGGGTGCCGAGGAAGCCGTCGAAGGCGATGTGGTCCCAGGCGGTCTTCCAGTCGCCGAGGGCGGGCACGTCGTCGATGTGGACCTGGCCCTCGGGGACGGCGCCGAGGGTGTCGGCGAGGACGCGTTCCTTGCCGGCGTTCTTCGCCGCCGCGGCGGCCGGGTCGGCGAGGGCGGCGCCGTCGCCGCCGCCGAGCAGGTTCGTGCCCGACCAGGCCCGGACTCTCAGCGCCCGCTGGGCGAACATCGGGCCGAGGACGGCCCGCAGGAGCGTTTGTCCGGTCTTGCCGTCCCGCCCGGCGTGGGGCAGGCCGCTGCGCTCGGCCTCGCGGGCGGCGACCGGGTGGTGCATGCCCTCGGAGGGGGTGAAGTTGACGTAGGGGCAGCCCGCGCGCAGGGCGGCGAGCGCGTAGAGGGTGCTGGCCGGCAGCGGGGTGCCGGGTCCGCGGGAGGCGGGTTCGGTGGAGGCGACGTTCACGACCACGGCCCGCTCCAGCTCGTGGCGGTGCAGGAAGTCGCGCAGGTCGCCGGTGAAGGCCGTGATCAGTTCGGCCTCGCTCCGGGTGTCCCCGGGGGTGGGGCCGCCGGGCCTGATCTCCCGGTCGGCGGCAGCGAGTTCGGCGGTGACGGCGGTGGCCACGCCGGGTGGGAGGACACCGCCGGCGGTGAGGGTCTCGGCGCGTTTGGGCAGCGGGCAGTCGTGGGTGTCGTGGCCGCCGAAGACGAGGTCGGACAGTGCGGGCAGGCCGCTGTCGGTGAACGCGGGTGTCTCGGTGACCATGCCGGTGGGCGGGTGCAGTCCGGCGGCGACGGCGGCGCACCCCGTGACGACGGTGGTGGCGACGGAGCCGCGGGCTCCGATCAGCCACACCCCCGCACGTGGTCGGGAGAGGGACGCGGACATGGGCAGCCTCCTGATCGTGCGCGAGCCACGCGGGGACGGGGGGGGGGAC
>NZ_JAKEIO010000253.1 GCF_021474405.1 [Streptosporangium] indianense
CCCCCGCCAACCCCACCCCGATCGGCTCCGCCCCCACCACCAGCCTCGACACACCCGCAAACGCCCCCGGATCCAACACCCCCAACAACGACGGCACCACACTCGCCGCCACCACACCCCGCCGGCGCACCAACCCCGCCAACAACGACCCATCCGAACGCTCCGCCGCCGACGCCACCACCAACGTCCCACCCGACGACAACGTCACCGCAACATCCAAAACCGACGCATCAAAACTGAACGACGCGAACTGCAACACCCCCACACCCGGCCCCGCACCCAACACCGGACCCAACGCACCCACCAAATGCGCCAACCCACCCTGCGTAACCGCCACACCCTTCGGCCGCCCCGTCGAACCCGACGTATAAATCACATACGCCAAACTCTCGGCATGAAGGGCGACGTCGAGCGGGGTGACCGGCGCAGCCGCCAGTTCACGTGCCACGTGCGTGTCGTCCAGGTTCACCATGTGCGCAGCCGAGTCGGACAGTTCGGCCGCCTTGTCGCCGCGTCCGACCACGATCCGGGCGCCGCTGTCGGCGAGCATGAACTCCAGTCGGTCCGCCGGGTATTCGGGGTCCAGCGGCACATAGGCAGCCCCCGCCCGCCACACACCCACAAGCGCCGCCACCATCTCCACACCCCGCGGCAGACACAGACCCACCACCGACTCCGCACCCACACCCCGCGCCCTCAACAACCCCGCAAACCGATCGGCCCACGCATCCAACTCCCCATACGACAACTCCACCCCCTCACACACCACCGCCACCGCACCCGGATCAACCACCGCCCACTCCGCAATCCGCCCAGGAACCAACCCCTCCACCACACCCGCACCCGCAGAAGTCGCATTCCACGCCTCGACCACCAACGCCCGCTCATCCGCACCCAGCACATCCACCGCACCCACCCGGATGTCCGGCGCCCCCACCACCACCTCGACCACCCGCACCAACCACTCCGCGAACCGCTCAGCCGCCCCCACCCCGAACACATCCGCAGCCACGGCAAGCCGGCCGGTGAGGCCGGCCGGGGTGCCGTCCGTGTCGAGGGTCTCGGTGAGCATGACGTCCAGGTCGAACTTCGTTTTCCTCGAGCCCGTCAGTGGCTGAGTGGCGAGTCCTTCGACGTCGACGCCTGGCAGGTCGACGACCGCCTGGGCGTTGTTCTGCAAGGTCAGCATCACCTGGAACAGCGGGTGCCGGGCCAGTGACCGAGCCGGCGCCAGTTCCTCCACCAGCCGCTCGAACGGCACATCCTGATGCCCGAAACCGGCCAGGCTCGTCTCCCGGACCCGCTCCAGCACCTCACCGAATGTCGGATCACCCGACAGATCCGTGCGCACCACCAGCGTGTTCACGAAGAACCCGACGAGGTCGTCAAGCGCCTCGTCCGTACGGCCCGCGACCGCCGAACCGATCGGGATGTCCGTGCCCGCACCCACCCGCGACAATGTCACCGCAAGGGCGGCCTGCATCACCATGAACACCGTCACGCCACGCTCACGCGCCACCTCACGCAACCGCGCATGCACCCCAGCCGGCACCTCCAGCCCCACCGCATACCCCTCATGCGACGCAACCGCAGGACGCAGCCGGTCATACGGCAACGCCAACTCCTCCGGCACCCCGGCCAGCGCCTCACGCCAGAACCCCACCTGACGCGACAACACACTCTCCGGATCCTCCTCGGACCCGAACACCTCCCGCTGCCACAACACGTAATCCGCATACTGCACCGGCAACGGCGCCCACCCCGGCGCCCGCCCCACACACCGCGCCCCGTACGCCACCGACACATCCCGTGCCAACGGCCCCATCGACCAGCCATCACCCGCGATGTGATGCACCACCAGCAACAGCACATGCTCATCCGGGCTGACCTGGAACAACCGCGCCTGCACAGGGATCTCCCCCGCGAGGTCGAAGGCATACCGCGCCGCCTCCGCCACAGCCCCGCCGAGCTCCTCCGCGCGCACATCGGTGACGGTCAGCGCGAAGCCGCTCTCCTCGACCGGCAGGATCCGCTGATAAGGCTCCCCGTCCACCACCGCGAAGACAGTGCGCAGCACCTCATGGCGCTCCAGCACGTCCCGCAGCGCACTCTCGAGCGCATCCCGGTCCAACGCCCCGGTCAGCCGCACCGCGATCGGCATGTTGTAGAGCGCGCTCGGACCTTCGAGTTGCGTCAAGAACCACAGCCGACGCTGCGCGTACGACAACGGCACTCGCTCCGGGCGCTCCCCCGCGACCAGAGCCGGACGCGCCGTGTCCGCCTCGCCCAGCCGTGCCGCAAGCCCCGCCGGAGTGGACGCCTCGAACAGCGTCCGCAGCGCTACCTCTACGCCGAGCACCGCACGCACGCGGCTCACCAGCCGCGTCGCCAGCAGCGAGTGACCACCGAGAGCGAAGAAGTCGTCGTCCACACCGACCGCGGGCAGGCCCAAGACTTGGGCGAAGGCCTGGCACAGGATCTCCTCCTGCACCGACATCGCACCGCGGCCCCCGCCACTCACATACTCCGGAGCGGGCAGGGCCTTGCGGTCGAGCTTGCCGTTCACCGTCAACGGCAACGCATCCAGGACCACGACCGCCGACGGCACCATGTACTCCGGCAACCGCTCCGCCGAGAAAGCGCGCACCTGCCGGGCCAGCCCTTCGGGCACCGTGCCCTCACCGGGAACCGGAACGACATACGCCACCAGGCGTTTGTCTCCGGGAACGTCTTCACGGGCGACCACCGCAGCCTGCGCCACCCCCGGATGCGCGGCCAGCACGGCCTGGACCTCACCCGGCTCGATCCGGAAACCACGGATCTTCACCTGCTCATCGGCACGCCCCGCGAACACCAGCCGGCCCTCGGCCGACCACCGCACCCGGTCACCCGTCCGATACATCCGCCCACCCGCCGCACCGAACGGACAGGCCACAAACCGCTCACCCGTCAGCCCCGGGCGCCCCACATACCCCCGCGCCACCTGCGCACCCGCCACATACAACTCCCCCACCACACCCGCCGGCACCGGACGCAGACCCTCATCCAGCACATACACCCGCGAATGCGCAACCGGAGCACCCATCGACACCACCGGCCCCGACCCATCCACCTCCCCCGCCGTCACCATCACCGTCGTCTCCGTCGGACCATACGTATTCACCAACGTCCGACCCGCCGACCACACCCCTGT
>NZ_JAKEIO010000254.1 GCF_021474405.1 [Streptosporangium] indianense
GCGCAGCAGGCAGTCGGGGTGGGGGGTGAGCAGGGAGAGGTCGGTGCCGCGGGCGTGGATGCCGGCCAGGGGCAGGCCGTAGGGGGCGAGATAGCGGTGGACGGCCGGGGCGCTGACGTCCGAGACGACACTGACGCGGCGGCCGGAGTCGTGCAGGGCACGCACCAGCGGCACGGAGTTGTGCGTGGTGGGCGCGTCCGGGACCGCGTGCAGTTCGAGTGCGTCGAGGCGGTCGCGCAGGAGCGGGCCCAGCGGGTCACGGGCGAAGGCCCGCAGCACGTCCAGCGGATGGGTGAACGTCTCCCTTACCGCGGCGGGCGGGACGTCCCGGGGGCCGCGGTGCTCGGCGACCAGGGCGAGCAGGTCGAGCGTCGCCTCGCCCGCCGCCTGCGCCGAGAACAGCCGGGCCAGGGGGCCGTCGAAGCCGAGCAGCACGGTGTCGGCCTCGGCGAGGAGGTCCGCCAGCGGGCGTCGCGCCGGGACCGTGCCCCGCGGCCCGGGCAGGGCCGCGCCCTCCGGGGCCAGCTGCACCGACACCGACACCGACAGCCCCGGCACCGGCCAGTGGCGCAGGCCCTCGTTGACCGCCCGCTGGGCCGCGCCGGCCCGGCGCAGCGGATGCCGGCGGGTGATCCGGGCCGCCTCCTCCAGCAGATGGCCGAGCAGCTGCTCACCGACCCCGGTGGCCTCGGCGCGGACGAAGGCGACCGGGTCGTCCACGTGCCAGGACAGTTCGACCGCGGCCGCGAAGGCGCCCTTGCCGGAGCTCGGCAGGGAGACCCGCTGGTGGGACTGGTGGGTGGTGAGGTCGACCTTGTAGTACGTCACGGACCGCGACGGCCGGTCGCCGTGCGGCCGGGCCGGGTCGAAGAGGGTGAGCGGGCCGTCCGGCCGGGTGTGGACGACGGCCGTGCGGCCGGGTGCCGGTATCCCCAGCCGGCGCAGGTCGTGCGTGATGAAGGGGCCCTCCACCAGGTCGCGGGTCCCGGGCTCGGGCGCCACGGCCGGGGTGAGCGGGCAGTACCAGGCGACGGGCGGGGTGTCGGTGGCGCCGTCCCGGTAGAGGGGCTGGAGACGCCGCGGGCCCTGGGCGGCGGAGCTGGCGGCGAACTGCTCGTACACGGCCGGGGAGACGATCACCTGGATGCCGGCCGGTACGGGAGGCGCGGCCGGTGGCGGGGTGGGCCGGTCCCAGAAGGTGACGGTCAGCGGCGGCGGGTCCACGAGCCCGGTGAGGACCTCGGGCAGGCCACGCAGGACGGCGACCAGGACGGGCAGGACGAAGGTGCCGGGCTCGGTGTGGACGACGTAGCCGTCGGGCCGGACCCGTACGTCGAACCGGTGGGGTGCCAGAGCGCCGCGGGAGAGCATCTCGTGGACCGCGTACTCGAGGGTGATGCGGGCCTCGGGGCGACCGGCGAGGTCGTCGGCCCGGAACGTGATGGTGGGGGCGGCCTCCCGGGCCTCGTCCAGGTCGGCGTGCAGGGCCCGGAGCCTCGACTTCAGGATCCGCAGACGGTCCCGGGCCGCGGCCGCCGCCGGGCCGGGAACGCCGTCCAGGGCCGGGCCGTACCAGAGGTCGAGCGCCCGTCCGACGTCGGCGGGGCCGCACGCCGGGTCGTCGAGGAGTTCCTCGCAGTGGAACGCGTCGACGCGCACCTCCGGCACATGCAGGGCGTAGGCGTTCGGGAGGCCGACCAGGGCGCCGGGGGGCAGGACCCGGCGCAGCTCGGGGACGAGCTCCTCGATGCGGGCCGCGGCCCGGCGCTCGTCCGGCGGCTCCTCCCACAGGCCCCGGGCCAGCTCGGCGTGCGTCAGACGACGTCCGTGGGAGAAGAGCAGCATGCACAGCAGCGCCTGGACCTCGGGGGCGGGAGGCTCCACGGGCCGGGTGCCGTGGCTGATGCGCACAGGGCCGAGCAGGGTGACGTCGAGCGGAGGCGGCCAGGGGGCCGTCGCGGCCGGGCCGGCGGCGTACCGGGCGGCCGCGGGCAGTCTGCGCCCGTCGATCAGGTCGAGCAGTTCGCGGTGCTCGGCGGGCACCGGCACACTCGTCGCCACCTGCTTGAGCAGCCACCGGAACTCGCCCAGGTCCCACTCGGGGTCCTTGTCCCGGGACTCCTCGCCGAGTGCCACCCGGCTCAGCAGCACACTCCCGTCGGGACGCAGCAGCAGGCCGGTGGGCCCGCGCTCCCCGCGCACCAGGCCGCGGTCGTGCAGCGCTTCGAGGCCGGCCAGCCCCTCGGCCACCAGGCGGGCGAACGTCCGGAAGGAGAGCCCGGAGAGCACCTCGGCGAGGGTCAGCCCGTCCACGAACTCGGTGACCAGGTACGGGCTGCCGTCCGTCACACCGAAGTCCAGGACCCGTACGACGTGCGGGTCCTCCAGACCGGCCAGGGCGCGGGCCTCGCGCAGGAACCGCTCCTGCGGCGCGGGCTGGTCGCGGTACGGGCGCACGACCACCCGCCGGCCGGTGTGGACGTCCACCGCCTCCCACACGGTCGGGTGCGTCGCGCGCTTGTCGGTCAGCCGGTACCTGCCGGCGAACAACGGCTCCGGAGGCTCCTGCCCGCCCAGCCGCCGCACGGTCTCCTCGCTGACCGTGGCGAACGCCGGACCCGAGCCGTCCTCGCCGCCGTCGGCCCGTGCCCGGAACTCCCCGGCCGTCAGCCCCGCCCGCTCGTCGATCAGGCCGCCGATCTCCGCGAGGAACTCCCGGGTCCGGCCGCGGGCCGTGCGGGGCAGGGAGCGCAGCAGCAACTCCCGTACGCCGGGTCGGAACGCGTAGGAGCCGGGCGGGCCGGGGACGGCGGTGAGCATGCCGCTGAGGATCACCTCGGCGAGGTGCTGGGGGCGCGGGTCGCGGTCCACGGCGCGCTGCACGAGGCGCATCACGGGGACCGAGGGGACCGCGAGGGCGAGGTGCCCGGCCAGCCGGAAGGCCTCCGGGGACGCGGTCGCACGGAAGCGCAGCACCAGGTCCTCGGGGGAGGAGCCGGCGATGTCCGGGGCGGGTTCCACGGGTGGCGCGGGAGCGGGCGGCAGCCAGGCCGCCGCGCCCGGGGTACGGGAGCCGCCCGGGTCGGCGACCAGGGCCGCCCAGTGGGCGAGCCAGGCAGCGCCCGGCTCCAGCACCGGCAGGGGCAGGGCGTGCTCCGGGGC
>NZ_JAKEIO010000255.1 GCF_021474405.1 [Streptosporangium] indianense
GGTCCGGGGGTGGGCTCGGGGGCGGCCAGACCACCTGCCACGACAACTCCCCGGCCCGCCGCTGCTCCCCGACCGCTGCCGTGGTCACGGGAATCCGCCGCGCCGCCGCCAGCCTCCGTACGAACGCGGCCTGGTCGGCCGGTTCCTCGAAGCCCGTCGTCTCGATCGCGCCCACCGCCCGTCCACGCAGCACCCCGGCCAGCCCCGCGACGTGATCGGCGTGGAAATGGGTGAGCACGACCAGCGGGATCCTGCTGATGCCCAGTGAGCGCAGGCAGTGGTCGACGAGCTGGGGGTCGGGTCCCGCGTCCACCACGACGCCGGCTCCCTCGCCCGCCGCGAGCACCAGGGCGTCGCCCTGCCCCACGTCGCACATCACCAGCCGCCAGCCCGGCGGCGGCCAGCCCGTGACCACCCGGGTCAGCGGAGGCGGCTGCACCACCACGAGAGCCAGCACCACTGCGCACAGCCCGCACCACCATGGATGCCCGAGCAGCCGCCGCCCCACGAGCACCAGGGCCAGGATCACAGCGAGGAGCAGCGCCGCCCCCGTCCAACTGCCCGGCCAGTCCACTCCGCCGCCCGGCAGCGCCGCCCCGGCCCGGGCGATCCGCGCGATCCACGAGGCCGGCCAGTGCGCGCACCACGCCAGCGCCTTGGCCACGGGCATAGCCACCGGCGCCGTCGCCAGTGCCGCGAACCCCAGCACGGTCGCC
This sequence comes from [Streptosporangium] indianense, assembly GCF_021474405.1. Lineage (GTDB taxonomy): Bacteria > Actinomycetota > Actinomycetes > Streptomycetales > Streptomycetaceae > Streptomyces > Streptomyces indiaensis. The sequence continues at coordinate 717 of NZ_JAKEIO010000255.1, forward strand.
GGCGCGACCGCGAACTCCGCGAGCAGATTGCACGGCACCGCCACCACACTCACCCGCGCCGACAGCACGGCCACGACGGGCGCGCACAGCGCCTGCGCGGCCGCGGCCGCACCCAGCGCCTCGGCCCACCTCGCCGGCACCCCGCGCCGCCGCAGCCCGGCACTCCAGCGCGGCGCGAGCGTGAGCAACGCACCGGTCGCCACGACCGACAGCAGGAAGCCGTAACTGCGCGCCAGCCACGGGTCGTACAGCACCAGCAGCAGAACCGCCGTGGCCAGCGCCGGGATCATCGACCTCCGGCGGCCGGTCGCCAGGGCGAGCAGTGCCACCGCTCCGCAGGCCGCGGCCCGCACCACGCTCGGGTCCGGTCTGCACACGACGACGAACCCGAGTGAGAGCACGCCCCCGAGCACCGCCGTCCCGCGCAGGGAGATACCGAGCCGCGGCGCGAGCCCCCGCCGCTCGGCGTGCTGCGCAAGACCCGGCGGCCCCAGGAGCAGCGCGAGCAGAATCGTGAAATTTGCCCCGGACACGGCCAGGGTGTGCGTGAGGTCGGTCTCCTTGAAGGCCTCCTCCAGCTCCGGTGTGACCCGCGAGGTGTCCCCGACCACCAGACCCGGCAGCAGCGCCCGGGCGTCCGCCGGCAGCCCGTCGGTCGCCTCGCGCAGCCCGGCACGCAACCGTCCGGCGAACCGCTGCGGGCCCGAGGGCTCCCCCACCACATGTGGTTCGTCCGCGTCCCGCACCCGCAGGACCGCCGCCACCCGGTCGCCGCCGGTCATGGCGGGCGCCAGCCGCCCCGCGACCCGCAGCCGCGTCGACGGCAGCAGACCGAGCCACGGCGACCGGCCCCGCCCTGCGGCCGCCCGGCCGGGTGGGGCCGGGTCCACGTCGACGATCATCAGCACCGGTGCCCGTGTGATCACCGCCGTGCCGCCCGCCTCGTGGACGCGCCGCACGGCGGCGTCGATCAGCACGGCCGTCGGAGCCACGTGATCGCCCCTGACCCTGGGCCGGGTGAGCCGCGGGTCGGACGTCACCTCGACCTCGGCGGTCACCGTCGCGTACGCCCGCGCGAGGCCGGGCACGGGCCCGCGGCGCAGATCCGCACCGTGCAACCCCGCCGAAACGGCCGCCGCAGCGACGCACAGCAGCACGGCGGCGACCGTCGCACGCGGCCACGACGCGACCCGGTACCGGGCGACCCGGTGCCCCCGGGCCTGGTGCCCCGCGACCCGGCGCCCGGCGGCCCGGTGCTGCGCGACCCGGTGTCCCTCGACCCGGTGGCGAGCGGCCCGGTGCCACCCGGCAAGAGGCAGCAGTCCGACGGCCGCCAGACAGCCGATCACCAGGCCCACCGCCCACGTGGGCGATGCGCCCAGGACCAGCGCCGACGTGCCCCAGGCCGCGAGGGCGGGCGGCACGAGCCGCAGGTCCGTCGGGCCTTCCTGGCGTGGCCGGGCCGTGCCGAGACGCGTGCCGGAGGAGGCGTGCACGGACGACCTGACTGGACGCAGACCGGCAGCGGCCTCGTCCGGTCGTGGGGACGGGCCGGGGAGGCTCCTCATGGCCGTACGAGGGCGCGCAGGTCGGCGAAACGGCGGTCGCCGATGCCGTTCACCTCGCGCAGCTCGTCCACGGAACGGAAACCGCCGTGCCGGGTGCGGTAGTCGATGATGTGCTGCGCCAGCACCGGACCGACGCCGGGCAGGGTGTCGAGCTGGTCGGCGGTGGCCGTGTTGAGGAAGACCGGAGCCGCCGGTACGGCCGCCCCGCCCGCCGCCGCACCAGGGGCGCTCCCGGCGGCACCGGCCGGGCCACCGGGAGCCGTGCCGCCCGTCCCCGGCCCGCCGACGGGACCCGGTGCCCCGACGATGACCTGCTCTCCGTCGACCAGGAACCGCGCGCGGTTCAGCCCGTCGGTGTTCGTGCCCGGTTTCACCCCGCCCGCCGCGTGCAGCGCGTCCGCCACCCGTGAGCCGGGCGGCAGCCGGTGGATGCCCGGGTCCCGGACCTTGCCCCCGACGTCCACGACGATCTCGCCCGCGCCCGCCCCGGTCTTCACCGGCCCGGACGAGGCCCCGGCGGACGTGCCGGCGGCGCCCGGATTCCGCTGCTCACCGGCCGGACCGCTCTCCTGCCGCTCCCCGTACGGCACGGCGGCCCGCACCACCTCCGGCGGCTTCACGGACTGCGTCCGCCCCGTCCAGAAGTGCTGCACGGCGAAGGCCGCCGCCACGACGAGCACCACCGTCAGGGCCAGCACGCTCCGTCGCTCCAGACCGCACCTGGTCTGCAACCACAGCGGCATCCGCTCCCGCAACGCCAGACCGGCCCGCTCCCGCCACACTCCCTCCCCGCCGC
>NZ_JAKEIO010000256.1 GCF_021474405.1 [Streptosporangium] indianense
GGCGGGGCCCGCGGTTCCGAGGGCTGGGGGACCGGCCGGCCCGCGGACGGCGGTCGTGCGCGCACAGCGGGCGGTTCGGGCAGCTTCGAGGGGCCGGGTGTCGCGGATGGTCCGGGCGGTCCGGGCGCTCCGGGCGCTCCAGGCGGTCCGGGCGTCGAGGGCGGTGGTGTGGTCGGTGGGGTGATGCGCGCCGTGATGAGTGGCGTGAAGAGCCGTGGCGGCGGGGGTGCCGGGCGAGCCAAGGGGGACCTCGTCACCGACATCACCGCCTCGCTCGTCGTCTTCCTCGTCGCCCTGCCCCTGTGCATCGGCGTCGCCGTCGCCTCCGGCGTCCCCGCCGAGCTCGGGATCATCTCCGGGGTGATCGGCGGCCTGGTCGTCGGCGCGGTCCGCGGCAGCACGCTCCAGGTCAGCGGCCCCGCCGCGGGTCTCGCCGCGCTGGTCGCGGAGACCGTCGCCGAGGTCGGCGTGGCGATGCTCGGCGTGATCGTGCTGTTCGCCGGCCTCCTCCAGATCGTCCTGGGCCTGGTACGCCTCGGCCGGATGTTCCAGGCCATCTCCGTGGCCGTCGTCCAGGGCATGCTCGCCGGCATCGGCGTACCGCTGATGTTCAGCCAGGCCTACCCGATGGCCGACGCCAAGGCCCCCGGCACCCCCATCGAGAACATGGCCGGGATCCCCGGCCTGCTGGCCGACGTCCTGACGAACCCGCAGGCGATGATCGCCACGCTGCTCGGCGTCGCCACGATCGTGCTCAGCTTCGTCTGGAAGAAGGTGCCCGGGCCGGCCGGGAAGATCCCTGCCGCCCTGGTCGCCGTCGGCATCGGCGTGGTCGTCGCCGCGCTGCCCGGCGTCGACGTGAAGACGCTCCAGGTGGGCAACCTGCTCGACTCGGTGCAGGTGCCCGGCGCGGAGCAGTTCGCGGGACTCGCCGACGGGACGATCATCACCGCCATCCTCACCTTCACGGTCATCGCGTCCGCGGAGAGCCTCTTCACGGCCGCGGCCGTGGACCGCATGCACAGCGGTCCCCGCACCCGCTACAACACCGAGCTGATCGCCCAGGGCGCCGGCAACACCGTCGCGGGCATCCTCGGCGCGCTCCCCGTCACCGCGGTGGTGGCGCGCAGTTCGGCCAATGTCCAGGCCGGGGCCAAGACCCGGCTCTCCCGGACCCTGCACGGCCTGTGGCTGCTCGCGTTCGCGCTGCTGCTGCCGCAGGTGCTCGCGCTGATCCCGATCTCGGTGCTGGCCGGTGTCCTCGTGCACAGTGGCTGGAAACTGTTCGGGCCCGCCGAGTTCCCGAAGATGTGGCGGCAGGACAAGGGCGAGTTCGCGGTGATGACGCTGACCATGCTGGTCATCGTGGCGACCGCGCTGCTGGAGGGCGTGCTGTTCGGTCTCGCCGCGGGGATCGTGCTGGCCGCGCTGCGCATGTCGCAGACGGTGGTCCGCCAGCACGTCGAGCAGGACACGGCGAAGGTCGTCATGGCGGGCAACGCCACGTTCCTGCGGCTGCCGAAGGTGATCGACGCCCTGGAGGCGGCCGCGGCGTCCGGGAAACCCCGGATCCGCCTCGACCTGACCGGTGTGACCCACCTGGACCACGCCTGCCGCAACCAGGTCGAGGAGTTCACCGCGCAGCAGCGGGGACTGGGGCTGCGGGTGGAGCTGCTGATGCCGGGGGAGGCGTCGCAGGCCGGTTCCGAGAGGCCCGCGTTCGAGGCTCCGGCGGCGGCGCCGCTGCCGAGGCGTCCGGTCTCCGCGCCGGCGGGGGCGGCGGCCGAACCGCCGCCCTGGCCCACGGCCGACGCGGAGTGGTTCTACCTCGACACGCGTCCCCTGCCGGACGAACAGGCGCAGGCGCGTTCGCCCCTCGTGGGCTGACCCCGCACGCAGCCGAACCCGCCGCGCAGCCGGACACGCCGTGCTCGCGGACATGCCACGGTGGCGTGCACACCCGACCGGGCGTGCGCGCCACCGCCTCGGTGCCGGGGGCCGGTTCAGCCGCAGCTGCCCGAGATCCACCTGTGGGAACGGACCTTGTAGGTACCGGCCAGGTTGCCGCCGTGCTGCTGCCGGGTGCAGCCGACACGGTCGGAGTAGTCGGCGCCCCGGTAGTACGCGACACCGCTGGAGCTGCTGGTGCCGGCGTTCCACACGGACTTCACGTTGGTCGTGGCGGCCCAGGAACACCGGACGGCACCGCTCTGCCAGTCGGGGTCGGCGACATCCCACGAACACTTGCTGCCGGTGAAGTTGGCGCCGGTCCAGAAGCAGACGTGGCCGGACGCACAGTCCACCGCGGTGGGCGCGGCCGGGGCCGCCGACGCGGAGTTCGGCACGGCCAGGGCCGTGACGGCCGCGGCGCTGACGGCGAGCACCGCGAGCAGCGGGTTCCTACGGGTGTGCCGGAGTGCGGAAAGGCGCATGGGCCTGGTCTCCTCGGAGGTCGGGGCCGGTGGTGCGGACGGCCCGACGCTGGCAAGGCGGGACCCGGCGGGGCAAGGACGGCGGGGCCGGCTGGGATGCCGGGACGTCGTCCCACCGCCTGCCTGGCGCGTTCCACGACCGTTGGGACGGCCATGGGACGCCTTTGGTGGCACAGTGTCGGCACGAGACGCCCGACCAGCGTCCGTTGGGGAATCCGAGGGGGGAGAGGCGTTGTCCGCATGCCCTGAGACGGAGCGGTTCGCAGCGCTGCTGCGTGCACTCAAGAGCCGGTCCGGACTGAGTTACGAGGCCCTCGCCAGGAAGTCCGGCCTGTCCGGTTCGACGTTGCACCGGTACTGCCGGGGCGCGTCGGTGTCGCAGGACTACGGCAGCGTCCACCGACTGGCCACGGTGTGCGGTGCCACTCCGGACGAACTGCGCACCCTGCACCGGCTGTGGGCACTGGCGGACGCGGCGCGGGCCGCCGCCACCGGGCAACAGCCCGGCGCTCCGGCCTCCGCCGGCCCCTCCCACACCTCGGGCTCGGTCCCCGGGATCGCCGTGGCCCCGGACGCGCCCCCTGACTCGTCCGGCGAACCGGCCCCAGCCCCGGACCGATCCGGGGAACCGGCCCCAGCCCCGGAC
>NZ_JAKEIO010000257.1 GCF_021474405.1 [Streptosporangium] indianense
CGCACCCACCCCCGCACCCGTCGCCGTACGGTGCTCACCGCCGCGACGGCCGCCATCGCCACGGCCGGCACGGTCGTCGCCATCCTGCTGGCGACGTCGTCGAGCTCACCCGGCGACGGGGACGAAACCCCCCGCGCGGGCTCCTCGGCGTCCGCGCCCCCCACCACCGGGGAACCGACCGACGGCTCCGCGAAGGCCACCACCCCGGCCCCCACCGTCGAGGGCACCGCCAGGCCGCAGTCCCTGCCGCCCGGCACGCACCGGGAGGCCGGTGGGTTCGCCTGGGCGACGCCCGACGGCTGGCGGCGGGACGTGAAGACGGGCGCGGAGGTGCACTACACCTCCCCGGACGGCTCACAGGAACTGGTCGGCAAGTCGTCCCTGGCCCGTGGCGACCTCCTGGAGACCTGGCAGACCTCGGAGCGCAACGCCCACCAGGGCCAGGACTACCGCAAGATCCGACTGGAGGAGACGACGTTCCGCGGCCACCCGGCGGTGGTCTGGGAGTACACGTTCACGCTGAAGGGCGTCCACTGGCACGCCCGCCTGCTCGGCTTCAACGTGACCGGCAAGTCGTACCAGGTCAACACGTGGTACGAGGCAGGGATCGAGGAGCAGGCACTGGCCACCTACGAGAAGGTCAGGGACAGTTTCACGGTGCTGTAGGCGGCAGCCGCAGGGATGCCGGGGCAACACAAACAAGACGGAGGCCTGCGGCACGCGCGACAGCACGCAACACAGGCCCCCGTCCACGAAGAACGGCGAGCGGCTGGAGGATCAGCCGGCCGACACCTCGCTGCGCTCCTCACCCTGGACCTGCTGGGCGTCCGCGGCCGGACGCCCCCCACGGATCCCCTTCTTCAGGAAGGCGATGACGAGCACCACCGCGGCGACGAGCAGCGACAGCAGGATGGTCTGACGCCCGTCGTGCTCGGTGTCGGTGAGCATGTAACCGAGGATGAACACGATCAGCGCGGCAGTCGCCCAGGTCAGGTACGGGTACAGCCACATCTTCACGACGAGCTTCTCGGGCGCCTCAGCCTTGATGATCTTCCGCATGCGCAGCTGGGAGAAGCAGATCACCAGCCACACGAACAGGGCGACCGCGCCACTGGAGTTCACGAGGAAGAGGAAGACGGAGTCCGGGAACTTGTAGTTGAAGAAGACGGCGACGAAGCCGAAGGCGACCGAGGCGAGGATCGCCGTGCGCGGCACGCCGTTGGAGGTCGTGCGGGCGAACGCCTTAGGCGCGTCACCGCGCTGGCCGAGGGAGAAGGCCATGCGGGAGGCCGTGTAGAGGCCGGAGTTCAGGCAGGACAGCACCGAGGTCAGCACGATGAAGTTCATGATCTGACCGGCGTGCGCGATGCCGAGGGAGTCCAGCGCGGCGACGTAGGAGCCGTCCTTGGCGATGGACTTGCTGTCCCACGGCAGCAGGCACACGACGACGGCGATCGAGCCGAGGTAGAAGACGGCGACACGCCAGATGATGCTGTTGGTGGCCTTGGTGACGGCCTGCCGCGGGTTCTCGGACTCGCCGGCGGCCAGGGTGGCGATCTCGCTGCCCATGAAGGAGAAGACGACGAGCAGCACACCGGTGAGGATGGCGCCGGCCCCGTTGGGCAGGAAGCCGCCGTGCGCGGTGAGGTTGCTGATCCCGGCCTGCTCGCTGTCCACGCCCGGGAGCAGGCCGAACACGGCCAGTCCGCCGATGACGATGAACGCGGCGATCGCGACGACCTTGATGCCCGCGAACCAGAACTCGAACTCACCGTAGGAGCCGACGGAGACCAGGTTGGTCGCGGTCAGCACCAGCATCACGATCAGGGCCCAGCCCCACTGCGGCACGGCCGGTATCCAGCCCTCCAGGATCACCGCACCGGCGGTCGCCTCGACCGCCAGTACGACGACCCAGAAGAACCAGTAGAGCCAGCCGATGGAGAACCCGGCCCAGGATCCGAGGGCGCGGTCGGCGTGCGCGGAGAAGGAACCCGAGGTGGGGTTGGCGGCCGACATCTCGCCGAGCATCCGCATCACCAGCACCACGAGCGTGCCGACGAGGGCGTAGGACAGCAGGATGCCGGGACCGGCGGTGGCGATACCGGAGCTGGACCCCACGAAGAGGCCGGCGCCGATGACACCGCCGATGGCGATCATCGAAAGATGCCGGTTCTTGAGTCCGGCCTGCAGCCCGGAGCCCTCGGCTCCGGGTTCTCCGGGCCCTCCGGGGTCGTTTCCGGTCTTGTTCAGAGTCGGCTGCGAGGTCATGGAACGGATTTCCTTTGCGCCGGGGAGCTGTACTTCCGTACGAACCGCCCGAGCCGCACGAACGGGGTGTGTCGGGGCATGACGGTGTACGGGTGGCCCGTACGAGCGGTGTACGAGCCGGTCCAGTGAATCGGAGGCGAACGAATAGGAGAACCTTTGAATCCAGATTGTTACTTGAGGTTTTCCTGAGGTTCCGTAATCGGGCTCACATTCGCCTCAGGTTTCTGTGAGCGCCACCCGGCGCGCCTTCCCCGAAACACCCGTGTCACACTCATCCCATGCGCGTGTACCTCGGCTCGGACCATGCGGGCTACGAACTCAAGAACCACCTCGTCGAGTGGCTGAAGGCGGCGGGTCACGACCCCGTCGACTGCGGCCCGCACCTCTACGACGCCCAGGACGACTACCCGCCGTTCTGCCTCCGTGCGGCGGAGCGCACGGCCGCGGACCCCGACGCCCTCGGCGTCGTCATCGGCGGCTCGGGAAACGGCGAGCAGATCGCCGCGAACAAGGTCAAGGGCGTCCGAGCGGCCCTCGCCTGGAGCGAGGAGACGGCGTCCCTGGGTCGCCAGCACAACAACGCGAACGTCGTCGCGGTGGGCGCGCGCATGCACACGCAGGACGAGGCCACGAAGTTCGTGGAGACCTTCCTCGCCACGCCGTTCTCCGGTGACGAACGTCACATCCGCCGCATCGACATGCTGTCGTCGTACGAAACGACGGGCGACCTCCCCCCGATCCCCCCGCACCACCCC
>NZ_JAKEIO010000258.1 GCF_021474405.1 [Streptosporangium] indianense
CCAATGCACCGGCCGGGGCGAGACCCCTGGGCGCGGACCGGGCAGAACTGCGGGGTCCCTGCCGAGGCGGGACCCGGGCCGAGGGGGAACACCCCGCCCACCCGGGTCACCGCGCCCGATCCGCCCTGCGGGCTAGTGCGCTGCCGACTCCCAGTCCGGGCCCGAGCCCACCGAGACGCCCAGGGGGACGCGGAGGTCGACAGCGTTCGCCATCTCCCTGCGGACCAGTTCCTCGGCGGCGGACCGCTCTCCGGGGGCGATCTCCAGCACGATTTCGTCGTGGACCTGGAGGAGCATGCGGGAGGCGAGCCCGGCGTCCCTCAGGGCGTCGTCGACCTTCAGCATGGCGATCTTGACGATGTCGGCCGCGGTGCCCTGGATGGGCGCGTTGAGGGCCATCCGCTCAGCGGCCTCGCGGCGCTGGCGGTTGTCGCTGTTCAGGTCGGGGAGGTAGCGGCGGCGACCGAAGAGCGTCGCCGTGTAGCCCGTCGCCCGGGCCTCGTCGACCGCCCGGCGCAGATAGTCCCGTACGCCGCCGAACCGCTCGAAGTACGCGTCCATCAGGGCGCGGGCCTCCGCCGCCTCGATGTTCAGCTGCTGGGAGAGGCCGAACGCGGACAGTCCGTAGGCCAGGCCGTACGACATGGCCTTGATCTTGCGGCGCATCTCGGCGTCCACCGCGTCCGGCTCGACGGCGAAGACCTGGGAGGCGGCCGTGGTGTGCAGGTCCTCGCCGGAGGTGAACGCCTCGATGAGGCCCTCGTCCTCGGAGAGGTGCGCCATCACCCGCAGCTCGATCTGGCTGTAGTCGGCCGTCATGAGGGACTCGAAGCCCTCGCCGACGACGAACCCGCGGCGGATGGCGCGGCCCTCGTCGGTGCGGACCGGGATGTTCTGCAGGTTCGGGTCGGTCGAGGACAGGCGGCCGGTGGCGGCGACCGTCTGGTTGAAGGTGGTGTGAATGCGGCCGTCCGCGGCGATCGTCTTGATCAGGCCCTCGACGGTGACGCGCAGCTTGGCCTGCTCGCGGTGACGGAGCATGATCACCGGCAGTTCGTTGTCCGTCTGCGTGGCGAGCCAGGCGAGGGCGTCGGCGTCCGTGGTGTAGCCGGTCTTGGTGCGCTTGGTCTTGGGCAGCGCCAGCTCACCGAAGAGAACCTCCTGGAGCTGCTTGGGCGAGCCCAGGTTGAACTCGTGCCCGGCTGCCGCATGGGCCTCCTTGACCGCCTGCTGGACCGCGCCGGCGAACATCTGCTCCATGGCCTCCAGGTGGGACCGGTCGGCCGCGATGCCGTGCCGCTCCATCCGGGCGAGCAGGGCGGACGTGGGCAGCTCCATGTCGCGCAGCAGGTCGGCGGCGCCGACCTCCTCCAGGCGGCTCTCGAAGGCCTGCCCCAGGTCGAGGACGGCGCGGGCCTGGATCATCAGGGCCTCGGCCTCCGCGCCGTCGTCCGCCCCGAAGGCGAGCTGGCCGTCGGCCGCGGCGGCCGGGGTCAGCTCGCGGTGCAGGTACTCCAGGGACAGCGCGTCCAGGTCGAAGGAGCGGCGGCCCGGCTTGACCAGGTACGCGGCCAGGGCCGTGTCCATGGTGACGCCCTCGACGCTCCAGCCGTGCTCGGCGAAGACGCGCATGGCGCCCTTGGCGTTGTGAAGGACCTTGGGCCGCTCGGCGTCGGCGAGCCAGGCCGCGAAGGCCCGCTCGTCGGCCTCGTCGAGCTCGGCGGGGTCGAACCAGGCGGCGGGGCCCTCCGGCGCGGCGAGGGCGACCTCGGCGACCGAGCCGGTGCCGAGCGCCCAGGTGTCGACCGTGGCGATGCCGAGGGGCTGTGTGCCGTGCTCGGTGAGCCAGGCGGACAGCTCGCCGGTGCCGAGCACCGTGCCGTCCAGCTCCACGCCCTCGGCGCTGACCGGGGTGGTCTCGGCCTCCTCGGCGCCGGGGTCGACCGCGAAGAGCCGCTCGCGCAGCGACGGGTTACGGATCTCCAGGGTGTCCAGGATCATAGCGACGGCCTTGCGGTCGTAGGCCGCCCGCTCCAGGTCGGTGACCCCCTTGGGCAGCTCCACCTGCCGCTCCAGCTCGGTGAGCCGGCGGTTGAGCTTGACGGACTCCAGGTGGTCGCGCAGGTTCTGGCCGGCCTTGCCCTTGACCTCCTCCACGCGCTCGACGAGCTCCGCGAACGAGCCGAACTGGTTGATCCACTTCGCGGCGGTCTTCTCACCGACGCCGGGGATGCCGGGGAGGTTGTCGGAGGGGTCGCCGCGCAGGGCCGCGAAGTCGGGGTACTGCGCGGGCGTCAATCCGTACTTCTCGAATACCTTCTCCGGGGTGAAGCGGGTCAGCTCGGAGACGCCCTTGGTCGGGTACAGCACCGTGGTGTGCTCGCTGACCAGCTGGAAGGAGTCCCGGTCGCCGGTGACGATCAGCACCTCGAAGCCCTCGGCCTCGGCCTGGGTGGCGAGCGTGGCGATGACGTCGTCGGCCTCGAAGCCGTCCACCGCGAAGCGCTGGGCGCCCATCGCGTCCAGGAGCTCGCCGATCAGCTCGACCTGACCCTTGAACTCGTCCGGGGTCTTGGAGCGGTTCGCCTTGTACTCCGTGAACTCCTGGGACCGCCAGGTCTTGCGGGAGACGTCGAAGGCGACCGCGAAGTGCGTGGGCGCCTCGTCGCGCAGCGTGTTGGCCAGCATCGACGCGAAGCCGTAGATCGCGTTCGTCGGCTGGCCCGTCGCGGTGGTGAAGTTCTCCGCGGGCAGCGCGAAGAACGCGCGGTAGGCCAGCGAGTGCCCGTCCATGAGCATCAGTCGCGGCCGGCTGCCGCCGGAGGTCTGGTCGGTCGTCTTCGATGCTGTCTCTGCCACGCCCCCGATCCTGCCACGCCCCACTGACACTCGACGCCGCCCCCGGCGGGTGCCGGGGGCGGGCGGGCCCGGCCGACCCCACCGCACACCGCACAGCGCACACGTGGCGCCGATCCCACGCCCCACCGGCACACCCCGGCACCGGACACGGCTCGCCCC
>NZ_JAKEIO010000259.1 GCF_021474405.1 [Streptosporangium] indianense
AACAGGTGTCGTCGGCAGCGTGATGTGTATAAGAGACAGGGGTGGGGTGGTCTACGGCGGAGGAGAGCGAGGCATGGGACATCGGGACTCCAGGCAGGGGACGCCGAAGGCGCCGCCGGGATTGGTGTTCCCGGCGGCGCCTTCGGCGTTGTGTAGCGAGGGAGTGGGCGTTCGGGTGTCGGCGAACCCGTGTCCGGGCATCCTCGGACCATCAGGCGCGGGGAAGGGGAGGGAGTGGAGTTCGTCTTCGAGTGCGGGTGGTGCGGCGGGGACAACTTCTTCGTTGGCAAGCAGGTCGGCTTCTGGGTCGACAAGTGGGAGGTGCCCTCAGAGTGGGACTGCCGTTTCTGCGACGGGCTCAACTACACCCCTGACCCGCCGTGGACGGAGGCGTAGTCAGAGGCTGGAGATCAGCCCGGCGAGCGAGGCGAGGCCGCTGTTGATGGTCGGGGCCAGGCCGGTCGCGGCGAGGGTGAAGCCGAACAGCGCGCAGGCCAGCGCGGAGCCGACGCGGACGTAGCCGCCCTTGACCAGGACGACGACGATGATGCCCAGCAGCACGGCGGCGGAGATGGACAGGGCCACGGTGGTGGTGCTCCTTCACAAGGGGTCGGGTGGGGCCGGCCGGGCAGGCTGGCCCCGCGGATGGGTGGGTGTGATCAGGCGTCGGTGAGGCTCTTGATGGCCTCCAGCGCCTGGCGGGGCGAGGCGACCTGCTCGGAGCGGCGGTTGCCGCTCTTTGAGCCGCGCCCGCCTCCGCCCTTGCCGCCGCCGCGCCGGTGGGAGCGGCCCTCGCCCTCGTCGTACTCGTCGGGCTCGGGCCAGAACTCGCCGGGCCGCACGGGCTCGTTCCAGTCGAACCACAGGCCGCGCTTGTCCAGCTCGCTGACCTCGTAGTCGGTGAGCCCGTTGACCTTGTCGGGGAACAGGTTGGACAGGTCGGTGTCGAAGTCGGCGTACAGCGACCGCATGAGGACGGCGCGGCCGTTGTCGAGGACGATGACCGCGACGCCGCCCGTGGAGACGCCGTTCTCGGGGTCGGCCTCGCCGCGCATGGCCCGCTCGATCGCGGAGCCTTCGCTGCGGGAGTAGCGGGCCGGGATGGTCGGCACGTCGTAGGCGTTCTCCATGGTGCCCTCCGCCGCCTTGCGGGTGGCGCCGGGCGAACCCATGTTGAAGATGACCGGGCGGCTGTTCTGCCGCAGGTTGTCCTTCATCTCCGTGGAGAAGCCGTTGTGCGCGAACGGCGACTGGCCGGCCGGGTTGAAGCCGATGCCGTACTTCAGTCCGGTGACCGTGAGGTCCTCGCCGTCCTTCTGGATGAACTCGCCGAAGTCGGAGTCCTGGGCGGCGGTCATGAACTCATCCGCGTACACGTTGAGCTGCCGGTAGGGGCAGCGCGTGTCGCCCGGCTTGTAGTCGTGCGGCTGGCCGTCGTGCGGCCAGGGCATCTCCGCCCGGATCTCGCACAGCGCCTTCGCCGCCCGCAAGGAGCGGGCCATCCACAGGGCGTTCGAGCCCTGCCGGTCGATGTACTTCCCGAGCACGGTGGTCTTTTCGTCCTTGCGGACGGTGGACAGCCACACCACCTGGCCGTCGAGGGACTGGGCGGCCATGTTGATCGCGAAGAACTGCGTCTTGCCGGAGCGGGACACCCCGAGGGTGAGGCCGTGGGTGGGGGCGTTCTTGTCGTGCTGGTACACCATGGTCTTCACCGGCTGGCCGGTGATGGTGAACCCGCACACGTACATGCCCTTGGCGTCGGGGGTGAGCAGCTCGCGGGTGGCGGGGAAGATCGCGGACAGCGGCGGGGTGTCGAACGCGCTGATCAGGAACTCCGAGCCGTCGATGAGGACGAACACGCAGGAGTCGTCCTCGGGCAGGTCCAGGGCACGGCAGACCTTGGGCAGGTCGATGCGCGGGGACTCGGTGGAGTCGCTCATCTTCGCCCGGTAGAAGGTCACGCCGCGCTCGTTGTCGCGGGTCTTGTGGACCAGCTCGGAGCCGGGGGCGCCGCCCTTGGGGCCGGCGACCCGGTCGATCCAGCGCTCCTGGTCGGTCGGTTTGGTGCGCCGCCGGGCGTGGGCCTCCGGGGTGATGAGGGCCTCCATCCAGCCGGGTCCGCCCTGGCGGCCGGGCTGGATGGCGACGTCCTTGAGGGTGACGTCGGCCGCGGACACGCCGAATGCGGCTCCGACGATCTCGGGGGAGAGGCCGGTGATCGGCCGCCCGGTCTCCGAGGCACGCAGCAGCAGGGTGAGGTCGTGCCGCATGGCGGTGTGCCGGGTGGCCTTGACGACGTGGGTGCGGGCGGGCATTCCGGCGCGCTCCCACAGCATCCGCGCCTCGCGGGTGAGCTGGTCGGCTCCGTCGTCCGGCTGCGCCACGGTCGGCTCCGCGGCCTGGGCGGGCGCCGGCTGCGGGGCCGGGGCGGCGAGCGCGGGGCGGTGACGGCGGCGGGTGTGCTGGGAGAACGGCAGCACGAAGGAGCCGGACGCCGCCCATCCGGCGGCGAGCAGTCCGTCCAGCCAGTACCGGCCCCAGCTGGTGGTGTGCCCGGCGGCGACGTCGACGGCGGCAGCCAGGACCAGCGGTGTCCAGCGCAGAATCTTGCGTCCGGCGCCGGTCTCATCGCTCTTGGCGGCGAGGAAGATGCCGCCGATCCCGGCGGCGCCGGCCAGCTGCACCACGGAGTTGACGGGGCTGTCGGGGTAGAGGTTCGGGGCCACGGCCAGCACAGGCGCGGCGATGGTGTAGGCGAGGCGCTCAAGGGCGACACTGCGCGGCGTGGGGGGCCGCGGGGACCCGGGGGAACACGGGCCCGGCGGCGCCCCCGCGCCCCCGGGGCCCCCCGCCGGGGGCCGCCCCGCGCGCCCCCCCCACCCCCCCCCCCCGGGCGCGGCCCGCCGCCCG
>NZ_JAKEIO010000260.1 GCF_021474405.1 [Streptosporangium] indianense
GGGCCCGCCCCTGAACCATCTGCCCACCATCGCCGCGGGGCAGAGCGCAGCTCCCGCGTCCCACCAGCCTCGGGCAGCGGGCGCCCCGCCCTACTCGCCACCCGGAACGCCCGCGCCCCCGTACCCGGCGTACGGCTACCCCCAGCAGCACCCGCAGCCCGGCACCCCGGCCGTACCCGCGCCCCACTCCGCCTACGGCGGCCTCGGCTCCACCCCGCCCTACGGCCCGCCGCCCTACGGCACGACCCCGCCGTACGGCCCCCCGCAGCCCCAGCCGGCGCGCCGGGACGGCCGGTCCACCGCGCTGCTCGTCGTGATCGCCCTGGTCGTGGCACTCGCCGCGGGCGGGTCGGTGTACGCCCTGATGCAGGGCGGCGAGGACCGGGCCGACGACGGACGCGGCGGCACACAGAGCACGGGCCCGACCCCGACCACGCCCGGTCCCTCCCCGACGACCTCGCAGGCGGACACCTCCCCCTCACCGGCGGACGGCACGATCCCGGCCGGCTACCTCGGCACCTGGACCACGACCATCGACAACGCCGACGGCGAGCACAGCCGTTCGCTCACCCTCCAGCAGGGCGAACCCGGCGACACGGTCCTGTCCCTCGTGGCCGACGGCCCGACCAAGGGCGGCGGCACCTACCACTGCGTCTTCGAGGGCCGGCTGACCGCGGCACCCGGGGCCGGCGGCACGCTGAGCATCGGCCCGTCCACCGTCAAGGTCGGGCAGCCCCGCACCGCCTGCACCCCGGGCGCGGCCACGGAGGTGACCCTCCTGTCCGACGGCACGCTCCAGCGCGTGAACACCAGCAGCGGCGAACGGCTGACCTACACGAAGCAGTGACCAACCGCCATCGGTCACCTGGTGGTTGAACGTCCGGCGAATTCCGGCCGACGACATCCGGCTGGGCGCTCGTACGGCCGTACGGTGACGGACGATCGAATGGTCCGGGCGGCGGCGGGGGCACCCACGGTGGAGTGGTTGAGCGCGGAGAACCTCGTGGCCGTGGCCACGGCCCTCCTCGGCATCATCGCCTCGGGCGTGATGGTCTGGTACGAACGCCGCGTACCGCGCCGCAAACGGGTCGGCTACCGGGTGCAGATGGACAACCCCATCGGCGACGACGTGCGCTCGGGCCGCGCCAACCGCCGCCTCGGCCTGTTCGACGAGGCTCCCGGCATGTCCGACGCGACCCTGGTCCTGCTGCGCATCGAGAACGACGGCTCGCAGGGCATCGACCGCGACGACTACACCGGACCCGAAGTCCACGGTCTGACCGCAGTGTTCGCGGGCCGTACGGTCCGCGGTGTCTCGGTCACCCAGCCGTCGGACACCGACCACCTCATGGACCACTTCACCGCGGCCCGCGGATTCGCCTACGACGGCAACACCCTGCGCATCCCACGCGTCCCGCTCAACCGCGGCGACCACTTCAAGCTGCTCGTCCTTCTCTCCGGCGGCGACGTCGGGGACGACATCCGGCTCGTCGGCGGGCTGCGCGACGGCGAGGTGCACCCCAACCGCAGCGCCACACCGGACGACAAGCCGCCGTTGTTCAGCCGGGCCGCGCGGCTGATCACCATCGCTCTCACGGCGAGCGTGGTCACCCTGGCGGCGATCGTCGTCGCCCAGGACGACACCCCGCCCCCGATCGGCTGCGCGAGCGGCACCCTCACCCTCACCGGCTCCACCGCGTTCGCGCCCGTCCTGCGCGAGGTGGCCGCGAAGTACGAGCGGGACTGCGGCGGCGATCCCGTCATCGACGTGGACGCCCACGGTTCCACGGCCGGCATCCGCGAGCTCACGGCCGCCGGCGACCGGGCGAAACGGGACTCCACGGGCTCCCCGTCGCTCGTGGCCCTCTCGGACGGCCCCAAGCCGGCCGGTCTGCCCGACCTGCGCGAGAACCGGGTGGCGGTGTCCGTCTTCGCGCTCGTGGTCGACGACGACGTGAAGCTGACGAACCTGTCCACCGACGACGTCCGGCGCCTGTACCGGGGCGAGATCCGCAACTGGCGCCGGCTCGGCGGCCCGGACCTGCCCGTGCGCCTCGTCAGCCGGGACGCCAACTCCGGCACGAGACAGGTCTTCCAGCGCCGGGTGCTGGGCCGGGGCGAGATCGCCAACTCCTCCGTCGACTGCGTCCACAAGGACGACCCCACGGCGACCGTCCTGCGCTGCGAACTCGACTCGACCGAGCAGGTCCTGGCGACGGTCGCCCGCCTGCCCGGCGCCGTCGGCTACAGCGAACTGAACCTCGCCACCCGAGCGAAGGGTCTGCACGCGCTGCGCCTGGACGGCGACCCGCCCTCCGTCGACGCCATCGAACACGGCACGAGCGCCTATCCCTACCGGGAGATCGAATACGCCTACACCTACGGCCGCCCCCCGGCCGACTCCCTGGCCTCCAGCTTCCTCACGTACCTGGCCCGCGGCAACGGCCAGGACGTCATCCGCACCCACGGCCACGTGCCGTGCTGGACCCCCGAGGGCCTCACGCTGTGCGCCGCTCAGCTGCGGCACCCGTCCCGCCCGGCTGCGGGCGTGCCTGCCACTGGGGGCGATGGGGGCCCCTGTTCGAGCGAAGCCGAGAGCTTGGGGGAGGGTGGGCGCAGCGGCGCCCCGCTCCGCCGGGCTGCGGACGCACCCGGCCCCAGCAGGAACGCCGAGCGCCCCGCCCCGCCGGGTTGCGCACGCACCGCCCCAGCACCAACGCCGAGCACCACGCACCCCGACCGCCTCACCGCGGCTCCGGCGGCCGCTGGCGCGGCATGTTCGGCCGTGTCCCCCCGTGCGGCGGCACCGTGAAA
>NZ_JAKEIO010000261.1 GCF_021474405.1 [Streptosporangium] indianense
CTCCCCCCAGCCCCTACGAACCGGCCCCGGAGCCGCCCCGCGAGCCCTTCCGCTTCCGGACGTCCGTCGCCCGCCCGGGTGACACGCTCCTGATGTGCAGCGGCGGCCTCGCCGACCCCCTGCGCGGCGAGCCCGAACTGGGCGAGTACCTCGCCGAGCGGTGGTCCCGTCCCGATCCGCCCGGCCTCGCCGCGTTCCTCGCCGACTCCCAGGTGCGGGTCAAGGGTTATGCGGACGACCGTACGGCCGCCGCGGTGTGGGAGGCGTGAGCGCGAGCCGTGTGACTTGATGGAACCCGGAGGGATCCCAGGAGACCGAAGGGGCAGACGAGAACCATGGCCAAACAGAACGTCGCGGAACAGTTCGTCGACATCCTGACCCGCGCCGGGGTCAAGCGTCTCTACGGCGTCGTCGGCGACAGCCTCAACCCGGTCGTCGACGCCGTCCGCCGCAACTCCGCCATCGACTGGATCCACGTCCGGCACGAGGAGAGCGCCGCCTTCGCCGCCAGTGCCGAGGCGCAGATCACCGGCTCCCTCGCCGCCTGCGCCGGTTCCTGCGGCCCCGGTAACCTCCACCTCATCAACGGCCTCTACGACGCCCACCGCTCCATGGCCCCGGTCCTCGCCCTCGCCTCGCACATCCCCTCCAGCGAGATCGGCCTCGGTTACTTCCAGGAGACCCATCCCGACCGGCTGTTCGCCGAGTGCAGCCACTACAGCGAGATGATCTCCAGCCCGCAGCAGATGCCGCGGCTGCTGCAGACCGCCATTCAGAACGCCGTCGGCCGCAGCGGCGTCAGCGTCGTCACCCTGCCCGGCGACATCGCCGACCGGCCCGCCCCGGAGAAGGCCGCCGAGACCGCCCTCGTGACGTCCCGCCCGACGGTCCGTCCGGGTGACGCCGAGATCGACCGGCTCGTCGAGATGATCGACGAGGCCGGCAAGGTCACCCTCTTCTGTGGCAGCGGCACGGCCGGAGCGCACGCCGAGGTCATGGAGTTCGCCGGGAAGATCAAGTCCCCGGTCGGACACGCCCTGCGCGGCAAGGAATGGATCCAGTACGACAACCCCTTCGACGTCGGTATGAGCGGACTGCTCGGATACGGCGCCGCCTACGAGGCCACCCACGAGTGTGACCTGCTGATCCTGCTCGGCACCGACTTCCCCTACAACGCCTTCCTCCCCGACGATGTCAAGATCGCCCAGGTCGACGTCCGGCCCGAGAACCTCGGCCGCCGCTCGAAACTGGACCTCGCGGTGTGGGGCGACGTGCGGGAGACACTGCGCTGCCTGATCCCGCGGGTGCGGGAGAAGAAGAACCGGCGCTTCCTCGACCGGATGCTGAAGAAGCACGCGGACGCGCTGGAGGGCGTGGTCAAGGCGTACACCCGCAAGGTGGAGAAGCACACGCCGATCCACCCCGAGTACGTGGCGTCCGTGCTAGACGAAGTGGCCTCCGACGATGCCGTGTTCACCGTGGACACCGGCATGTGCAACGTCTGGGCCGCCCGCTACATCTCACCCAACGGCCGTCGCCGCGTCATCGGATCCTTCTCCCACGGCTCGATGGCCAACGCCCTGCCCATGGCGATCGGCGCGCAGTTCACCGACCGCAAACGGCAGGTCGTGTCGATGTCCGGCGACGGCGGCTTCTCCATGCTGATGGGCGACTTCCTCACGCTGGTCCAGTACGACCTGCCCGTGAAGGTCGTCCTGTTCAACAACTCCTCCCTCGGCATGGTCGAGTTGGAGATGCTGGTCGCCGGTCTCCCGTCGTACGGCACCGCCAACAAGAACCCCGACTTCGCCGCCGTCGCCCGTGCCTGCGGGGCGTACGGGGTGCGCGTCGAGAAGCCCAAGGATCTCCCCGGGGCCCTGAGGGACGCGTTCAAGCACAAGGGGCCGGCCCTCGTCGACGTGGTCACCGATCCCAACGCGCTGTCCATCCCGCCGAAGATCAAGGCCGAGATGGTGACCGGGTTCGCCCTGTCGGCCTCGAAGATCGTGCTGGACGGCGGGGTCGGCCGCATGCTGCAGATGGCCCGCTCCAACCTGCGCAACGTGCCGCGGTTCTAGAGGTCCCTCAGCTGTAGGGCGTCCAGGCGCGCGCGGAGGTGTCGTACACATAGCGGGGCAGGCCCTTGATGCCGCTGGTCCGGAACGGGCGGCCGTCGTCGTCGATCCGGACCGTGCCACTGCGGCCCTGGGAGGACCAGTCCAGCTCCAGGTACCAGCGGCAGTCGCACGCCTGGGTCCGGGCGTTGACCAGCAGCACCTCGGGGTCCCGGGCCGACACCCGGTAGGGCATGCGCACCGCCGGGATCGGCGTACCCGCGTCGCTCCCGGCGACCGCGCGGGCGAGGGGACGGTCCTTGTCCAGGTTCACGTCGAAGGAGCGCGGGGTGATCGAACCGCCGCAGCCCCGGTCCATGGCGTAGGCGTTGCCCTGCGCCGGGGCCGTCCGCCCCAGCACGCGCACGCGCAGCGCCTCCAGCACGACGGCCGTGTCGGTCCGCCCCTGCACCGTCAGCTCCACGAGCGTCTCGCCGCCGTGCACCGCGTTCTGCGATGCGGCCCAGACGCCCGCGTCCTGCGGGACGGGAGGCGGCGCCACCTGCCCGGGCGGCCTGGCGATGACGTAGTCGTGAGCGCAGCCCAGCTCCCAGGCCTGGGAGTCGGCCGACCAGGTGAGGGGGACGGCGGGGCCGGCCGACTCCCAGGCCCGGGGTCTCGGGTGCGCGGACGAGATCCGGGCTCGTATAAACATAA
>NZ_JAKEIO010000262.1 GCF_021474405.1 [Streptosporangium] indianense
CACCCCTCCTCCCCCGCCCTAGCCTGCGAGAAAAGAATCCCGAGCGTCCGCAAAGACCATCCGCACCACCCCAGGAGCCCCGCATGACCGCACTTCCGCAGGAGCGCCGCGTCGTCACCGCCATCCCCGGCCCGAAGTCGCAGGAGCTGCAGGCCCGCCGTACCGCCGCGGTCGCGCAGGGCGTGGGGTCCGTGCTGCCCGTGTTCACGGCGCGTGCCGGTGGCGGGATCATCGAGGACGTCGACGGCAACCGGCTGATCGACTTCGGTTCGGGCATCGCCGTGACGTCCGTGGGCGCATCCGCCGAGGCCGTCGTACGCCGGGCGTCGGCGCAGCTCGCCGACTTCACCCACACCTGTTTCATGGTCACGCCCTACGAGGGGTACGTCGAGGTCGCCGAGGCCCTCGCCGAGCTGACCCCCGGTGACCACGCCAAGAAGAGCGCCCTGTTCAACTCCGGCGCCGAGGCCGTCGAGAACGCCGTCAAGATCGCCCGCGCTTACACCAAGCGCCAGGCCGTCGTGGTGTTCGACCACGGCTACCACGGCCGCACCAACCTGACGATGGCGCTGACGGCGAAGAACATGCCGTACAAGCACGGCTTCGGCCCGTTCGCGCCCGAGGTGTACCGCGTGCCGGTGGCGTACGGCTACCGCTGGCCGACCGGGCCCGAGAACGCCGGCCCGGAGGCCGCCGCGCAGGCCATCGACCAGATCAGCAAGCAGGTCGGCGCCGAGAACGTCGCCGCGATCATCATCGAGCCGGTGCTCGGCGAGGGCGGCTTCATCGAGCCGGCCAAGGGCTTCCTGCCGGCGATCAGCAAGTTCGCCCAGGACAACGGCATCGTCTTCGTCGCCGACGAGATCCAGTCCGGCTTCTGCCGTACGGGCCAGTGGTTCGCCTGTGAGGACGAGGGCATCGTCCCGGACCTCATCACCACGGCCAAGGGCATCGCGGGCGGTCTGCCGCTCGCGGCCGTCACCGGGCGCGCCGAGATCATGGACGCCGCGCACGCCGGCGGCCTGGGCGGCACCTACGGCGGCAACCCGGTCGCCTGCGCCGGTGCGCTCGGCTCGATCGAGACGATGAAGGAGCTGGACCTCAACGCCAAGGCGAAGAACATCGAGGCGATCATGAAGGCCCGCCTCGGTGCCATGGCCGAGAAGTTCGACGTCATCGGCGACATCCGCG
The DNA here is from genome assembly GCF_021474405.1 of [Streptosporangium] indianense. GTDB lineage: Bacteria > Actinomycetota > Actinomycetes > Streptomycetales > Streptomycetaceae > Streptomyces > Streptomyces indiaensis. Next base: position 1,192 of record NZ_JAKEIO010000262.1, read on the forward strand.
GCCGGGGCGCCATGATCGCCATCGAGCTGGTCAAGGACCGCACCACCAAGGAGCCGAACCCGGAGGCGACCGCCGCGCTCGCCAAGGCGTGCCACGCCGAGGGCCTGCTGGTCCTGACCTGTGGCACCTACGGCAACGTGCTCCGCTTCCTGCCCCCGCTGGTGATCGGCGAGGACCTGCTCAACGAGGGCCTCGACATCATCGAGCAGGCGTTCTCCCGCATCTGAGCCCTCGGCACGCGTGTCCGGGCCGCCGTCCGGGCAGCCGCCCCGCCCCGGTTCCGCTACCGGGGCGGTCGGCGGCAGAGCGTGTGAAGAAGGTGTGCGAGGTGCATGGCAGGCGGCCCAACGGTCTGTCCTGCGCCCCGCCCCTGCCGTAGGTTCTACCCAGATGAGAGATACACCCCGCCCGCAGGGGACTGTGGGTGACATCAGGCCGGGGCCTCCCCAGCTTCGACCTGGTCGTGCCCTCGCGCACACAACCGGAGCCTGAGGCTCTGGATCTCCTCACCGATCGGACGGTCGCCGCCCCAAACCCCCCGGGGCGCGCGACGTTCCGGTCCTGACGGCCGCCCCGGAACTCCCCCCCCTGTTCCGGGGCGGCCGTCTTCCCCCTTCACTCGCCCCCGTGGCCCGGGGCCGCCGTCTTCCCCTTTGCTTCCCCCTGAGCGACACCGCGCGTGCGGTTCACGTGATCCCCCCGAGGGGCCGCGAGCGGATGTGCGTGCTCGTGCCAGGCTGTGCCCCATGCCGATCTCCGCGAACCGGGGCCGCGCCGTCCTCCCGGGCCCCGTCGCACTCCTGCTCGCCGTTCCGGCGGCCCTGTTCGGCCTGATCACCTGGCAGGTCGCAGCCCACGGTCCGCTGGTCGGGCTCGACGAACGCCTCAGCCGCGTCCTGGTGAACCCGGACCGCTGCTCCGAGCTCCTCGCCGATCTGGGCAACGTCCAGGCCGCGATCCCGCTCCTCGCCCTCGCACTCGGGTACGTCGCCGTTCGCCGCCGGCGCGCCGGCACGGACCGCTGGTGGCTGCCCGTCGTCGCCGCCGCCCTGCTCATGGTCCTGGTCCCGGCGCTGATCGTCCCCCTGAAGGCGCTCATGGCCCGCCCGGGCACCCCGGCCGAACCGCCCGGCACCGGCTACTACCCCTCGGGCCACACCGCCACCGCCGCCGTCGCCTACGGCTCCGCGACCCTGCTCCTGCTGCCTTGGCTCCGCACCCCCCTGGCCCGCCGCACCCTGATCACCCTCTGCGCCGCCCTGGTCCTCGCCGCGAGCTACGGCCTGGTCCGCCGCGGCTACCACTGGCCCCTGGACGTGGCGGGCAGCTGGTGCCTGTGCACGGTGCTGCTCACGTCGCTGTGGCTGTTCCTCCGGCGCGACAGCGGCGGAGCGCCCCGGGCGCCAGACGCCCGCCAGCTCCCGTAGTGAGGCCATCGCCGGGTTCCTGGCCAGCGCCGGACAGTGGCGTTCGAGATACTCCGCACCATCGGTGATGAATGCCAACCCTGGCCCGGAACCAGCCGCATCCCCCCGCCCCGGACCCACTCCCTCACCC
>NZ_JAKEIO010000263.1 GCF_021474405.1 [Streptosporangium] indianense
ACACACTCTCCGGATCCTCCTCGGACCCGAGCATCTCCCGCTGCCACAACGCATAGTCGGCGTACTGCACCGGCAACGGACCCCACTCAGGAGCCCGCCCCGCACACCGCGCCGCATAAGCAGACGTCAGATCCCGCTCCAACGGAGCAGACGACCACCCATCACTGGCAATGTGATGCACCACGACAGTCAGGACGTGTACATCCGCTCCCAGAGTGAACAGGCAGGCCTGGAAGGGGATTTCCGTGCTCAGGTCGAAGGCGTACTGCGAGGCCTCCGCCACTGCTGCGTCCAGGCCCTCCGCGCTCACATCCGTGATCGTCAGCGCAAAGCCGCTCTCCTCGACGGGCAGGATCCGCTGATACGGCTCTCCGTCGGCCACCGCGAACACCGTCCGCAGCACCTCATGCCGTTCCAGGACGTCGCGCAGGGCGTCTTCCAACGCGTGCTGGTCCAGCGCCCCCGTCAGCCGCACGCCGATCGGGATGTTGTACGTCGCGCTCGGCCCTTCCAACTGGCTGATGAACCACAGGCGGCGCTGCGCGTAGGACAGCGGCACCCGCTCCGGGCGCGCCCCCGCCACCAGGGCCGGACGCGCCGTATCCGCCTGACCGAGCCGTGCTGCGAGACCGGCCGGCGTCGACGCCTCGAATAGCGTCCGCAGCGCCACTTCCACACCCAGCACCGCCCGCACGCGGCTCACCAACCGCGTCGCCAGCAACGAGTGACCACCCAGCGCGAAGAAGTCGTCCTCGACACCCACCTCCTCCAGACCGAGGACCTGGGCGAAGGCCTGGCAGAGGATCTCCTCCTGCACGGTCGCGGGGCCCCGGCCTCCCTCACTCGCATACTCCGGTGCGGGCAGCGCCTTGCGGTCCAGCTTGCCGTTCACCGTCAACGGCAACGCATCCAGGACCATGACCGCCGAGGGCACCATGTACTGCGGCAACCGCTCACCCACGTACTCACGCAGCTCGGATTCGGACGCGGCCCCCACCACGTACGCCACCAGGCGCTTGTCCCCGGGGACGTCCTCGCGGGTGATCACGGCCGCCTGCGCAACCGCCGGATGCGCGGCCAGTGCGGCCTCGACCTCACCCGGCTCGATACGGAAACCGCGGATCTTCACCTGCTCATCCGCCCGCCCCAAATACTCCAGCCGGCCCTCGGCCGACCACCGCACCACATCCCCCGTCCGGTACATCCGCGCACCCGCCTGACCGAACGGGCACGCGACGAACCGCTCACCCGTCAGGCCGGGACGACCCGCGTATCCCCGCGCGAGCCCCGTGCCCGCCACATACAGTTCCCCCGCCACACCCACCGGCACCGGACGCAGCGCACCATCCAGCACGAACGCCTGCGTGTTGGCGATCGGGGAGCCGATCGGCACGGACTGCGTGTCCTCGGACAGCTCCGGAATGGCGTAGGTGCAGGCGAACGTGGTGGTCTCGGTGGGCCCGTACCCGTTCACCACCCGCAGTCCGGGCACCGCGGTCTGCGCTTCCCGCACGTGCCGAGCCGACAACGCCTCGCCGCCGACCAGCACGCGCGCCAGCCCCGCCAGCACGCGCGGGTCCTCATCGACCACCGTGTTGAAGAGCGCGGCGGTCAACCACAGGTCGCGGATGCCCTTCTCGGAGATCAGCGACCGCAGTTCCGGCAGGCCGACGGCACCAGGAGGAGCGATCACCAGACGGCCGCCGTGCACCAGCGCGCCCCACAACTCGAAGGTCGAGGCGTCGAACGCCAGCGGCGCCAGCAGCAGGTGCACGTTCTGCTCGCTGAACTCGGCGTACCGCTGCCCCCACACCAGCCGGGTCACGGCACGGTGGTCCACCATCACGCCCTTGGGCAGCCCCGCCGATCCGGACGTGAACATCACGTAGGCGGCGTCATCTGCGGCCACGGCTACTGCCGGATCCTCGCTCGGGAAGGAGGATTCATCGACAGTCTCGACCTGTACGACCATGCCCTCGAAGTCCGTCAGGAGTTCGGCCAGTCCTCCCTGGCTGACCACGACCTGGACGTCGGCATCGCGCATCATGGACGCCAAGCGGGCGGAGGGGTAGTCCGTGTCCAGCGGTACGTAGCCCGCGCCGGCCTTCCAGACTCCCAGCAGTGCGGCCACGGCGTCCGGACCGCGCTCCAGGCACACTCCGACCAGCGACCCCCTGCGCACACCGGCCGCGATGAGCGCGTGCGCGATCTGGTTGGCTCGCGCGTCGAGCTGCCGGTACGAGAGGTGCGCGGCTCCGAACTCCACTGCCACGGCGTCCGGACGCAGCCGCGCCTGTTCGGCGACCAAGGCGTGAACAGCCTGCTCGGGCAGTTCCGTCGTGGTGTCGTTCCAGGCTTCGAGGAGTCGGTTCTGCTCGGTGGCGTCGAGAACGTCCACTGCCGACAGGAGACCGTCCGGGTCGTCCTCCAGCGTGGTGACGAGGTTGTCGAGGCAGGTGTGCAGCAGCCGGCACACGGCCTGCCCGTCGACCGGACCCACCGCGTCCACGGTCAGTCCGAACCTTGATTCCAGGTCGTCGACCGCCACCGTCACCGGGTAGTTCGTCACCTCGCGGATGGACACCGTGACGATGCCCCTGGGCGCCGTGGCGGCTTCCGGTGCGGGCATCGCCTGTGGGCGTCGGCCGTGCCGGTAGTTGAACAGTGAGGTGAACAGCGGGCTGCCGTTGGGAATGCTGCTGGCCTGCTGCGCCAGGGTCA
>NZ_JAKEIO010000264.1 GCF_021474405.1 [Streptosporangium] indianense
GACAGGGGGTGGCGGGGCGCCGGTCCTCAGGCCGGAGGCGCGGTGCTCGCCCGGACCACGAGGTCGGTGCCCAGCTCGACCCGCGGCGCGTCCGGCTGCTCGCCGCGGGTCAGGCCGAGCACCGTCCGCACGGCCAGTCCGCCCATGTCCGCCAGGGGCTGGCGGACTGTCGTCAGGGGCGGTGCCGACCAGCGGACCTCGGGCAGGTCGTCGAAGCCGACCACGCTCATGTCCTGTGGCACCCGAAGAGCGCGGCGGCGCAGCGCCTCGATCGCGCCGAGGGCCATCCGGTCGCTCGCCGCGAACAGCGCGGTGGGCGGCTCGGGCAGGTCGAGCAGGGTGTTGCAGGCGCTGAAACCGGACTCGGGGCGGAAGTCGCCGGGGACGACGAGGGAGGCGTCCAGCGGGATGCCGGCACCTTCCAGGGCCGCGCGGTATCCGTCCAGGCGGGCCCGGGAGCAGAGCAGGCGTGGGGGTCCGGCGATCAGGCCGATGCGGCGGTGGCCGAGGGACAGCAGGTGTGCGGTGGCCGCCACGCCCCCCGACCAGTTGGCGGCGCCGATGGTGGGGGCGTCGAGGGCGGGGGAGCCCGCCGGGTCGACGATCACCAGGGGCACACCGAGGATGCGCATTTCCTGGTGGAGCGTCGGGTCCAGGGCGGACGTCACGAGGATGACGCCGTCGGAGGCGCGGGACCTGAGGTTGCGCATCCACTCGCGGGCGTCGCCGGAACGCCCGTGGATGGCCGACACGACCGTGCCGGCCCCGGCGGCGTGCGCGGCCTCCTCGACCCCGCGGATGATCTCCACGGCCCAGGGACTGCCGAGGTCGTTGAAGACCCGGTCGAGCAGGGCGGCGCGGGTGCCCGGGGCGGCGGGACGCCTGCGGTAGCCGTGCAGGCGCAGCAGGTCCTCGACTCGGGCCCGGGTCCGCGGTGACACGTCGGACCGGCCGTTGACGACCCGGGACACGGTCGGTACGGACACGCCGGCCTGCCGGGCGATCTCCGAGATCGTGACCCTGCCCCCGGTGCCGGCCCCCTCTGCTCCCACAGCCCCACCTCCGTCGACGGTGACCGCGAAACTTCCAGGAGTCTTCCGGAAAACGGTCATCCGTGGGAAGGCGTGCGGGCTGCGAGCGGAGCATCGCCAGGGGGGTGAGGTGCCGGGCACGGAGGGGACATCGAGGGGGTGGCGTTCGGGGCACGAACGGGACGTCGCGAGTGGTGACGTTCAGTGACGGCCGTCGGATATGCGTCGGGGCCGGTTCGCAGGGTGTCCTGCGGCCGGCCCCTCATGTTCTCCGGCGGGGCGGCGCCCCGCCGAGCGGCCTCAGGCGGCCGTCATCACCTGGCCTGCCAGCGGGCGGTGCGGGGCGATGGCCCGGCCGTCCGGAAGCAGTTCGCCGGTGTCCTCGAAGAGCACCACGCCGTTGCACAGCAGGCTCCATCCCTGCTCCGGGTGGTGCGCCACGAGACGGGCGGATTCCCGGTCTGCGGAGTCTGCTGAGGGGCACTGGGGCTGGTGCTGGCACATGGGTGGGATCTTTCGCTGTGTCGAGACGGACGATGAGACTGCGTTGTTCGAGTGGGTTGTCGTGTCTGTTCCGCGGCTAGAAGTGTCGTTCACGGCCGCCCCCCGTTGTGATAAATCGTCGGAACCCAGTGTTGCCCCACGGGCGTCAATCCGCAGGGATTTCGCGGCACCGCTTCTCACAGGTTCATGACGCGTCACCCGCGCGGACGGTTCATCCCAACTGGGCTGTCCCTTCGGGTGGTTCGCAGTGGCCGGATAGGGCTAGTCCGCTCGGGTCGACGGCAATTCCGGCTCGTAGGAGCCATTGGACGCTCGTACGAGCGATCGGATGAGCGATAAAGCGATCGTGCGAGCGGTCGGCGGGTGATCGGGCGCATATGCGCGACCCCGCCGCCGGAATTCGGCGACGGGGTCCGCGGAGGTGTGCGGTGCGTCAGGCGGGAGACCCGAGCAGTCTGATGGGGGCCGCGCGGTGGGTCAGGACCGGAAGGAGTTCGGCGACGCGGTGCGGACGGTGCGCCGCGATGCCGGGGGGTGCCGGCGCCAGTGGGACGAGCAGATCGGTGGCGGCGGGGTGGCCCTCGGAGCCGTCCGCGGCGCAGTCCTCGTGCAGCCAGAGCGTCAGCATGTACAGGCCGGGCACCGACAGCAGGCGGGGCTGGTACGGCTGCGGCATCGCCTCGGCCTGGCGCAGGGCGCGTTCGGTGGAGGTGATGTACGGGCCTTCGAAGAAGTGGGAGAAGGCCCAGCCGTCGGGAGTGAGCATGGTGTCCGCCGCGGCCACGGCGTGATCGCCGCAGCGGATCAGGAAGCGCCACCCGGCCAGCCGGGTCGCGGACACGCCCTCCGCCGTCACGTGGTCGAGGACGTGGACGGGCAGCGGGAGCTCGGGTGTGGCGGGTCCCTGGGTGCCGAGCAGGGAGGGAGTTCGGGCCTCGCGGACCGCGGTGGGAGAGGAGAGTGCGGTGAGGACGGAACGGAGTGCGGGCGCGGGAGCCGGAGGGACATGCAGCGGCATGGTGGGTCGCCTCTCATTCAAAGGCACGGTGGCGCGAGGGCGGGGGCGGACGGCGCTGTCAGCTCACGAGGGTCAGAGAGGCAGGGGCCGGGTCAGGGAAACGCGAGGGG
>NZ_JAKEIO010000265.1 GCF_021474405.1 [Streptosporangium] indianense
GGGTGGGGGCCGGCTTGGGGGGCGCGGGCTTGCGTGCCGGCTTCTTCTCCGGCTGCTTCTCCGGCCTGTCGGCGGCGTCATTGGCCGGGGCGCGGCCGCCGGGGATCGCCAGGAGACGGGTGCGGGTCCGGGAGCCGGGCACGACGGCCACGGGGGCGGGCGCGGTGGCCGCCGGGACGGGCGTGCAGCGGTCCAGAAGGGCCGCTGCGGCGGGATTGCCGCGCAGGGCGCCCAGGGCGGCGAGGTCGTCGGGAACGGGGCGGTAACCGGCGCCCAGGGCCTCGTCCAGGAGTGCGAGGTAGCCGGCGGCGGTGCCGGGGAGGGCGGCGCGGTACCGGCCCAGGTCGGCCACGAGGAAGGCGCGCAGCCTGGCTCCCTCCCGCAGGGCCTCGTCGAGCGACTCTGCGAGGCGGAGACAGTCCTGGACGTCTTCGGCCGAGGCGGGGGTGGGGTGGAGGGCGAGGGCGAGAGCGCGGCGGAGCACACGCAGCTCCTCCACACCGAACGCCATGCCGCCGCGGGATCCGTAGGGCGTGGGCATGCGGCGACGATACGCGCTAATCAGACAAATCTCGCATAGGGGGCGGGTGTGGCGCGAGGGACCACTCGTCCCGCCTAGGACCTGCGGTTCGGACCGAGCCGGACGTGCCTGCAACACCGCGGACCGGGGGCACAGGTCCGGCCGCGCGTGGTGCCCGCAACGCCGCGGACCGGAGGCGCGGATTCGGCCGCGCCTGGTGCCTGCAACGCCGCGGACCGGGGGCTCGGGTCCGGCTGCGCTCACTCGCCCCCGGCCCGGTGGACGCTCACATGCGTGACACGTTCCGCTCGTACACCAGCCGCAGTCCGATCAGCGTCAGCCACGGTTCGTGCTCGTCGATCACCGACGACTCGCCCAGGACCATCGGCGCGAGGCCGCCCGTCGCGATGACGGTGACGTCGTCGGGGTCTTCCGCCAGCTCGCGGGACATGCGGTTGACGACGCCGTCGACCTGGCCGGCGAAACCGTAGATGACGCCCGACTGCATCGCCTCGACCGTGTTCTTGCCGATGACGCTGCGCGGCCGGGCCACCTCGATCTTGCGGAGCTGGGCGCCGCGGACGCCCAGGGCCTCCACGGAGATCTCGATGCCGGGCGAGATGACCCCACCGACGTACTCCCCCCGCGCGCTGACCGCGTCGAACGTCGTCGCCGTGCCGAAGTCGACGACGATGGCGGGGCCGCCGTAGAGCTCGACCGCCGCGACCGCGTTGATGATGCGGTCGGCGCCGACCTCCTTGGGGTTGTCCATGAGGATCGGCACGCCCGTCTTGACGCCCGGTTCGACGAGGATGGCGGGCACGTCGCCGTAGTACCGGCGGGTCACCTCGCGGAGCTCGTGCAGGACCGAGGGGACGGTCGCGCAGATGGCGATGCCGTCGATGCCGTCACCCAGCTCGTCACCGAGGAGCGGGTGCATGCCCATCAGGCCCTGGAGGAGGACCGCCAGTTCGTCGGCCGTGCGGCGCGCGTCCGTGGAGATGCGCCAGTGTTCGACGATCTCGTCGCCGTCGAACAGGCCGAGGACGGTGTGGGTGTTTCCTACGTCGATCGTCAGCAGCATGGCCCGTACCGCCCCTACTCCGCCGGCCGCAGGTCGAGGCCGATGTCCAGGATCGGCGAGGAGTGGGTGAGGGCTCCGACGGCGAGGTAGTCGACGCCGGTGTCGGCGTACGCCTTGGCGTTGTCGAGGGTGAGGCGGCCGGAGGCCTCCAGGGCGGCGCGGCCCTGGACGATCGCGACGGCCTCCGCGCACTGCGCCGGCGTGAAGTTGTCCAGGAGGATCAGGTCGGCGCCGGCGTCCAGGACCTCGCGGAGCTGGTCCAGGGTGTCGACCTCGACCTCGATGGGGACCTCGGGGAAGCGTTCGCGCACCGCCTGGAAGGCCTGGGCGACACCGCCCGCGGCGACCACGTGGTTGTCCTTGACCAGGGCCGCGTCCGACAGGGACATGCGGTGGTTGACGCCGCCGCCGCAGCGGACCGCGTACTTCTCCAGCGAGCGCAGGCCCGGGGTGGTCTTGCGGGTGTCGCGGACCCGGGCCTTGGTGCCGTCCAGGACGTCCGCCCACGCGCGCGTGGCCGTCGCGATGCCCGACAGGCGGCACAGGATGTTCAGGGCGCTGCGCTCGGCCGTGAGCAGGTCACGGGTGCGGGTGGTGACGGAGAGCAGCTTCTGGCCCGCCTCGACGCGGTCGCCGTCCTCGGCGTGGCGCTCGATCTCGAGCTCCTCCTCGCAGACGACCGAGATGACCGCCTCGGCGACGCGCAGGCCGGACACGGTGCCCGCCTCACGGGCGGTGAAGTCGGCCGTGGCCACCGCGTCCTCGGGGATGGTCGCCACCGTCGTCACGTCCACGCCGTGGGCCAGATCCTCCTGGAGGGCCACATTGGCGATGTCCTCGACCTCGACGGGGTCGAGGCCGGCGTCGGCCAGGAGCTGGGCGAGTGCGGGGTCCAGGCCGCACTCCAGGTATGCCTCGTCGTCCGCGCCGCAGGCGCAGCCGTCTCCGCAGCTCCCGGAGGAGGCGAGGGGAAGGTCGGGGGTGCTCACGTCGGTCACTGCTCCTGGGGGGCCTGGGTGG
>NZ_JAKEIO010000266.1 GCF_021474405.1 [Streptosporangium] indianense
ACAGCCCCCTCCCCCGCCCTCAGCGGGTCTCCGTCACCTTCGCCAGAGCCCGGGGCGCGTCCGGGTCCTGGCCGCGGGCGATGGTGACCTCGTAGGCCAGGAGCTGGAGAGGGATGATCTCCAGCACGGGCTGGACCTCCTCCGCCACACCCTCGGTGGGCAGGACGAAGCCGGCCGACGCCTGCTCGACCTGGTGCCCGGGTCCGATGACGACGAGGTCGGCACCGCGGCCGCGCAGCCGGTCCAGGACGGGCTGGAGGGCTTCGCCGCCCTTGCCGTCGGTCACCACCGCGATGACCGGGGAGACGTTGTCGACCATGGCCAGCGGACCGTGCAGCAGGTCCGCTCCGGAGTAGGAGAGGGCGGGGATGTAACTGGTCTCCATCAGCTTGAGGGCGGCCTCCTTGGCCGTGGGGTAGCCGTAGCCGCGGGACGTGATCACCATGCGCTCGGCGAAGCGGTAACGGGCGGCGAGCGTACGCACCTCTTCCTGCCGGTTGAGCAGTTGCTCGGCGAGGTCCGGCAGCACTCGCGCCGGCGCACCGTCACCGCCTCGCAGGCCCTCGACGAAGAGGTAGAGCGCGAGAAGGGAGGCCGTGTACGTCTTGGTCGCGGGGAGGGCCCTCTCGGGTCCGGCCATGATGTCGATGTGGTGCTCGGAGACTTCGGCGAGCGGTGAGTCCGGGTTGTTGGTGACGGCCAGGGTGATCGCGCCGGCCTCCCGGGCGGCCCGGGTCGAGGCGACCAGGTCCGGGCTGCCTCCGGACTGGCTGACGGTGACGACCAGGACGTCGGTGAGGTCGGGGCGGGCGCCGTAGGCCGTGGTCGTGGACATCGAGGTGAGTCCGCAGGGCAGGCCGAGCCGGACCTCCAGGAGGTACTTGGCGTACAGGGCGGCATTGTCGGAGGCGCCCCGGGCGGTCAGCAGGACGAAGCGGGGTGCGCGGGCGGCGATCTTCCGGGCGACGTCCTGGATGGCGGGGGCACCCTCGGACAGGATCCGGCGCAGGACGGCGGGCTGTTCGGCCATCTCACGCGCCATGGTCCGGCCCGGGGGCTCGCTGAGGGGACCTGGTGCGGCGGGGGCGGTCATGGCGTGGTTCCTCCCGGGGGTGGGGCGACTCCGGACCCCATTCCACTCCCCCGGGTGCGGCGCCGCCCGCCCGGGAAACCTCACGTCCGCTTCGTCACCTTGCGCGTGGCACTGTTCACCCCCTGGTGACCCGCTGGGCACGGCAGCGCCGCCCGTGCGGGAGTGGTGATGTGCACCCTGGGCCGAGGAGGACCGCTCTGTTAGATTGGTCTAAACCACACGGCCCCTCACAGGTCCAGTCCCAGTTGAGTGCTCCCCTCAGATCGGCAGGCCCAGCGTGGAAGTTGTCATCGTCCCGGACAAGAAGGCAGGCGGCGAGCTCATCGCCGAGGCCATCGCTCAGCTGCTCCGGCGCAAGCCCGCCGCCCTGCTCGGCGTGGCCACCGGCTCGACGCCGCTGCCCGTGTACCAGGCGCTGGCGGCGAAGGTGCGCTCCGGCGCGGTGGACGTCGGGCGGGTGCGGATCGCGCAGCTCGACGAGTACGTGGGGCTGCCCGCCGATCACCCGGAGTCGTACCGGTCGGTGCTGCGGCGTGAGGTGCTGGAGCCGCTCGGCATCGGCATGGACCAGTTCACGGGCCCGGACGGCACGGCGGCGGACGTGCAAGGGGCCTGTGAGGCCTACGACGAGGCGCTCGTGGACGCCGGGGGTGTGGACCTTCAGCTGCTCGGCATCGGCACCGACGGGCACATAGGTTTCAACGAGCCGTGTTCGTCGCTGGCGTCGCGGACGCGGATCAAGACGCTGACCGAGCAGACCCGGGTCGACAACGCGCGCTTCTTCGACGGTGACATCGACCAGGTGCCGCACCACGTGATCACGCAGGGCATCGGCACCATCCTGGAGGCCCGGCACCTGGTGCTGCTCGCCACCGGTGAGAACAAGGCGGACGCGGTCGCCGCGTCGGTGGAAGGGCCGGTCGCCGCGGTGTGCCCCGCGTCCGCGCTCCAGCTCCACCCGCACGCGACCGTCGTCGTCGACGAGCCCGCCGCGTCGAAGCTGAAGCTGGCGGACTACTTCCGCCACACCTACGCCAACAAGCCGGAGTGGCAGGGGATCTAGGGCACCCTGGGCCCCGGGACACCAGGGCAACCCCACAACCCCCGGCCCCCTCGGAGCCGGTCGGTCACCTGCTTCACCCTCGGAGCCGGTCGGTCACCTGCTTCACCCTCGGAGCCGGTCGGTCACCTGCCGACACCCTCGGAGCCCCGTCGGTCACCTGCCGGCACCCCCGGGACCCCTCGGTCACCCGCAGGCGACCCCC
>NZ_JAKEIO010000267.1 GCF_021474405.1 [Streptosporangium] indianense
GGGGGTGCCGGGGCGACGGAGGCGAAGTCGGGGAAGGCGTAGACCGCTGCTTCGGGGGTTGTCACCACGGCATCGCGACGCCGCCGTTCGGGCGGAGGATCTGGCCCGTGGTGAAGGCCGAGGCGTCGGAGGCCAGGTGGAGGACCGCATGGGCGATGTCCTCGGGTTCGCCCACCCGGCCCAGGGGTGACATGCGGGCCATGACGGACTCCGTGTGCGCCTGGGAGGCGCTGTCGGGGCGGTCGGTCATGGGGGTGCGGATCCAGCCCGGGGCGACGGCGTTGACGCGGATGCCGTGCCGACCCAGCTCCGTGGCCAGGGTCTTCGTCAGCTGGACCACCGCCGCCTTGGCCGCGCCGTAGCAGAGGAGGCCGGGGCCGCCCGTGTCGACGGCGCCCGAGGACATGGTGACGATGCTGCCGCGGGTGCCCTGGGTGATCATCAGGCGGGCCGCTTCCTGGCAGGCGTACAGGACGCCCTTGAAATTGACGTTCAGTACCCGGTCGAGGTCCTCGTCGCGTGTCTCCAGTACGGGGCTGCTGTGCATGATCCCGGCGACCGCGGCCAGGGCGTCCAGTCGCTCGCACGAAGTGAGGGCCTGTTTCAGCGCGTGCCGGTCGGTGACGTCGAGCGTGTGGGTGTGGGCGGTGCCGCCGCTCTCCCCGATCAAGGCCGCCGTCCCCCGCAAGCCCTCGGTGTCACGGTCGGCGCAGTGCACCGTCGCGCCCGCCTCTGCGAGCAGGAGGGCCGAGGCGCGGCCGATGCCGCTCGCCGCGCCGGTGACGAACACCGTGCGGCCGGTGAGGTCGTACGCCGTGACGGGCATACAGGCGACCGTACGAGCACTTCTGACGGGTCGTCAATTGGTGTGGCCGCGCCGGGTAGGGGCCGGGGCGGGACCCGGCTGGCAGGTGGGGCACCAGTAGGTGGGGCGTTCGCGGGAGCCGTCGCCCTGGTCGGCGACGCGGATCGAGGTGCGGCAGCGGAAGCAGGGGCGCGGTGCGCGGCCGTAGACGAAGAGGTCCTGGCCGCGGCGGCCGGTCGTGCTGCGGATCGGGCGGTCGCGATTGGCCTCCAGCAGCCGCTTGGCGAGAGCGGGCAGCTTCGCGGCGCGGTCGGGGGGCAGTTCACCGGCCGGGAGCCAGGGGGTGACGCCGAGCAGGAAGCAGAGCTCGCACTTGTAGACATTGCCGATGCCGGCGAGGTTGCGCTGGTCGAGCAGGGCTTCGCCGAGCTCCCGGGCGGGGTCCTTCAGGACGTTGGCCAGGGCCCGGTCGGGGTCCCAGTCCGGTCCCAGGAGATCGGGGCCGAGATGGCCGACCGCGCGCTGTTCGTCGGCCGTGCGCAGGAGTTCCAGCACGGGAAGGCGGTAGCCGACGGCCGTGCGCTCGGTGTTGCCGAGGATCGCGCGGATCTGGTGACCGGGGCCGCCGCTCCAGCGCTGGCCGTTCCCGTACACCTTCCAGGAGCCGTCCATCCGCAGGTGCGAGTGGAGGGTGAGGCCGCCCTCGATGCGGGTGAGGAGGTGTTTGCCGCGCGCGGTGACGTCCAGGACGACGCGGCCCGTGAGATCGGCGGTGGCGAAGCGGGGCACGCGCAGGTCGCTGCGGGTCAGCACCTGGCCCGCGAGGGCGTCGTCCAACCGCCTCGCGGCCTGCCAGACCGTGTCACCTTCGGGCATGGGTCAAGGGTGACACGGAGGCCGCACGCCGGACCGGTACGGCTGGAGGGCCGCCGTCGCTCGCAGGGGTGCTGGGCGGGACCGGCCGCGGGTGGGCGGCACGTGCGCTGGGGTGCTGGGTGGGACCGGCCGCGGGCGGGCGGCACGTGCGCTGGGGTGACGGGTGGGACCGGCCGCGGGCGGGCGGCCGTCACGCGCGCAGGCGCAGTCCTCGGGGCGTCGCAATGAAGCCCGCTCCTTCCAGGAGGCTGCCGATGGGGGAGGTCAGCGCCTGGGCGCCGTTGACGCGCTCGACCGTGACGGTGCCGAGCGAACCCGCGCGGGCCGCCGCGGCGAGGGCTTCGGCGGCGCTGTGCAGCCGAGGGTCGTCGGCGGGATCGCCGTCCGGGTGGGTGGGCCAGGCCAGCAGGGTCTTGCCGCCGCGCTCTATGTAGAGCGTCAGCTCACCGTCGACCAGGACCACCAGGGAGCCCGCTTTGCGGCCCGGCTTGTGCCCCGCCCCGGTCGGCGGCTCGGGCCAGGCCAGCGCGGCGCCGTACGCGTTCGCCGGGTCGGCGGCCGCGAGCACCACGGCCCGGGAGGCGCCGTCGGGGCGGGTGCGGCGGCCCGGGAACCCTCGGTCGTGTGCTCCGCGGCCGCCGTTCTGCCAGGGCGGGGCGGGCTGGGGAG
>NZ_JAKEIO010000268.1 GCF_021474405.1 [Streptosporangium] indianense
GCAACGAGGCCAGCACGGCACCCACCCCGCCCCCCCCCCGGACTTGTACAACCTGCGAGCGCCGCGCGGCCAGCCGCCCCATGGCCTCGCCCGGGGCCGAAGTCGTCAGGGAGAGGGAGGCCAGGTCGGGGCGCAGCCGGTCGAGGAAACCCTTCTTCTTCCGCAGGGCGTCGGCGGCCGGCCCGCCGCCGCGGGCGTCATCCAGCAGCCCGGCCCGCGCGAGCCCCTGCACCAGCCTGTCTACATGGCCGTCGGGCAGGTCCATGCGACGTCCCTCCGCACGCAGCAGCTCCAGACCACGCGTGCCGTTCAGCAGGTCCAGGAAGCTGCCCGACGCCAGGTCCATCGGGCCCAGCGTCATCGCATGCGCCGGTGTCATCCCGAACTGCACGGTCTTGAGGTCGCGCCAGCCGCGCTTGAGCGCGGGTTTCACCATCGGATGCATGACAGGCCCCCGTATGCCGTAGATCGTCCCCGTGCGCCGGCGGTCACGAGCGCGGGGGCACGGCCCCTAGTCCCGGACCGGCCCCGCCGTCGCTTCGCCGACGAGATCCAGCATGCCCAACCCCGCCGCACGCTGCTGAAAGTTGTCCACAGCTGTGGGTATTCGTCTTACTCGTCGTACTAATCGGGCGACCGGGGTCAAAGGGTGCCGGCACCAGGTCGTACAAATCCGGCGGCGGTGGGAGGGGCGGCACCGAACCGTCCCGGAGTCGGGACTTCCCCGTGTGCAGCGGGTAACGTCGGGGCGTGCCCGCCGACCCACTGCACCGCGCCGGAACCGCACAGCGCAGCACGACGAGCCAGCCGCCGAGCGGCTCGAGGGCGAGCGCGATCGAGGTCCGCAGGAGTACCCGCCGACGCAGAACGGTCTCCGCGTACCGCGAGGGCGATCGCACCGTGGTGCTCATCCCCGCCCGGATGTCCAAGGCGGAGGAGCAGCGCTGGGTGACCGTCATGCTCGACAAGCTCGCCGCCCAGGAGAGCAAGCGGGCCCTCGGCGACGCCGAGCTGGCCGAGCGGGCCCGGCGTCTTTCGGCCCAGTACTTCGACGGCCGGGCCCGGCCCGCGTCGGTGCGCTGGGTGACCAACCAGAACACGCGCTGGGGCTCCTGCACCCCCGCCGAGGGCAGCATCCGCCTCTCGCACCGCCTCCAGGGCATGCCCGAGTACGTCGTCGACTACGTCCTCGTCCACGAACTCGCCCATCTGCTCGTTCCCGGACACGGTCCTCGCTTCTGGGAACTCCTCGAGGCCTATCCGCGCACGGAACGGGCCCGTGGATATCTCGAAGGCGTGGTCGCCGCCGAGCGGTTGCCCCATGTGCCCGGCGCCCGGGGTGAGACGCCCGCCGGGTGACCGACCGCTTTCCGCGAGCGAACAGCCGATACGGCCGTGCGGGCGTTGTGTACCGGCTCTGTACCGACCTCGTCCGGTGTCCGAGTTTGCCGTTAGCCTGGCGCGACGCACTCACGTTCTGGATGGGGGACGGTCGTTACGCATGGCCAGGGAATTCCAACGCGGCCACAAGGCCAGGATCAGTGACCTCACCGCGGGCACGGATCTGTACGTAGGTGTACAGATCGCCGGCCCCGGACTGACCTTCGACATCAGCTGCTTCGGCCTCGACGCCGACGAACGGCTCTCGGACGACCGGTACTTCGTCTTCTTCAACCAGCCGAAGTCCCCCGAGGAGTCCATTCAGCTCCTGGGCGCCCAGGCGGGCGACACGGAGTCCTTCCGGGTGACGCTCGACCGGATCCCGCCGCAGATCCAGAAGCTGTCCTTCACGGCGACGATCGACGGCGCCGGACAGATGTCGCAGATCGCCTCCGGGTACCTCCGCATCGTCGCGGGCGGCGAGGAGGTGGCGCGCTATTCCTTCAACGGCTCGGAGTTCTCCACCGAACGGGCCGTGATGCTGGGCGACTTCTACCTCAAGGACGTCTGGCGGTTCGCCGCCGTCGGCCAGGGCTTCGACGGAGGCCTGGACGCGCTGCTGAAGAACTTCGGCGGCGAGGTCGCCGAGGAGGAGACCCCCGCGCCCGCTCCGCAGCAGCCGCAGGCGGGCGCCGCACCCGCCTTCGCCCCGCCCGCGTTCGGCGTCCCGGCCACTGCGGAACCCACCGCGCCTCCCGCC
>NZ_JAKEIO010000269.1 GCF_021474405.1 [Streptosporangium] indianense
GTAGGGCTCCAGTCGCCCCCGAGGATCCGGGGGCGGGCGCTCCGGTCTGTGGAACGTCCGCCCACGGATCCTCGGGGGCGACTGGAGCCCTACTTCTCCGTCACGCCTGCCGAATCGAAGGTGGCCACCTCGTGCATCGCCCGGGCCGTGCTCTGGACCAGCGGGAGGGCGAGCAGGGCGCCGGTGCCCTCACCGAGGCGCAGGTCGAGGTCGACCAGGGGACGCAGACCCAGCTTGTTGAGCGCGGCGACGTGGCCCGGCTCGGCGCTGCGGTGGCCCGCGATGCACGCGGCCAGGACCTCCGGGGCGATGGCGCGGGCGACCAGGGCGGCGGCGCCGGCGCTGACGCCGTCCAGGATCACCGGCGTGCGCAGGGAGGCGCCGCCGAGGAGGAGGCCGACGATGGCCGCGTGCTCGAAACCGCCGATCGCGGCGAGCACGCCGAGGGGGTCGGCCGGGTCCGGCTGGTGCAGTTCCAGGGCGCGGCGCACGACCTCGGTCTTGCGGGCGAGGGTCTCGTCGTTGATCCCGGTGCCCCGGCCCGTGACCTCGGCCGGGTCCGCGCCCGTGAAGACGGAGATCAGGGCGGCGGAGGCGGTGGTGTTCGCGATGCCCATCTCACCGGTCAGCAGGGCCTTGTTGCCGGCGGCGACCAGGTCGCGGGCGGTCTCGATGCCGACCTCGATGGCCTGCTTGGCCTCCTCGCGGGTCATCGCGGGGCCGGTCGTCAGGTCGGACGTACCCGCACGGATCTTGCGGGGCAGCAGACCCGGGGTGGCCGGGAGGTCGGCGGCGACGCCCACGTCCACGATGCACACCTCGGCACCGACCTGGGTGGCGAAGGCGTTGCACACGGCGCCGCCGCCCAGGAAGTTGGCCACCATCTGGGCCGTGACCTCCTGCGGCCAGGGGGTGACGCCCTGGGCGTGCACCCCGTGGTCGCCCGCGAAGATGGCGACGGCCGCGGGCTCCGGGATGGGCGGCGGGCACTGGCGGGACAGGCCGGACAGCTGGGCGGAGATGATCTCCAGCATGCCCAGGGCACCGGCCGGCTTGGTCATACGCTTCTGGCGCTCCCACGCCTCGCCGAGCGCCTTGGCGTCCAGCGGGCGAATCTGCGCGACGGTCTCGGCGAGCAGGTCGTGGGGTTCCTCTCCGGGCAGGGCACGGCGGCCGTACGTCTCTTCGTGCACGACCCAGGACAGTGGGCGGCGCTTGGACCAGCCGGCCTGCAACAGCTCGGGCTCGTCCGGGAATGCGTCGACGTAGCCGACGCACAGGTAGGCGATGATCTCCAGGTGCTCGGGCAGGCCGAGGGCGCGGACCATCTCGCGCTCGTCGAAGAAGCTGACCCAGCCGACGCCGAGGCCTTCGGCGCGGGCGGCGAGCCAGAGGTTCTCCACGGCCAGGGCGGCCGAGTAGGGGGCCATCTGGGGCTGGGTGTGGCGGCCCAGGGTGTGACGGCCGCCGCGGGTCGGGTCGGCGGTGACGACGATGTTCACCGGCGTGTCGAGAATGGCCTCGATCTTCAGTTCCTTGAACTGCTTCGCCCGGCCCTTGGGGAGGGACTTCGCATAGGCGTCGCGCTGGCGCATGGCGAGTTCGTGCATCGCCCGGCGGGTGTCGGCGGAGCGGATGACGACGAAGTCCCACGGCTGCGAGTGGCCGACGGAGGGCGCGTGGTGGGCGGCCTCCAGGACGCGCAACAGCACCTCGTGCGGGATCGGGTCGTTGCGGAAGCCGTTGCGGATGTCGCGGCGTTCACGCATGACCTTCAGGACGGCCTCGCGCTCTGCGGGGTCGTAGCCGGGGGCCGCGGGGCCCGTGGACTGTCGGGCTTCTGCCACTGCGGCCGCGCTCTCTTCTCGGCGTTCCTGGTCGGCCAGGTCTTCCTGTTCGGCGCCCCGGGTGTCCAGGTCGTCGGCGTTCTGTACGAGTTCGGCGTCGCCGTCGCGGGGTGCCGGGACGGTGACGGCGGGCGCGTGGGGCTCCGGCGTCTCGTTCGTCGTCACCGGCTGCGACTGCTGCGGGCCCTGTACCGGCTCGCCGGGCTGTGCGGACTGCCCCGGCTGCTCGTCCGCGGGCGGGGCCGGGAGTACGACGGTGACGTCCTCGGGGGTGGGTGCCGGGGTGTCGGTG
>NZ_JAKEIO010000270.1 GCF_021474405.1 [Streptosporangium] indianense
ACGGAAGCCCCCCGGCTCCCCCGCCTTCATGCCCCCGGAAGCTACACGCTTGTTCGACGTTGCGCTCCCCCTACCGGCGAGAATCGCCCCGGATCGCGGAAATTCCTCTCCGTCCTGATTGACCGCGCTCAACAGCTGTGGCCCCGCCCCTGAACAGGGACGGGGCCACATCAGCCACCAGTCGATCAAGAACCGGTCAGTACCCGGTCAGAGCGCGGTCCGAGCCCGGTCGGAACGATCAGCCCGTGCCGAAGCCGACCGCGAGGTACTCCTTGTCCCGAACCGTCGACCGCTTGCTCGCATACACCTTGGACATGTAAAGGTGCCCGTCGGCGTACAGGAACTCGGAGTACTCCGGCGACATGCTGGTCTCCACGTCGCGGACCGAGTCCGTCGCGGGGTTCTGCAGCAGCGTCGTCTCCTTGAAGCTGTTCCCGGCGATGCTCACGACCTGTCCGCCCTTGTCATAGGGGGGACGCTTGTACGCGATCAGGTTGCCGCCGTCCATGCGCAGCGGCGAGATCGTGTAGCCGTCGCCCGCGTCGGCCCGCTGCCCGGTCTGCTTGCCGGTGGCGAGGTCGAAGGCGACGATCTCGTTGGTCTGGCTGTACTTGCCGGTGCCGTCGTGCTCCTCGGTGGGCAGGTACAGCCGGTCGTTGCCGACGGCCAGCAGGTTGCACGCCTCGACGCGGGTGATGCCCTCGCAGCGGGCCGCGAACTGCTCGCCCGGCGCGGAGATGCGCGTGCGCAGCTTGCCGGTCTTGCTGTCGATGGAGAAGAAGTCGGAGATGCCGCTGCCGTCGCCCGCGGAGTCGCCGACGTCGGCGGCCACGACCAGCGGGTTGGTCGACACGATGCTCGCGTACTCGATGCCCTCGGTCATCTTGTACTCCGAGATCACCTTCCCGGACTTCGGGTCGATGGTCTGGATGTGCAGCTGCCGCTGGTCGTACGGGCCGCACTTGCGCACCGCGACGAGCTTGTCGCCGCCGCCGTAGCCGGCGTCGTAGCAGGAGTCGGTCGGCTTCGGGCTCCACAGTTGCTTGCCGGAGACGTCGAAGGCGGCGCCGCCGCTGGTGCTGCCGACGGCGATGGTCTTCCCGCTGAGCGTGATGTTGTCGAAGTTGACCAGCTGGTCGCCGCTCTTGACCGTCTTGGTCCACAGCCTCTTGCCGGCGTCCAGGTCGATGAGGGCGATCTGGCTGCACCCGTGCGAGGGGTCGGCCTTGGTGGGCATCGCCGGCTGGTACAGGACGGCCGTGAGGTTGTCGTCGGTGACGTGACGGCTGGCCTGGCAGACCGGGCCGGCCAGCGGCAGCTTCCACAACGCGCTGCCCTTGTCGCGGTCGTAGCCGACGATCTGGGCGATGCCGCTCTTGACGTACGCCTTGTCGGTGAGCCACGAGCCGGAGACGACGACCGTGCTGTCGTTCTTCACCTCGGGCGCCGGGACCTGGAAGAGGACCTTGGCGCTGGGGTCGGACGGTGCCTTCTCCTTGCCGGAGGTGGTGCCGCCGTTGTCGTCGTCCGTGCCGCCGGTGCCGCCGGTCTGGCCGGCGGTGTCGTTCTCCCTGCCCTCGTCCTTGCCGGACGAGGCGTACCAGACGCCGCCGGTGATGATCAGGGCGATCGCCACGACCGCGGCGACGATGATCAGCAGCTGCGTGTTGAGCTTCTTGCCACCGGGCTGTCCGGCCTGCGGCTGGTGCGGCATGGTCTGCTGCGGGTAGCCGTAGCCGGGCTGCTGCCCGTAGCCGGGCTGGCCGTAAGGCGGCTGCGGCTGCCCGTACGGCGCCTGCTGCGGCTGCCCGTAGGGCCCCGGCTGCTGGCCGGGGTAGCCGTAGCCGGGCGGGGCCTGCGGAGGCTGGGGCGCCGGAGCACCCTGCGGATACCCGTAACCCTGTGGGGGCTGGGGCAGGTTCTGCGGAGCGGAGGGCGCAGGCGTCTGCGGGGGCGTCTGCGGTGTGGACGGAGCCTGGGGGTAGCCGTACCCCGGCTCCGGGGCCTTGCCGAGGTTCGGCCCGGCCGCGGGCGGCGGGGTCTGCGGCGGCTGGTCCTCGGGCGGCTGCTCCGGGGGCGGGCCGAAGCCGCCCCCCTGCGGGGGCTGCTGGGGCGG
>NZ_JAKEIO010000271.1 GCF_021474405.1 [Streptosporangium] indianense
CACCCACCCACAAGCCGTGCCCCGAGCCCTCGCACCACCGCGAGACGTGGCACTCCGAGTGCGGCGAGGCGCCGGTGCAGCGCGGAGTGCGGGCCGGTGACGGCGGTGCCTTCACCGACTCCGTACCGGCCCTGGCCGCGGGCGGGGTGCTGATCGCGGGCGCGTTCGGAGCCGCCGTGCACCGGCTGCGCAACCGGCGGAGCGACCCCCACCGCTGACCCGCCGGGCCTGGTCCACCGCCCCGGAGGACCAGGTCCTCTCCGCCCCGAAGACCCGGCTGACCGCCCCGGAAGACCACGGCTTCCCCGGCAGGGCCCGCTCATGCTGTGACCGTCACGACCCGCCGGACGCCCATGGGGCGGTGGCGCTCTGGGTACTCGGTGGCCGAGGGCACGCGCCGCACCGAACGGCCCACCCGAGTACGGACGGCGCACACCGCGGCGGCACGACACGGCGGCACAGGCACTGGCACTGCGGAGGTACGGATGCGGCGGACGGCCCCGGAAGGACACGGCCCCGTCCGGTTCGGGCCGCCGCTCCCCGACGACGGGCTGCCCGTCCTGCCGGAACTGTCCGCGGTCCTGGCCGCCGCCGCGTCCCGCGGCGGCCACGAGCCGGTCGGCGGCGGCCGGCCCCTGCGTGAGGCCGCCTGCGGGTACTGGGACCGGCGCGGACTGCACTGCGACCCGGACCGGGTGGCCGCCGCGCCCGGCTCTCCCGCCCTGCTGCTCGCCCTGACCGCGGCCCTCGACGGGGACGTCCTCGTGCCGAGACCCTGCGCCGCCTGGTGGGCGCCCTACGCACGGCTGCTGGGCCGCCCCGCCTTCCACGTGCCGACCCCGCCGGAGAGCGGCGGGGTGCCCGACCCCTACGCCCTGCTGGAGACCGTGCGCCGGGTGCGCGACGAGGGCGGCGACCCGCGCCTGCTCGTGCTGTCCGTCGCCGACGACCCCACCGCGACCGTCGCCCCGCCGGAACTGCTCCACGAGACCGTCGAGGCCGCCCAGGACGCCGGCCTGCACCTGGTCAGCGACGAGACCTGGCGCGACACCCTGCACGACCCCCACGACACCGTGCTGCTCAGCCCCGCCGAGATGGTGCCCGACCGGGTCACCGTCGTCACCGACCTGGCCGGGGCACTGCTCCCGCCCGGCTGGCCGGCCGCCGTGGCCCGCTTCCCCGCCGGGGAGGACGGCGACGGTCTGCACGCACGCGTCCTCGACATCCTCACCGCCCTCGACGCCCGGGTCGCCGCGCCCGTCGCCGCGGCAGCCGGGTACGCCCTGGGGGAGCCCGAGGCGGTCACCGCGCGCGTGGCGGCCGGCGTGCGCCTGCACGCACTCCTGGCCGCCGAGGTGCACTCCGCCGTCGTCGCCGCGGGCGCCCTCGCCCGGCCCCCGCGGTCCGGCCGCCACCTGTACGTGGACCTGGCCCCGCTGCGCCCCGCGCTGACCGCGCACGGCGTGGGCGACGCACAGGAACTGGAGGACTTCCTCACCGCACGCCTCGGCATGCCCGCCCCGGGCGGGCACCGCTTCGGCGACGGCCTCGAAGCCCCGCGCGTGCGGCTCTCCACCGGCGCGCTGGTGGCCGGCTCCGACGCCGAACGCGCGGAATGCCTCACCTCGCCCACACCGTTGGAACTGCCGCACGTGCACCACGCGTTGATCCGACTGAAGTCGGTCTTCGACGATCTCCGCGACGACGCTCAGCGATGGGAGCCTCCTCGATGACGCAGCAGTCCGAGTCGACCACCAGCGCCACCACCCGGGCAGCCGACGGGCCCCCGCTCCCGTCGCCCGTCGCACCCCCGTACCCGCCCCTGGCCGAACCACGTCCCCTGGCCGAGCGGCGAGTGTGGCCGCGCACCTTCCACGACCGGCTGACCGCACCGCTCCCCGGCCTGAAGGCCATGGCCCGCTTCGCCCGCGAGGGCGCGGTCAGACCCGGGGGGGCGGGGGGGCCCCCGCCCGCGCGGGCGGAGCGGGGCCGGGGCGTCCGGCCGGGGCGCGGGGGGGGCAGCCGGGCGG
>NZ_JAKEIO010000272.1 GCF_021474405.1 [Streptosporangium] indianense
CCACAGCCCGCTGTAGCCGCCCCCAGCCCGCCCTCACCACCTCCGAGACCTGCGACCTGCTGGTCGTCGGGGGCGGCTACAGCGGGCTGTGGACGGCGCTGATCGCCAAGGAACGCGATCCGCAGCGGGACGTGGTGCTGGTGGAGGGCCGCGAGGTCGGCTGGGCCGCCTCCGGACGCAACGGCGGCTTCTGTGCCGCCTCCCTCACCCACGGCCTGCCCAACGGCCTCGCCCGCTGGCCCGACGAGATCCACACCCTGCAGCAGCTGGGCGAGCGCAACCTCGACGCCATCGAGGCCGCCGTCGCCCGGCACTCCCTCGACTGCGACTTCGAGCGCACCGGCGAGATCGACGTCGCCACCGAGCCGTACCAGGCGCGCGAACTGCGCGAGTGGCACGAGGAGATCTCCCGCCGGGGGCTGGCCGACGGCGTCGAGTTCCTGGACGCCGACGCCGTACGGGAGCAGGTGGACTCACCCACGTTCCAGGCCGGGCTGTGGGACCGCAGGGGCGTCGCCATGCTGCACCCCGCCAAGCTCGCCTGGGGCCTGAAGCGGGCCTGCCTCGAACTGGGCGTGCGCGTCTACGAGAACACCCCCGCCCTGACCCTGAAGCCCTTCGGCGCGGGTATGGCCGTGCGCACCCCCTACGGCCGGATCCGCGCCCGCCAGGTCGCCCTCGGCACCAACATCTTCCCGAACCTGATCAGACGCGTCCGCTCGTACACCGTCCCGGTCTACGACTACGCCCTGATGACGGAGCCGCTCACGCCCGAGCAGCTCGGCTCGATCGGCTGGAAGAACCGCCAGGGCCTCGGCGACAGCGCCAATCAGTTCCACTACTTCCGGCTGTCCGCAGACAACCGGATCCTGTGGGGCGGCTACGACGCGATCTACCCCTACGGCGGCCGCGTCCGCGCCGAGTACGACGACCGGCCCGAGACCTACGCCAAGCTCGCCGGTCACTTCTTCACCTGCTTCCCGCAGTTGGAGGGCGTCCGCTTCAGCCACGCGTGGGGCGGCGCGATCGACACCTGCTCCCGCTTCTCGGCGTTCTTCGGCACCGCCCACCAGGGCAAGGTGGCCTACGCGGCCGGGTACACGGGGCTCGGGGTCGGGGCCACCCGGTTCGGCGCCGACGTGATGCTGGACCTGCTGTCCGGCGAACGCACCGAACGCACGGAACTGGAGATGGTCCGCAAGAAGCCCCTGCCGTTCCCGCCCGAGCCGTTCGCCTGGACGGGCATCGCCCTCACCAAGTGGTCCCTGGCCCGCGCGGACGCCCAGGGCGGCCGCCGCAATCTGTGGCTGCGCACGATGGACCGGTTGGGGCTGGGATTCGACAGCTGACCGACCGGGTGTGATCCGGTTCACTCCAACGAGGTGCCGGAACCCGCGTAATGGCCGGGGGACACCCCCTTCTCCCTCGTGATGCCCTCACGGACGCCCCGCGCGCCCCGTGAGGTCCGTGAGAGAGAAGGGGGTCTTTGACGATGACCGGTGCGAAGACGGCGGTCGAGTGGCTCGCATCCGTCGCATCCGATCCCGAGGCCTGCCGCTGGGAATGGGAGCGCAATCCGCTCGGCGTCGCGCTGCTGCCGGCCGGCCGTGCCTGGGACGTGCTGATCCTGCCCGGCGAACTCGGCTACGCCACGCTCGACGTGCTCACCCGTGTCCTCGACCGGCCGGGCCCCGTGCTCGTCGACTTCGGCGACGCCCGCATGGGGTTCTTCGTGCCGCCGGGCACCGCGGCCCGCTGGCTCGGCACGGGCATCCGCACGGCGGGCGCGGGGACCTGGATCGTCGTACCGTACCCGGGCCGCTCCTCACCCGGCGGCGTCCGCTGGCTGGTCTCCCCGGACGGCACGGGCACGCTGACGGACCCGGCCCTGCTGGAACTGGCGATGCACGAGGCAGCGGCGGGGCTGGCGACGGGGGACGGGGGGTGAGGGAGTGGGTC
>NZ_JAKEIO010000273.1 GCF_021474405.1 [Streptosporangium] indianense
ACCCACACCAGCCCACCCCAACACCAACCCACGCTCACCCTCACCAACAAACTCCACACCCCCCACCCGCACATCAGGATCCGCAACCAAACCCTCCAGCAAACGACCGAACCAACCCACCAAACGCTCAGCCGTCCCCGCATCAAACACATCAACGGCAGCGATCAGAACACCCCGCAAACCAGCCGGAGCGCCGTCGGCGTCGAATACCTCATTGGCCACGACATCCAGGTCGAACTTGGCCGTCGCCGCCCCGGGCGACCCCCCTGCCCCCATCCGACGGGTCGGCACTCCGGAGGTCTGCAATCCGGGCAGGTCGACGACCGCCTGGGTGTTGTTCTGCAAGGTCAGCATCACCTGGAACAGCGGGTGCCGGGCCAATGACCGAGCCGGCGCCAGTTCCTCCACCAGCCGCTCGAACGGCACATCCTGATGCCCGAAACCGGCCAGGCTCGTCTCCCGGACCCGCTCCAGCACCTCACCGAACGTCGGATCACCCGACAGATCCGTGCGGATGACCAGCGTGTTCACGAAGAACCCGACGAGATCATCCAGCGCCTCGTCCGTGCGCCCGGCGACCGCCGAACCGATCGGGATGTCGGTGCCCGCACCCACCCGCGACAGTGTCACCGCAAGGGCGGCCTGCAACACCATGAACACCGTCACGCCACGCTCACGCGCCACCTCACGCAACCGCGCATGCACCCCAGCCGGCACCTCCAGCCCCACCGCATGCCCCTCATGCGAGGCGACAGCCGGACGCGACCGGTCATAGGGCAACGCCAGCTCCTCCGGGGCGCCGGCCAGGGCCTCACGCCAGAACGCCACCTGACGCGACAACACACTTTCCGGATCCTCCTCGGACCCGAGCATTTCCCGCTGCCACAGGGCATAGTCGGCGTACTGCACCGACAACGGCGCCCACTCAGGGGCCCGCCCCTCACACCGCGCCGCATAAGCAGACGTCAGATCCCGCTCCAGCGGAGCAGACGACCACCCATCACTGGCGATGTGATGCACCACAAGGCTCAGCACATGCTCGTCCGAACCGACCCTGAACAGGCGTGCCTGGACGGGGATCTCCGCACTCAGGTCGAAGGCATACCGCGCCGCCTCCGCCACAGCCCCGTCGAGCTCCTCCGCACGCACATCGGTGACCGTCAGTGCGAAGCCGCTTTCCTCGACCGGCAGGATCCGCTGGTACGGCTCTCCGTCGGCCACCGCGAAGACCGTCCGCAGCACCTCATGACGCCCGACCACATCCCGCAGCGCCTCCTCAAGCGCTCGCTGATCCATCGCCCCGGCCAGTCGCACCGCGATCGGGATGTTGTACGTCGGGTTCGGGCCTTCCAACTGCCCTATGAACCACAGCCGACGCTGCGCGTACGACAACGGCACTCGCTCCGGGCGCTCCCCCGCGACCAGAGCCGGACGCGCCCCGTCCGCCTCGCCCAGCCGTGCCGCAAGCCCCGCCGGAGTTGACGCCTCGAACAGCGTCCGCAGCGCCACCTCCACACCCAGCACCGCACGCACGCGACTCACCAGCCGCGTCGCCAGCAACGAGTGACCACCCAGAGCGAAGAAGTCGTCCTCGACACCCACCTCATCCAGGCCCAGGACCTCGGCGAAGGCCTGGCAGAGAATCTCCTCCTGCACCGACATCGCGCCGCGGCCCCCGCCACTCACATACTCCGGAGCGGGCAGGGCCTTGCGGTCCAGCTTGCCGTTCACCGTCAACGGCAACGCATCCAGGACCACGACCGCCGAGGGCACCATGTACTCCGGCAACCGCTCACCGGCAAAGGCCCGCAGCTCGGACTCCGACGCCTCCCCCACCACATACGCCACCAGGCGTTTGTCTCCGGGAACGTCTTCACGGGCGACCACCGCAGCCTGCGCCACCCCCGGATGCGC
>NZ_JAKEIO010000274.1 GCF_021474405.1 [Streptosporangium] indianense
CGCCCCGCCCCGGAAGACCCCCGCACCTCCTTCGACGTCTTCTGGCACACCTTCGCCGAGAACTACCCCTTCTTCGCCGCGAAGGGCGTCGACTGGCGAGAGGCCCGGGACCATTACCGGCCCCGGGTGCACAACGACACCACCCGCGAGCAACTCTTCTCGATCTTCAGCGACATGGTGCGGCCCCTCTACGACGCCCACGTCGCCGTCCAGGAGGGGAAGCGCGTCTTCGCCCAGGTCCGTCCCGGCACCCAGATGCCCAGCCCTCAACTGGACGAAAGAGCCAAGAAGTTCGTCATCGGCCGGGACCTCGTCGGTGCCCCCTACCGTCGGGACTTCGCAGGCGGCCGCATCACCTACGCCGACCTCCCCGGCCACGCCGACCAGGGCTACCTCCGCATCTCCGGCTTCGCCGGCTACACCCCCGGCAACGCCCCGTACGCCGCCCACCGCGCCGAGCTCGACAAGGCCCTGGACACCATCCTCACCGAGCACCGCACCGATCGCCTCAAGGGCCTGATCATCGACCTGCGCATCAACGGCGGCGGCTCCGACGCCCTCGGCATCCACATCGCGGAGCGTCTGACGGACAAGGCGTACCTCGCCTACTCCAAGCGGGTCCGGAACCACCCCACCGACCCGGGCCGGCACACCCGCCCCGAGCCGATCCGCGTCCTCCCGGCGGACGGGCCCCGCTACACCGGGCCGATCGCCGTACTGACCGGGGGTACGACCGTCAGCGCCGGTGAGACCTTCACGCAGGCCTTGATCGACCGCCCGGGCGGCACCGTCCGCATCGGACAGGCCACCCAGGGCGTCTTCTCCGACGTCATGGAACGCCGCCTGCCCAACGGCATGACCGTGATCCTGCCGAACGAGGAGTTCCTCAACCGCTCCGGCCGGACCTACGACGGCACGGGCATCCCGCCCCACCTGACCGAACCGGTCTTCACCGAGGACGAGTTCGCGAAGAAGCGGGACTCGGCGTTCGACCGCGCGGTCGGCGTTCTGCGGGAACTTGGCGCAGCCGCCGCCCACTGACTCGGACGACGAGCCAGGGTGCCAGAGTGGGGGGCATGCGCCTGCTCCTCATCCGCCACGGCCAGACCCCTTCCAACCTCAAGCACCTCCTGGACACTGCGGCGCCGGGACCGGCGCTGACCCCACTGGGGCAGCAGCAGGCGGCGGCCCTTCCGGCGGCGCTCGCGGGCGAGGAGATCGGCGCCCTCTACGCCTCCACCCTGCTCCGCACGCAGCTCACCGCCGCGCCGCTGGCGGCCCGGACAGGGCTGGAGGTCCGTGTGCGGGACGGCATCCGGGAGCTGTCCGCCGGCGACCTGGAGATGCGCGGCGACGACCTCGCCATCGAGACGTATCTGAACACCGCCTTCGCCTGGTCCGCGGGCGAGACGGAGCTTCGCATGCCGGGCGGGGAGAACGGGGTGGAGGCCCTCGGACGTTTCGACTCCGTGGTCGAGGAGGCCTCGGGTACGGGGGCTGGGACGGTGGCCCTGGTCAGCCATGGTGCGGTCATCCGTATGTGGGTGGCGGCACGAGCCGGGAACATCGACGTCGACTTCGCGTCCACGCACCAGCTGCAGAACACCGGAGTCGTCATCCTCACCGGCACTCCTGCCGAGGGCTGGCAGGTACGGGAGTGGGCCGGCCGTTCCATCGGCCCCGAGTCCGGCGCCCCGCAGGAGAGCGGCCCCGCGGGAGAAGCCGTGGATCACACCGAGTTCTAACGCCCCCACTCCGGGACGCCGGAAAGAGCGCTCCCGCGGGAGAAGCCCTCGACGACACCGTCGCCCAGCGTCCCAGTTCCGGGACGTACCCTGCGGCCATGCCCCGCACCACCCCACCCC
>NZ_JAKEIO010000275.1 GCF_021474405.1 [Streptosporangium] indianense
GCAGGTCCAGCCGCAGCCGCACATCCCGCCGCAGGCACAGCCCCACCCCGGGGGCCAGTCCCCGCAGCCCGACCCGTTCGGGTCCGAGGGCTGCGCCGGGGAATGCTGCTGCTGCGGCTGGGCGGGCCACTCGCTCGCCGGTGCCGGAGCGGCCGGCTGGTACGACGGCGGGAGCGGCGGCACGCCCTGCGGGGGCGGGGGAGTGGAGTCGGCCGGCGCGCTCTGCGGGGCCTTGGGGGAGGCCGGCACGGCGTCCTCCGGCTCGCTCTGCGCGGGCGCGCCGTCGGCAAAGGGCGTGTCGGCGGGGGGCGCGTCAGCCGGCTCGGCCGCAGACGCCGCCGGTTCCTCGCCCTCGTGTCCGGGCCCGGCCGACACCGCCTCCGCAGGCTCGACGGAGTCGGGCACCGCTGATTCGGGCTGGGCGTCTTCGAGCTGGGCGTCCTCGGGCTGCGCCTCTTCGAACTGCGCGACCTCGGGCCGGGCGTCCTCGGGCTCGGCCTGCTCGGACTCGGTGTCGTCCTCGGTGTCGTCGGCCCCTGCGTCCTTGGACTCGACAGCTTCCGGCTCGACGTCTTCACGCTCGACGTCTTGAGGCTCGTCGCCTTCCGGACCGGCGTCCTCGGCTTCGCCGGCCTCCGGCTGGGAGATCTCGGGAGCCACGTCCTCGGACCGCACGTCCTCGGGCCGCATGTTCTCCGGCTCCGGCCGGATGTCCTCCGGCTCGGTCCCCTCGGCCGGCGGCACGTCGGTGAAGGCGTCCGCGTCCAGCGCGTACTCCGAAGCCGGGACGGAGTCGCCGGCCTCCACGCCGGGGCCGTAGTCCTCCGTCTCATCGGCGCCGGCGCTGCTGTCGACCTCCACCACCTCAGGAGCCTCAGAGGCCTCAGCGGCCTCGGGTGCGTCGGGAGCTTCCGGAGACTCAGAGGTGGCAATCGACTCCGCGGCGGCCCGCTCCTCGATCTCCCGCTTCAGGGCGACGGCGGAGAAGCGCATCGTGGCACCGCTCTCCAGATCACCGTTCTCCGGCTCGACGGCATCGACGGGAGCCGCCGGGGCCGAAACCTCGGGGGCCGCCGGAGCCGGAGTCTCGAGGGCCGCCGGAGCCTCGGGAGCCGCCGAAGACTCGGGGCCGGCCGGAGCCTCCGCAACGGCGGGCGGAGTCGCCGGGGGCTCGGGAACGGCCGGAGCCTGCGGCGGAGCCGACGGCGTCCACGGCGACGGGTACCCGCCGACGGGGATGTTCGGCACAGCCGTAGGAGAGGCCGCGTCCCCCGCAGGCGTCTCGGACGGTCCCGAAGGCCGGTCCCCGTGCGGCGAACCCTGCGGCTCGAACCCGCTGCCCATCGGAAGCTTGGGGACGGCCGAAGGACCCCCCGAAGCGGGCGCGGGCGGTGCGGGCGGCGTGAAGGGCGCCCCCGGCGCGGGCGCGGGAGGCGTGTACGGGGCGCCCGGAGCGGGAGCCGGCGCGGGAGGCGTGAACGGCGCCCCGGGCGCCGGAGCCGGCCCCGGAACGTACGAAGAGGACGGACTGCTGGAAGGAGCAGGCGGATACGCGTAGCCGCCCCCGGAGGGATTCGCGTGCGGCGGCGGAGTCAGACCGGGCAGCGGCGGAACCGGCCCACTCGGCGCACCGGCGGAACCCGCACCCCGTCGTACCGCAGCCCCAGTACCGCCCGGTCGGCCTCGCGCCGCCCGGCCTCCCCGCGCTGGGCGTCGCCCACCGGGCCGGGGTCGGCGGGGCCGGGCGGCGCGAGGACGACGTGGCGG
>NZ_JAKEIO010000276.1 GCF_021474405.1 [Streptosporangium] indianense
TCAGATCTTTCCGATCCGATTTCCTCGGTGCTTTCCAGGTTTCCGCTTCCGCGTTTCCCTTTCCGGCGGTTCCGACTCTATCAGATCCTTTCGGGCCTGATCCCCGGTCAGCGGGGTTTGTCTTTGCGGCTGTTGGGCCGTTCCGACGAGTGAGACTTTAGCGGATTCCCCGGCTCCCGAGCGAATCGGGGGCCGCGTCCTTTCGAACGTGGATTCCTCATTCCGTAAATACACATGCCAATGAAGCGACGGCAGACGTACTGCGCATCGATGAATGGTGGGTACTTGCGGAGTGGCTGCCCGGGGACCGACCGGAGTCGGCGCTCACGTCGGGCAACTCGGAGAACACTACGGACGGGGGTAGGGCGTGTCAACCCGGGGGCGGACGGCAGTCCCGGGGCGTAGCCTGGGCCGCATGACGACGCATACGTGCACCCAGCTGTGGTGGGCCGCCTGACGGCGGCCGTCCTCACGTATGCACACGACGGCCGCCGCTTCGGCGGCCGTTTTCGTTTCTCCCTCCCGGATCCACGGAGGGGCGGCCGCCCGGGGCGGCGGTCCCGGCCAGGAGGTGGAGGAGAGATGACGCGGGTCTTCAGCGGGGTCAAGCCGACGGGGCATCTGACGCTGGGGAACTACTTGGGAGCCATGCGGCGGTGGGCTGCCGTGGACCAGCACGAGGCCGAGGCCTTGTTCTGTGTCGTCGATCTGCACGCGCTGACCGTCGACCACGATCCCGCGCGGGTACGCAGGCTGAGCCGGCAGTCGGCGACGCTGCTGCTGGCGGCCGGGCTGGATCCGGAGTTGTGCACGGTGTTCGTGCAGAGCCATGTGGACGAGCACGCCCGGCTGTCGTACGTGCTGGAGTGCGTGGCCACCGACGGTGAGATGCGGCGGATGATCCAGTACAAGGAGAAGGCCGCGCGGGAGCAGCGGCGGGGCGGGAGTGTGCGGCTGTCGCTGCTGACGTATCCCGTGCTGATGGCGGCGGACATCCTGGCGTACGGGGCCGACGCGGTGCCGGTCGGGGACGATCAGCGGCAGCATGTGGAGCTGGCGCGTGATCTGGCCGTGCGGTTCAACCAGCGGTACGGGCACACGTTCGTGGTGCCGCGGGCCACGCGTCCGGGGGTGGCGGCGCGGGTGATGAATCTGCAGGACCCGGCGTCGAAGATGGGCAAGAGCGACGACGTCGGGCCGGGGATCGTCTATCTGCTGGACGAGCCGGACGTGGTGCGGAAGAAGGTCATGCGGGCGGTGACCGACAGCGGGCGGGAGGTCGTCTACGACCGGGATGACCGGCCGGGACTCGCCAATCTGCTGGAGATCCTCGCGGCCTGCACCGGTCAGGGTCCCGAGGAGCTGGCCGGGTCATACACGTCGTACGGGGATCTGAAGAAGGACACCGCCGAGGCCGTGGTCGAGGTGCTCCGGCCCCTTCAGGAGCGGCACAAGGAGTTGTGCGCGGATCCCGCGTATGTGGAGGGGGTGCTGCGGGACGGGGCCGAGCGGGCCCGGGGGATGGCCCGGCCGACGGTGGATGCGGCGTACCGGGCGATCGGGTTGCTGCCCGCCGTGGAGGAGGTGGCCGTGGCGGGTTCCGTACTGCGGGGGTGAGGGGTGCGGG
>NZ_JAKEIO010000277.1 GCF_021474405.1 [Streptosporangium] indianense
GCCGAACCCCCCGCCGAACCCCGCGCAGGCCCGCGCAGGCCGCGCGCACGTCGCGCTGGGTGATGCGCGCGGTCACCACGCTGTCCGTGGTGGTCCTCGCCTCCGCGGGCATCGGGCACGGGGTGATGACCAGCCTGGACGCGGACATCGCCCGGGTCGACCCCTTCAAGGACATGAAGAACCGCCCGCAGGCGGGCGATGGCATGAACGTCCTGCTCGTCGGCACCGACGGCCGGGAGAAGATCAGCGCGGAGGAGCGCCGCAAGTACCGGCTGGGCGGCGCACCCTGCCACTGCACCGACACGATGATGATCGTGCACATCTCCGAGGACCGGGAGCGGGCCAGTGTGGTGAGCCTGCCGCGCGACTCGTACGCGGTGACCCCGGAGCATGTCGACCATACGTCGGGCAAGCGGCACCGCGGACACCCCATCAAGCTGAACGCCGCGTACGCCGAGGGCGGCCCGCAGCTGACCGTGCGCACCGTCGAGAACATGACGAAGGTCAAGATCGACCACTACCTGGAGGTCGACTTCACCAGCTTCATGAAGACGGTGGACGTGGTCGGGGGCGTGCAGATCTGCACGGCCGACCCCATGAAGGACAGCTACACCGGCCTGAACCTCCCGGCCGGCCGGCACACACTGGCGGGCGGGCAGGCGCTGCAGTTCGTGCGTGCCCGCCATGTCGACGGGGCCTCCGACCTGAGCCGCATGAAGCGGCAGCAGCGCTTCCTGGCGGCACTGGTGGAGCGCCTCACCTCCTCCGGGATCCTGCTCAACCCCATGAAGTTCCGGGACGTGACCCGGGCCGTGCTGGGCTCGGTACGCGCCGACAAGGGCTTCGGCACCGACGCGATGCTGGACCTGGGCCGCGCCATGCGGAACTTCTCCCCCTCCTCCTCCGAGTTCACGACCGTCCCCATCGGGCGGATGGGGTACGCCGTGAAGGGCGTCGGCTCCACGCTGAAGTGGGACCCCGTGAAGTCGGAGCGCCTCTTCCACGCCCTGCGCAAGGACCAGCCGCTGTCCGGGCACCGGTCGCGCGGCGCCGCCCGGGTCGTCTCGGTCGCCCCGCAGCAGATCCGCGTCCAGGTGGAGAACGGCACCCGCACGCCCGGCCTCGGCCGCAGGGTGGACGCGGCCCTCGCGTCCACGGGATTCCGTACGACGCACGCGCCTGTGAACTCCGCCACCCGTGACGTGAAACGCACGGTCGTCGCCTACGACCCCCGCTGGGACCGCTCGGCCAAGTCCCTGGCGACCGCCCTGCCGGGCAGCGAACTGCGCGCGGTCAAGGGCCTGGGCGCGACCCTGAAGGTGATCGCGGGCGCGGACTTCGAACGCGTCCGCAAGGTACGGGCCGAGGACCCGGGCCGGGGCGAGTTCGGCGTGGTACGCGGCGACGAGGTGTCCTGCGGCTAGAGCCGCGGCTGGAGGCCCGGGCGCTGCGGATCGGGCGGGAGACCACGTGGCCCGCCGCCGGCAGACCGCGCGACGCAGGTCGGGCCGGAGACCACGTGGCCCGCGGCCCGTAGACCGGGCGACGTGGGCCGGGCGGGCGGGCCCCATATGC
>NZ_JAKEIO010000278.1 GCF_021474405.1 [Streptosporangium] indianense
GGTGGCTTGCGGGGTGTGAGTCGTGGGAGCCGGGGCCGGGCGGCGGGCGGTGTCGCTGATGCGCAACAGGATGCCGATCAGAGCCCAGTTGGCGATCACGGACGAACCGCCGTACGCCACGAACGGCAGCGTCATACCGGTCAGCGGGATGAGGCCCATCACACCGCCGGCCACGACGAACACCTGGAGGGCGAAGGCGCCCGACAGGCCGATGGCCAGCAGCTTGCCGAACGGGTCGCGGGCCGCGAGGGCGGTGCGCACACCCCGCTCGACGATCAGACCGTAGAGCAGCATGATCGCCATGACGCCAGCCAGGCCCAGCTCCTCGCCGAAGGTGGCGAGGATGAAGTCGGAGTTGGCGGCGAAGCCGATGAGGTCGGAGTTGCCCTGCCCCAGGCCGGTGCCGAGGGTGCCGCCGGAGCCGAAGGCCCACAGCGCCTGCATGGCCTGCTCGGAGTGGACGACGCCGTCCTGGACGCCGGCGCGGGAGAGCTCGAACTCACGCATCGGGTCGAGCCAGGCCTGGACACGCGTCTGGATGTGCGGCTCGAAGCTTGCCACACCCACGGCGCCGACCGCGGACATCAGCAGACCGAAGACGATCCAGCTGGTCCGCTCGGTGGCGACGTACAGCATGATGACGAACATCCCGAAGAACAGCAGGGACGTACCGAGGTCGGTCTCGAAGACCAGGATCAGGATCGACATCACCCAGACGACGAGGATCGGGCCCAGGTCACGGCCGCGCGGCAGGTACAGGCCCATGAAACGGCGGCTGGCCAGGGCCAGGGCGTCCCTCTTGACCATGAGGTAACCGGCGAAGAACACCGCCAGGGCGATCTTCGCGAACTCACCGGGCTGCAGTGTGCCGAGGCCGGGGATCTTGATCCAGATCTTGGCGCCGTACGTCGGAGCACTGAGCCCGGGGATCAGCGGCATCACGAGCAGGAGCAGGGCCGCGGCCATGGAGATGTAGGTGTAGCGCTGGAGGACCCGGTGGTCCTTCAGGAAGATCAGCACGACCACCAGCAGTGCGACGCCCATCGCCGAGTACAGCAGCTGGCGCGGTGCCGCCTCGACGAAGGTTCTGCTCGCCTGCAGCTTCTCCGACTGGTCCAGCCGCCAGATCACCACCAGCCCGAGCCCGTTGAGCAGCGTCGCCAGCGGGAGCATCAGCGGGTCCGCGTACGGCGCGAACTTGCGGACGACCAAGTGCCCGACGCCCGCGAGCAGACCGAGCCCGAGCCCGTAGCTCAGCAGGCCCGGCGGCACCGAGTCGTGGAGCGCCAAGCCGACGTTGGCGTAGGCGAACACCGGGATGACGACGGCGAACACCAGCAGCGCGAGCTCGGTGTTGCGCCGGCTCGGCGCGCCGATGGCGCCGATCGTGGACGTGTGGTGCGTCGGCGAGTGCGACGTATTCGTACCGCTCATCGTGTGACAGGGCCTCTCACGGCTACTGCTTACCGCACAGCGAGACGACCTTCTGCTCTTCCTCCGAGAGGCTGGGGCCGGGGCTGGGGGTGGGTGCGGT
>NZ_JAKEIO010000279.1 GCF_021474405.1 [Streptosporangium] indianense
ACCCACACCAGCCCACCCCAACACCAACCCACGCTCACCCTCACCAACAAACTCCACACCCCCCACCCGCACATCAGGATCCGCAACCAAACCCTCCAGCAAACGACCGAACCAACCCACCAAACGCTCAGCCGTCCCCGCATCGAATACATCGAGGGCGTATTCCAGCGCGCCGGCGATTCCTTCCTCCCGCTCCTCCATGTAGAGCGCGAGGTCGTACTTGGCCGTGGTCGACTGCGCATGGGCAGCGGAGCCTCGGAGGCCGGCCATTTCGAGCCTGGCCGGGCGGTTGTTCTGGAAGCTCAGCACGACCTGGAAGAGCGGGTGACGCGCCATGGAGCGGGTCGGGTTGAGTTCCTCCACCAGCCGCTCGAAGGGCACGTCCTGGTGCGCGAAAGCGGCCAGATCGCTCTCCTTGACCCGGGCGATGAGCTCGCGGAAGGACGGGTCCCCCGACGTGTCGGTGCGCAGGACCAACATGTTGACGAACATGCCGACGAGATCATCCAGCGACTGGTCGGTCCGTCCTGCGATCGGCGAACCGATCGGCACGTCGGTCCCCGCACCCAGCCGCGTGAGCAGTGCCGCCCAGGCCGCCTGCACGACCATGAACAGACTCGCTCCGGACTCCCGAGCCAGTCCGGTGAGCCCCTGGTGCACCTCGGCGGGCAGCACGAAGCGCACCCTGCCACCCCGATGTGATGCCACAGCAGGGCGCGTTCGGTCGAACGGCAGTGTCAGCTCCTCCGGGGCACCGGCCAGCGCTTCACGCCAGAACTCCACCTGACGGGACAGCACGCTCTGCGGATCCTCCTCGGACCCGAACACCTCCTGCTGCCACAACACGTAGTCCGCGTACTGCACCGGCAACGGCGCCCACCCCGGCGCCCGCCCCACACACCGTGCCCCGTACGCCATCGACACATCCCGTGCCAACGGCCCCATCGACCAGCCGTCACCCGCGATGTGATGCACCACCAACATCAGCACATGCTCATCCCGGCCGACCTGGAACAACCGGGCCCGGACAGGGATCTCCTCCGCGAGGTCGAAGGCGCACCGCGCCGCCTCCGCCACAGCCGCGTCCACGTCCTCCGGGCTCACGTCCGTGACGGTCAGCGCGAAGCCGCTTTCCTCGACCGGCAGGATCCGCTGGTACGGCTCTCCGTCGGCCACCGCGAAGACCGTCCGCAGCACCTCATGCCGTTCCAGGACGTCGCGCAGCGCGTCTTCCAACGCGTGCTGGTCCAGCGCCCCCGTCAGCCGCACGCCGATCGGGATGTTGTACGTCGCGCTCGGCCCTACCAACCGCGTCGCCAGCAACGAGTGACCACCCAGCGCGAAGAAGTCGTCGTCCACACCGACCGCGGGCAGACGCAGAATCTCGGCGAAGGCCTGGCAGAGGATCTCCTCCTGCACGGTCGCGGGGCCCCGGCCTCCGCCGCTCACATACTCCGGAGCGGGCAGCGCCTTGCGGTCCAGCTTGCCGTTCACCGTCAACGGCAACGCATCGAGAGTGATGACCGCTGAGGGCACCATGTACTGCGGCAACCGCTCACCCACGTACTCCCGCAACTCGGACTCCGAGGCGTCCCCGACCACGTA
>NZ_JAKEIO010000280.1 GCF_021474405.1 [Streptosporangium] indianense
ACACACTCTCCGGATCCTCCTCGGACCCGAGCATCTCCCGCTGCCACAACGCATAGTCGGCGTACTGCACCGGCAACCGGCCCCACTCAGGAGCCCGCCCCGCACACCGCGCCGCATAAGCAGACGTCAGATCCCGCTCCAGCGGAGCAGACGACCACCCATCACTGGCAATGTGATGCACTGCCACCACGAGCACGTGCTCGTCAGGCCCCGTGGCGAACAACCACGCCCGCAACGGAATCTCGGAGCTCAGATCGAAGGCATATCCTGCCGCCTCCGTAACCACCTCATCGAGGTTCTCTGGTTCCACATCGGTGACGGTCAGCGCGAAGCCGGTCTCGTCGACGGGCAGGATCCGCTGGTACGGCTCTCCGTCAGCGACCGCGAAGACCGTCCGCAGCACCTCATGACGCCCGACCACATCCCGTAGCGCGTCTTCCAGTGCTTGCCGGTTCAGGGCCCCGGTCAGCCGTAGGACCACAGGCTGGTTGTAGGTGGAACTCGGGCCTTCGAGCTGGCTGATGAACCACAGGCGGCGCTGCGCGTACGACAGCGGCACCCGCTCCGGGCGCTCCCCCGCCACCAGGGCCGGACGCGCCGTATCCGCCTGACCGAGCCGCGCTGCGAGCCGGGCCGGAGTGGACGCCTCGAAGAGAGTCCGCAGCGCAACCTCGACGCCCAGCACCGCCCGCACGCGGCTCACCAGCCGCGTGGCCAGCAACGAGTGACCACCCAGGGCGAAGAAGTCGTCCTCGACACCCACCTCCTCCAGACCGAGGACCTGGGCGAACGCCTGGCAGAGAATCTCCTCCTGCACCGACATCGCGCTGCGGCCCCAGCCACTCGCGTACTCCGGAGCAGGCAAGGCCTTGCGGTCCAGCTTGCCGTTCACCGTCAACGGCAACGCATCGAGAGTGACGACCGCCGAGGGCACCATGTACTGCGGCAACCGCTCACCCACGTACTCACGCAGCTCGGCCGGGGCCCTATCCCCCACGACGTAGGCCACCAGGCGCTTGTCCCCGGGAACGTCCTCACGGGCGACCACCGCGGTCTGTGCCACCTGCGGATGTGCGGCCAGCACCGCCTCGACCTCGCCCGGCTCGACCCGGAAACCGCGGATCTTCACCTGCTCATCTACACGCCCCAGATACTCCAGCCGGCCCTCGGCCGACCAGCGCACCACATCCCCCGTCCGATACATCCGCGCACCCACCCCGCCGAACGGGCACGCCACAAACCGCTCACCCGTCAACCCCGGACGACCCACATACCCCCGCGCCAGCCCCGCGCCCGCCACATACAGCTCTCCCGCCACACCCACCGGCACCGGACGCAACGCACCATCCAGCACAAACACCTGCGTATTCGCGATCGGTGCCCCGATCGGCACACCGGCAGCCGAGAAATCATCCCCCGGGCGAATGGAATACGTGACACAACCGACCGTCGCCTCGGTCGGCCCGTACTCATTCACCACCCTCGCCGCAGGATTCACCTCACGCCAACGACGCACCACCTCACCAGAAAGCACCTCACCACCCACCACCACATCACCCGACAACTGACGGCCCCGCGCCAGATCACCCAGCAAACCCAGATGACTCGGCGTCACCTTCAAAAACGTGCAACCCCACTCCCCCGACAACGCCTCCACAACATCCGCGCTCTCGGTCAACCCGACCACCCGCACACACCCACCCACCAGCAACGGGCCGAGCAACGACGTCACCGTCAAATCGAACGCCACCGACGAATGAAGACCCGCCACCCCACGCAGACCCTCATACTCCTCACCACACCACCGCAGATAACCCACCGCACTCCGATGAGAAATCACCACACCCTTCGGACGCCCCGTCGAACCCGACGTATAAATCACATACGCCGGATGATCCACACACAGCGCACCAACACGCTCGGCATCCGCAACATCCGCACCCGACACACCCGCCAAACGACCCTCAAAACCACGATCACCCAACACCAGACGAGGCACAGAAACCTCGGGAAACACCGTGCCCGAAGCCGTGATCACACACGCCAGACCGGCGTCAGCGACCATGAACTCGACACGCTCCGCCGGATAGTCGAGGTCGATCGGCACATACCCCGCCCCCGCCTTCAACACCGCCCACACCGCAACCACCAACTCGGCCGAACGCGGCAACGCCAACCCCACCAACGCCTCAGGACCCACCCCCTCACCCACCAACACCCGAGCCAACCGACTCGCACGCACATCCAACTCCGCATACGACAGCTCGACATCCCCCACCACCACAGCCACCGCATCCGGCGTCCGCGCCACCTGCGCCGCAAACAACTCGGGCAACGTCAACCCCGAAACCGCCACCCCCGTGGCATTCCAGTC
>NZ_JAKEIO010000281.1 GCF_021474405.1 [Streptosporangium] indianense
CGGCCGAGATGGGGGCGGGGGTGGCGAACTGGTGCATCGTGCTCTCCTTCGTTTCGCGCGGTGCGCTGTTTCCAACGCTGGAAAAGCTACGTTGCATTCACGGCATCAGCAACAAACTTGTTGCACAGAATGGCGATACACACAGCTCAAGACCCACAAATCATTGCAACGGCCCTGCGAATGAACGCAACACGACGAGCCATTTCATTGCAATGAGATGCCGATGAACGCTATGGTGCGGACATCGCGCACCACGAAGGAGGCCACGATGCCGGGAGGCCGACTCACCCAGCAGGAACGCCAGCAGATCGCGCTGGGACTGGCCGACGGCCTCGCCTACGCGGAGATCGCCCGGCGCCTGGACCGCCCGACGTCGACGGTCACCCGCGAGGTCATGCGCAACGGCGGCCCCACGGCATACCGCGCCGACCTGGCCCATCGCGCCACGGAACGCCGCACACAGCGCCGCAGACGGACCGTTCCCCGGGACCCGACGGCACCCCCGCAGACCGACGGGCGGGACACCGAGGCCCTGCGCGAGTACGAGGAGACGTTCACCACCGTCCTCATGGGGTCGGGCATGCCCAAGATGATGTCCAGGGTGATGGCGTGCCTCTGCATGACCGACTCGGGCAGCCTCACCGCGTCCGAACTCGCCCAGCGGCTCCAGGTCAGCCCTGCCTCCGTCTCCAAGGCGATCACGTTTCTCGACGGTCAGGGCTTCGTCCGCAGGGAGACGGGCGAGGGCCGCCGCGAGCGCTATGTCGTGGACGACGACGTCTGGTACCAGTCGATGCTGGCCAGCGCACGCGCCATCACGCAGGTCGTCGGGGTCGCACGGCAGGGCGTCGGCGTGCTGGGCCCCGGCACGCCGGCCGCGGACCGCCTCGAGAACGTGGCCCGCTTCCTCGACTTCGTCTCGGAGAGCACGGCCCGCGCCGCGGAGCAGGCACGCGACATCCTGCACACCAGGTCGAACGCCGCTGCGCACGACACCGCTTCACACGACACCACTGCGCAGCGCACGGCTTCGCACGGCACGGGTTCACGGGGCACGGGTTCACAGGGCACCGCTTCGCACGACATCGGTTCGCACGACACCGGTTCGCACGACACCGGTTCGCAAGGCATCGCTCAGCCCGGCGCGGATCACTGACCCAGCAGGGCGATCTCACCGTCACCGAGGCCACCCGCGGCGCCGTCGCGCTGCGCACCGAGCAGGGCGAC
>NZ_JAKEIO010000282.1 GCF_021474405.1 [Streptosporangium] indianense
CCTGCGGGACGAGGGCCGTCCCGCGGCTTCCCGGCTGGCGGGGGCGCTGACGCCGGAGGTGGACGCGGTGCTGGCCCGGTATCCGCTGCGGGAGCTGGTCACCGGCAGTGATCCGCTGCCGCTGCTGGTGGAGCGGGAACGGGCCCTGTACGGCTCCTGGTACGAGTTCTTCCCGCGCTCGGAGGGCACCCGCGAGCACCCCCACGGCACCTTCCGCACCGCCGCGCGCAGGTTGCCGGCGATCGCCGCGATGGGTTTCGACGTGGTGTACCTGCCGCCGATCCACCCCATCGGCACCACCTTCCGCAAGGGCAAGAACAACACCCTCTCCCCCGGCCCCGACGACGTGGGTGTGCCATGGGCGATCGGTTCGCCGGAGGGCGGCCACGACGCGGTGCACCCGGATCTGGGGACGCTGGAGGACTTCGTCCGGTTCGTCGCCCGGGCCCGGGAGCTGGGCATGGAGGTGGCGCTGGACTTCGCGTTGCAGTGCTCCCCGGACCATCCGTGGGTGCAGAAGCACCCGGAGTGGTTCCACCACCGCCCGGACGGCACGATCGCCTATGCGGAGAACCCGCCGAAGAAGTACCAGGACATCTATCCGATCGCCTTCGACGCGGACATGGACGGTCTGGTGGCGGAGACGGTGCGGGTGCTGCGGCACTGGATGGACGCCGGGGTGCGGATCTTCCGGGTGGACAACCCGCACACCAAGCCGGTGGTCTTCTGGGAGCGGGTGATCGGGGAGGTCAACCGCACCGACCCGGATGTGATCTTCCTGGCGGAGGCGTTCACGCGGCCGGCGATGATGCACACCCTGGCCCAGATCGGTTTCCAGCAGTCCTACACCTACTTCACGTGGCGCAACACCAAGCAGGAGCTGACCGAGTACCTGACCGAGCTGTCGGGTGAGGCCGCCTCCTACATGCGGCCCAACTTCTTCGCCAACACCCCCGACATCCTGCACGCCTACCTCCAGCACGGCGGCCGGCCCGCCTTCGAGGTGCGAGCCGTGCTCGCCGCGACGCTGTCGCCGACCTGGGGCATCTACTCCGGCTACGAGCTGTGCGAGAACACCCCGCTGAAGGAGGGCAGCGAGGAGTACCTGGACTCGGAGAAGTACCAGCTCAGGCACCGCGACTGGGACAACGCCGAACGCGAGGGCCGCACCATCGTCCCGCTGCTGACCCGGCTCAACACCATCCGGCG
>NZ_JAKEIO010000283.1 GCF_021474405.1 [Streptosporangium] indianense
GCCAGGGTGAGGGGTTCGAGGGGCAGGGACTGGGTGCTGCCGGCCGCGCTCGGCTCGGCCGCGCTCCGGGCGCTCGGGCTCGTGGCCCGGGTCCCCGCATGGGGAGCGGGTCTCGCCGTCGTCGCGGCGTCCGTGGCCGGCACCGGTCTCGCCGTCGCCGCGAGGGCGGGAGGGGTGAGGGGGAG
Source organism: [Streptosporangium] indianense (assembly GCF_021474405.1). Lineage (GTDB taxonomy): Bacteria > Actinomycetota > Actinomycetes > Streptomycetales > Streptomycetaceae > Streptomyces > Streptomyces indiaensis. The sequence goes on from NZ_JAKEIO010000283.1 coordinate 186, forward strand.
GGCCAGAGCGGCCGCACAGGTGACACCGATCGAGGAAGCAAGGAATCCACGCATGCCCCTGATCTTGGACATAATCGTATAAGTCTGTCCATTTGGGATTTGACGGGCCGTCGGCCGGGATTCGGCCGAACCGGTGGCGGAATCGGGGTACGGCGGTGGGCGGGCCGTTGGGCGGGGACCCGTGCGCCGCGTACGCTTGCGCCGATGAACGCCACCGATCGCACCCCCGCCGACCTGCTGGGTTCCGCGCTCGCCGCGGATCCGGGACGTCCCCTGGTGACCTTCTACGACGACGCCACGGGCGAACGCGTCGAACTGTCCGTGGCCACCTTCGCCAACTGGGTGGCCAAGACCGCGAACCTCCTCCAGGACGAACTGTCCGTCGAGCCCGGGGACCGGGTGGCGCTGCTGCTGCCCGCGCACTGGCAGACGGCGGTGTGGCTGCTGGCGTGCGCGTCGGTGGGAGTCGTCGCGGACGTGTCCGGGGACGCCCGTGCGGCCGACGTCGTGGTGAGCGGGCCGGACCGGCTGGAGGAGGCACGGGCCTGCTCCGGGACCCGGATCGCGATGGCGCTGCGGCCGCTCGGCGGGCGGTTCCCGCAGGTGCCCGAGGGGTTCGTCGACTACGCGGTGGAGGTGCCGGGGCAGGGCGACCGGTTCGTGCCGTACGCGCCCGTGGATCCGGACGGGCCCGCGCTGGTCGTGGCCGGGCGGGAGTTCAGCGGGGCCGAGGTGGTCGAGCGGGCCCGGGCCGAGGCGACCGCACTGGGCCTGATCGGGCCCGGGTCGCGGATCCTGTCGGGGCTGCCGTACGACACGTGGGACGGCCTGAACGCCGGACTGTTCGGGCCCCTGGCCACCGGTGGTTCCGTGGTGCTGTGCCGGCACCTGGAGCAGGCAGGGGACGGGGTGCTGGACAAGCGGGTGGAGAGCGAACGCGTCACGGTGATCGCCCGGGGCACGGCGGGCCGGTAACCCGTCCCCTCCCCCCGTTCGGCCC
>NZ_JAKEIO010000284.1 GCF_021474405.1 [Streptosporangium] indianense
TACTGCACCGGCAACGCACCCCACCCGGGCACCCGCCCCTCACACCGCGCCGCGTACGCCACCGACACGTCCCGCGCCAGGGGGCGGGTCGACCAGCCGTCGCCCGCGATGTGGTGCACCACCAGGGCGAGTACATGCTCCTCGGGGCCGGTCTCGAACAACCACGCCTTCAACGGAGCCTCGGCCGCGAGGTCGAAGGCGTACGAGGAGATCCGCGCGAGTGTGGCCGGGAGTTCGGAGGAGTCGAGCCGGACGGCAGGCAGCTCCCACTCGACCTCGTCCACTCCGAGCACATGCTGGTACGGCTCGCCGGCCACGACGCGGAAGACCGTGCGCAGGGACTCATGGCGCGCGATGACGTCACGCAGCGCGTCGGCCAGGGCCCGTGTGTCGAGCCGACCGGTGAGCCGCAGCGCCACCGGGCTGTTGTACGTCTGGCTCGGCCCCTCCAACTGGCCGATGAACCAAAGCCGTCGCTGCCCGTACGACAGGGGCACCCGTTCCGGGCGTGCCATCGGTACCAGGGCTGCGCGCGCCTCGTCCGCCTCTGCCAGTCGGGCGGCCAGCCCTGCCACCGTGGGTGCTTCGAAGAGTTCGCGGATCCCCACCTCCACGCCGAGCAGGGTCCGCATGCGGCTCACCAGTCGGGTCGCCAGCAGTGAGTGCCCGCCCAGAGCGAAGAAGTCGTCATTCACGCCTACCGCCGGCAGGCCCAGGACCTGGGCGAAGGCCTGGCAGAGGAGTTCCTCCTGCAAGGAGACCGGAGCACGGCCCGAATCGGCCGTCGCCACCGCGTAGTCGGGGCTGGGCAGTGCCTTGCGGTCCAGTTTGCCGTTACCGGTCAGCGGCAGCTCCGGCAGCACGACCACCGCAGAGGGCACCATGTACTCCGGCAGACGCGCGGCGACGGACTCCCGTACTGCTGCGGACAGTTCAGCAGCAGCCGTGTCGTCCGTGTCGCTCGCGACGACGTAGGCGACGAGTCGGACATCCCCGGGGGTGCTCTCACGGGCGACGACTGCGGCCTGGGCGACCAGCGGGTGTGCGGCTACGACTGCCTGCACCTCGCCGGGCTCCACTCGATACCCGCGGATCTTCACCTGGTCGTCGGCACGACCGGCGAACACCAGCCGGCCATCGGCCGTCCACCGTGCGCGGTCGCCCGTGCGGTACATCCGCTC
>NZ_JAKEIO010000285.1 GCF_021474405.1 [Streptosporangium] indianense
ACCCGCCCCCGCCCGCATCGACCAGGTCCGCGCCGAACTCGACGAGCTCAGCGACTACCTGCGCCGGCACGAGGGCGACGGCCACAGAGACGGGCACAGGGACGGCGACCACGAGGACGGACGGTGACCGCGGCGGCAGGACGAGTCGTCGCCGGCCGCTACGAACTGTCCACCGTCCTCGGGCAGGGCGGCATGGGCCAGGTCTGGACGGCGTACGACCAGCGGCTCGACCGCCGTGTGGCGGTGAAGCTGCTGCGCCCCGACAAGGTGGCCGGCCAGGACGCGGAGGAACTGCGCCGCCGCTTCGTGCGCGAGTGCCGGGTGACCGCGCAGGTCGACCACCCCGGCCTGGTCACCGTGCACGACGCCGGCAGCGAGGGCGAGGAGCTGTTCCTCGTCATGCAGTACATCGACGGGGCCGACCTCGCCGGTCACCTCGCCGAGCACACTCCGTACCCCTGGCAGTGGGCGGTCGCGGTCGCCGCGCAGCTGTGCGCCGTGCTGAGCGCCGTGCACGCCGTGCCGATCGTCCACCGCGACCTCAAGCCGCGCAACGTGATGGTGAAGCAGGACGGCACCGTCACCGTGCTCGACCTCGGCGTCGCGTCCGTGATGGAGGCGGACACCACCCGGCTCACCCACACCGGCACCCCCATCGGCTCGCCGGCCTACATGGCCCCCGAGCAGGCGATGGGCGGCGCCGTCGGCCCGTACACCGACCTGTACGCGCTCGGTGTGGTCCTGCACGAACTGCTCAGCGGCGACGTGCCCTTCTCCGGCTCCACGGTCCTCGGCGTCCTGCACCGGCACCTGTACGAGCCGCCGCTGCCCGTACGCCGCATCCGCCCCGAGGTGCCCGAGGCCCTGGAGGCCCTCGTCCTGCGCCTGCTCGCCAAGGACCCACAGCACCGGCCCGCCTCCGCGCAGGAGGTCTACGAACGCCAGCGCGGCGGCGGGCCGGTGGGGGGGGTGCGTGGCGCGCAGGCGCCGGACGTGGGCCTCCAGGGCCGCGGGCCCCGCGGGGCGGTTGCGGCGGCGGGCGCGGATACACAGCTGACGCTGCCGACGACACCTGTTGCGTGTAGA
>NZ_JAKEIO010000286.1 GCF_021474405.1 [Streptosporangium] indianense
AAGGCGCTCCGCGCGCTCGGCGGTACCCCCATGCTCATCCACGCCGTCCGCGCGATGGCCGCCTCCCGCGCCGTCGGGCGGGGCCACGACGACGACCGTGCCGCCCGGGCGCGGGAGGGCCCACCAGCGGCCGCCGGGGGGGTGGACTGGGGGTCCGCCCGCCGCCCCGCCGCCCACCGCCGCGCCGCCCCGCGCGAGCGCCCCGGGTGCCGTGGGAGGCCCGTCCGGGGCGCGAGTCGAGGTAGCGGCGGGCGCCCCAGCCGAGCACCGCCTCGGCGATCAACTGCCCCAGCGGGCCCTCGAAGTGGCTGAGTTGCTCCGCCGCGTTCCGGCAGTAGCGGCACTCGTCCAGGTGTTGCTGGACGTCCGGCAGCAGTGCGCCGCCCCGGCGGATCGGCACGTCGAGGAGGCGGTTGTAGAACCGGCAATCCGAGGTCGGCGCGAGTTCCCGATGGGCGCGTACACAGCCTTCACGGAATTTGTCCCGCGCCTGTTCGAGGGCCGCCGAGGCGATGTCGGTGTCCATGCCCAGCAGGCCGGCCGGGACGTTTAAAGGATCTGCCTCGACCTCGACGTGCCAGAGCAAACAGCGCGCCCCCGCGGGAAGTGCCTGGAATGCCCGCTCCGCGAGGGTTCGATTTTCGGGCGTCATGGAGGTCGCCGCACGCAGCCCGCGCCCTCCGGCCGGTTTCTGCAATGCGGGCAGAACGGCTGATATTCGATCGTCGCCGGCCCACTCGCGGATCGTGTCGCGCACGGTCACCAGCAGGGCCGGGCGCAGCGCGACGGCGGACTCGCCGAAGGCGAGACGGTTGAGGGTGCGGTGGAAGGCGGTCCCGGTCACCATCGCGGCGACCTGCGCCGACGAGGCGAGGCAGATGACCGCGTAGTCGTGCACCGCCTGGTGGTGCCGCGCCATCAGCAGCGCGACGGAATGGGCGGCGACCTCGCCCTCCGGACTGCCTCTCAGCGGTGCGGCGAGTGCTTCATCGGATTCCCCCGGATCCCCGCCGGGCGGGGGATACGGGGGAATCCGATGAAGC
>NZ_JAKEIO010000287.1 GCF_021474405.1 [Streptosporangium] indianense
GTTGCCGGTGCAGTACGCCGACTATGCGTTGTGGCAGCGGGAGATGCTCGGGTCCGAGGAGGATCCGGAGAGTGTGTTGTCGCGTCAGGTGGGGTTCTGGCGTGAGGCGCTCGCCGGGGCTCCGGAGGAGTTGGCGTTGCCCTATGACCGATCGCGTCCTGCTGTCGCCTCGCATGAAGGCCATGCGGTGGGAGTGCAGGTGCCCGCTGGGGTGCATGCGCGGTTGCGTGAGGTGGCGCGTGAGCGTGGCGTGACGGTGTTCATGGTGTTGCAGGCCGCGGTCGCGGTGACGTTGTCGAGGCTGGGTGCGGGCACGGACATTCCGATCGGTTCGGCGATCGCGGGGCGCACGGATGAGGCGCTGGACGAGCTGGTGGGCTGCTTCGTGAACACGCTGGTCATCCGCACGGATCTGTCGGGTGATCCGACGTTCGGTGAGGTGCTGGAGCGGGTCCGGGAGACGAGCCTGGCCGGGTTCGGGCATCAGGATGTGCCGTTCGAGCGGTTGGTGGAGGAGCTGGCGCCGGCGCGTTCGGCGGCTCGGCATCCGTTGTTCCAGGTCATCTTGACGATGCAGGACACGGTGTCGGTGGCGGGTGTGGGCGGGTCGGCTGCGCAGGTGCCGGGTCTGCGGGGCAGTGCGCTGCCGTTGGGCCGGGTGGGGGCGAAGTTCGATCTGTCGGTGCTGGTGGGGGAGCGGTTCGACCGGGAGGGTGCACCGGCGGGCATCGGCGGTGTGGTGACCGCGGCGGCTGATCTGTTCGACCCGGACACCGTCACCCGCATGGCCGAAGCGCTCAACCTGCTGCTGGCCCAGGTCGTCGAGGACCCCTCCACACGACTGAGCACGGTCGATGTCGTCTTGCCGGATGAGCGTCGGCGTGTGGTGCTGGAGTGGAACGACACGGGTGTGCCGGTGGCGCCTTCCACGGTGCTGGGTCTGTTCGAGGAGCAGGTGGTGCGGTCGCCGGATGCGGTGGCGGTCGTGCAGGGCGGTGTGTCGGTGTCGTTCGCGGAGCTGGATGTGCGCGCCAACCGCTTGGCCCACTACCTGCGGGCGCAGGGTGTGGGCGCGGAATCGGTGGTGGGTCTGTGCCTGCCGCGAGGCGTGGAGACGCTCGCGGGCATGCTGGCGGTGTGGAAGGCCGGGGCGGCGTACGTGCCGGTGGAGGCGGGTCAGCCGGCCGAGCGGGTGGCATTCGTGCTGCGCGACAGCGGCGCGGTGCTGACGCTGACGACCGAGGAGATCCTGGACGACCTTCCGGCGGGGCGTCATCGCCTGGTCGCCGTCGACGGCACGCTGACCGCGATGCAGCTTGCGGCTTACCCGGAGACTGCGCCGGGAGTGGAGATCCTGCCGGAGCAGGTTGCCTATGTGGTCTACACGTCGGGTTCGACGGGACGCGCGAAGGGCGTGGCGGTCACGCACGCGGGCCTGACCAACTACGTCGCCACGGTGCCGGAACGGGTTGGCTTCGGCAGTGGGGGCCGGTTTGCGGTGTTGCAGGGTCAGGCGACGGACCTGGCGAACACGACGGTCTTCGCGAG
>NZ_JAKEIO010000288.1 GCF_021474405.1 [Streptosporangium] indianense
CGGGGGGGGTGGGGGGGGGCCCCGGGCGGGGGGTGGGGTTTGGTCGGGCGGGGGTCAGCCGGCGGTGAGGCGGACGGGTTCGGTGCCGGCGATGAGGGTGGCGAGGGCCTGGTCGATGTCGTGGCCGAGGTACCAGTCGCCGGTGTGGTCGAGGGTGTAGACGCGGCCGTCGGTGTCGATGGCGAGGAGGGCCTGGCTGTCGGTCTCGGCGCCGAGGGAGCAGACGTCGGTGCCGAGGGCGCGGCCGAGGTCGCCGAGGGTGCGGGCCATGTGGAGGCCGTGGAGCGGGTCGAGGTGGAGGGTGGCGGGGGCGACCTGGCGGCCGGGGCCCGTGGGTGTGATGTGGAGTCCGCCGAATTCGGCCCAGGCCTCGACGGCTGCGGGGAAGACGGTGTGGCGGTGGCCCGCGGGGGAGGTGTGGTCGCGCAGGGCGTCGGCCCAGATCTCGGCTTGTTTGATGTCCCAGCGTCCGGGTTGCCAGCCGGCGGCGCGCAGGGCGGCGTCGACGGGTACGGCGAAGCGGGTGGTCGAGGTGCGGTCGGTGTGCATCTGCCCTTCGTCTCGTCGAGGTCATGGGGTGGCGGCGGGTGCGCGCGGGCGCACGCCGGGTGTCTGGTGGTGCGGTGTGGGGGTGGGGAGGCGTCAGGTGTTCTGGGACGCCGGATCGACTATGCGGACGCCGAAGTGGGCGCTGAGCGCGGTGCAGGCGCGGCAGGGGGTGGCGAAGCTGCCGTGGAGGGGGTCGCCGTCCTCGCGGATGCGTCGGGTGGTGAGTTTGGCCTGCTTGAGGGCTTTGCGCGCTTCGCCGTTGGTCATGGGTTTGCGCGCGGCGCGTTTGCTGCGTGCGGTGTCGGCGGCGGCGATGTGCCGCGAGATGAGGATCGTTTCGGCGCAGCGGCCGGTGTAGCGGTCGCGCTGGGCACTGGGGAGGGTGTCGAGGAAGTCCTGGACGAGGGGGTGCAGGGTGGGGGGTGTGTCGCCGCGGGCGGCGGTGCCGGTGAGGGTGGCGCCGCGGACGGAGAGGG
>NZ_JAKEIO010000289.1 GCF_021474405.1 [Streptosporangium] indianense
TAGGGGCTGGGGGGAGTGGGGATGCCCAGGTCCATGGTGAGCCGGTCGCCCTCGGGGGTCTCGGAGGGCGGCGAGCCGAAGCCCAGGACGGGTTCGCCCTTGACCTCCGCGACCTGTGGCTCGATGTCCTGCCACTCCCCCTCACGCAACCGGAACAGCCCGCCCGGCCCGACCCCGAAGAACACCCGGGTGCGGCACCGGGGGTCCGCCGACAGCAGCAGGCAGCGCAGGCTGGCCGCGTACTCCTCGGGGGCGACGCCCTGTTCGGAGGCGCTGGCCCGGAGCTTGCCGAGGCTGCGGTCGGTGAGCCGGTGCAGCCCGGACTTCAGGTCGCCGCGCCGGCCGTTCCTTATGTCCTCGACCAGCCGGGCGTGGCTGCGTCCGACGGCTCGTCCGATCCAGTGACAGGCCTCGGCGGCCGCCCGGTGCGCGCCGGGCGCGGCCCGGGCCCCGGTGGCCATCGCCACCAGCAGCAGCGCGTGCTCGCCCACGCCGAACCGGGCGGTGAGCAGCGCATCCCTGCGGGGCTCCCCCCGGTACCGCGCGGAGTCCCCCCGCAGGGAGACGGCCCGCACTGTGCAGGCCCCGTACCGGGCCCCGTCCAGCACGGTGTCCGCCACTAGATCGTCGAGATCGTCCGGATCGGCGGCCGGGAGCGCGGTGGGTTCGGCGTCATAGGTCGGCGGGCGCGTACCGACGTGGCCACGGGGCCCGGGGGTGGACGCGGGGCGCTCCAGCACCGACGGGGTGTCTTCCGGTTGCGGAACGGCGGAGGGCGGCTCGGCGGGACGCGCGGGCGCTGACGGGGCGTCCTGGGGCTGTGGAGCCGCGGACGGCGGCTCGGCGGGCGGGGGCGGTACCGGCGCCCCGGCGGGGTCGGCGCGGGCCCCCCGCAGCCCGCGGGCCTCGCAGGGGCCGCCCAGCAAGCCTGGGGCCCCGGCCAGGGTGACCAGTTCAGCGTCGGTCAGCCGAGGCGGTCGGCCCCGTCGGGGCGAGGTCTTCAAACGGTCGTCT
>NZ_JAKEIO010000290.1 GCF_021474405.1 [Streptosporangium] indianense
CCACATCGTGCCGATCCAGTTGAAGAACTTCACACCGGTCGGGACGGCGATGAGGAACGTCATGAAGGAGAAGAACGGCAGCAGCACACCGCCGGTGACGTACATGTGGTGCGCCCACACCGTCACGGACAGACCCGCGATCGCGATGGTGGCGCCGATCAGACCCGTGTAACCGAACATCGGCTTACGGGAGAAGACCGGGATGACCTCGGAAATGATGCCGAAGAACGGCAGGGCGATGATGTACACCTCTGGATGGCCGAAGAACCAGAAGAGGTGTTGCCACAGCAAGGCGCCGCCGTTGGCGGAGTCGAAGATGTGGGCGCCGAACTTGCGGTCCGCCTCCAGCGCGAACAGGGCCGCGGCCAGGACCGGGAAGGCGAGCAGGACCAGCACACCGGTCAGCAGCACGTTCCAGGTGAAGATCGGCATGCGGAACATCGTCATGCCCGGGGCGCGCATGCAGATGATCGTGGTGATGAAGTTGACCGAGCCGAGGATGGTGCCGAAGCCGGAGAAGGCCAGACCCATGATCCACATGTCGGCGCCGATGCCCGGGCTGCGGACCGCGTCCGACAGCGGGCTGTAGGCGAACCAGCCGAAGTCGGCCGCGCCCTGCGGGGTGAGGAAGCCACCGACCGCGATGAGCGAGCCGAACAGGTACAGCCAGTAGGCGAACATGTTCAGCCGCGGGAACGCCACGTCGGGCGCGCCGATCTGCAGCGGCATGATCCAGTTCGCGAAACCGGCGAACAGCGGCGTCGCGAACATCAGCAGCATGATCGTGCCGTGCATCGTGAACGCCTGGTTGAACTGCTCGTTCGACATGATCTGCAGACCAGGCCGGGCGAGCTCGGCGCGCATGACCAGCGCCATGACGCCGCCGATGACGAAGAACGCGAACGACGTCGCCAGGTACAGCGTGCCGATCGTCTTGTGGTCCGT
>NZ_JAKEIO010000291.1 GCF_021474405.1 [Streptosporangium] indianense
CGGCCGCACAGACCGCCCCCCCCCCCCCCGCCCCCCCCCCCCCCGCGCCCCCCCGGCCGCCCGTGGCCCGCGCCGGGGCGGGGCCCCCCCCGCCCGGGCGCGGGGGGCCTGGGGTGGGGGCGCCCCCCCGGCGCTGCTGACGCACGTGGCGTCCGTGGTGCGGCGTGCGCTGGCGGAGCGGGACGGGGACGTGCTGTGTTTCCTGCCGGGGGTGGGCGAGATCGCCCGGGTCGCCGGGCAGCTCGGGGGGCTCGGGGACGTCGAGGTGCTCCAGGTGCACGGGAGGGCGCCGGCGGCCGTGCAGGACGCGGTGCTGGCGCCCGGGGAGCGACGGCGGGTCGTGCTGGCCACGTCCGTCGCGGAGTCGTCGTTGACGGTGCCCGGGGTGCGGGTGGTCGTGGATGCGGGACTGGCGCGCGAGCCGCGGGTGGACCACGCGCGCGCCTTGAGCGCGCTGACGACGGTCCGGGCGTCGCAGGCCGCCGGGCGGCAGCGGGCGGGGCGGGCCGGGCGTGAGGCTCCGGGTGCGGTGTACCGCTGCTGGGCGGAGGCCGAGGACGCGCGTCTGCCGCGGTATCCGTCGCCGGAGATCAAGGTGGCCGATCTGACGGCGTTCGCACTGCAGGTGGCGTGCTGGGGGGATCCGGACGCGTCCGGGCTGGCGCTGCTGGACGGGCCGCCGGGCGGGGCCATGGCGGCGGCGCGTGAGGTCCTGGCGGCGGTGGGGGCGGGCCCCAGCGCGGGGGCGGCGACGGGCTAGGTGGCGAGGGGCCGCGGGTGCTCCGTGGTGCGCTGCTGGGGCTGCGGGGCCTCCGGCGCGCGGGTGGCGTCGGGGAGGGCACGGGTGAGCGGCCGCGGGG
>NZ_JAKEIO010000292.1 GCF_021474405.1 [Streptosporangium] indianense
CTCAGCACCCCCTGTCCCCCCGGCGACCACCCGGGTCCACGAACCGCGCCGGGAGGACTGCCCCTGGTGCGGCTCCACCTCGCTGCGCAACCGGCTGCGCACCCGTGACCTGCGGCAGTACAAGCCGGGCAGCTTCACCGTCGACGCCTGCCGGGACTGCGGCCACACCTTTCAGAACCCGCGCCTGACGGTGGAGGGCCTCGCCCTGTACCACCGGACCGAGCGCGCCGCGCCCAGGGACCCGGCGAGCGACGGCCTCCTCGCCCTGCGCAGCAGCCCCCGCCGCCACCGCTCGGCCGCCCGCGCGATGCTGCGCTGCGGCGAGCCGGAGAGCTGGCTCGACGTCGGGACGGGCCACGCCCGCTTCCCCGCCACGGCCCGGGAGTTCTTCCCCTACACCGCCTTCGACGGCCTGGACCCCACCCCCCGCGTGGTCCACGCCCGCACCGCCGACCGCGTCGAGGAGGCCCACGTCGGCCGCCTGACGGACCCGCGGATCGCCGGCCCGCTGCGCGCCCGCTACGACGTGGTCAGCATGCTCCACCACCTGGAGGGCACACCCGATCCCCGGGCGGAACTCCGGGCCGCCCTCTCCGTCCTGCGCCCGGGCGGCCACCTGCTCATCGAGACCCTGAGCCCCCGCAGCGTCTTCGCCGCCCTGCTGGGCCGCTGGTGGCTCCCCTACGACCAGCCGCGCCACCTCCACCTGCTGCCCCCGCAGAACGTCCGCGCGGAACTGGAGTCGGCCGGCTGCACGATCCTCACGCTCGACCACCGCCCGGTCCACGTCCCCCACGACCTCGCGGGTGCCACGTCCCTGGCCCTCTCTCACGCCCTGCCCGCCCCGGACACCCCCTGG
>NZ_JAKEIO010000293.1 GCF_021474405.1 [Streptosporangium] indianense
ATCCTCGGCGTGGAGAAGGTCGGCATCCACGACAACTTCTTCGAACTCGGCGGCGACTCCATCCTCTCCATCCAGGTCGTCTCCCACGCCCGCCGGGCGCTCGGGGGAGGACTCTCGCCGCGGCTGCTCTTCGAGGCGCCGACGGTCGCGCAGCTCGCGTCCGCCGTCGCCCCGGGAACGCAGCAGGCGGTGGAGGAAGCCGGCATCCCGGCCGCGCCGCGTGACGGCCTGCTGCCGATGTCCTTCGGGCAGCAGCGGCTGTGGTTCCTCGAGGACTTCGACGAGGGCGGCACCGCGTACCACTCGGCCGTCGGGCTGCGGCTGACCGGTGCCCTCGACCCGGACGCGCTCCGCGCGGCGGTCGGTGATCTCGTGGCCCGCCACGAGGCGCTGCGGACGACGTTCGACGTGGCCGACGGCCGGGGCGTGCAGATCGTCCACCCCGTGCTGGAACCGGAGTGGCGCGCCGAGGAGGCGGAGACGGAACAGCGGCTGCGCACGCTGGCTCAGGAGGAGCTGGCGCGCCCGTACGACCTGCGCACCGGCCCGCTCGTCCGGGTGCTGCTGGTGCGCCTCGCCGCCGACGAGCACATCTGCGTCCTCGGCATGCACCACATCGTCACCGACGGCTGGTCCATGGGTGTCGTCACCCGCGAACTTCGAGTGGTGTCGCGAGCAGCTGAACGGCATCACCCCTCTCGACCTGCCCACCGACCGGCCACGCCCCGCCGTGCGCTCGTCGGCCGGCGCGGTGTACGGCTTCGACGTGCCGGCCGCCACGGTCGAGGGGCTCAGGAAGCTGGCCGGCGCGCAGGACGCGACCCTGTTCATGGCGCTGACCGCGGCCGTCAAGGCGGTCTTCGCCCGCTACACCGGGCAGCGTGACATCGCCGTCGGCACGGCGTCGGCAGGCAGGGACGGAGCGGGTCTGGAGCAGTTGGTCGGCTTCCTGGTCAACACGGTCGTCCTGCGCTCGCACATCGACCCGGACGCGTCTTTCAGCGCCCTGCTCGGACAGGCACGGGAGACGGTCCTCGACGCGTTCGCCCATGCGGACGTGCCGTTCGAGCGCCTGGTTGAGGCGGTGCAACCGGAGCGGGACACGAGCCGCACACCGCTCGTGCAGGCCATGGTGGTCCTGCAGAACGCTCCCGGGGAACGGCTGCGTCTCGGCGATGTCCGCGTCGGCGACTACCCGCTGGAACGGGATGCGGCGCTGTTCGACCTGACCATCGAGTTCCAAGAGGACGAGGGAGGCCTGCGGGCGCTCGTCGAGTACAGCACCGACCTGTTCGACGCGCCGACCGTCGCGCGCTTCGGGGAGCACCTCAACACCCTGCTCGCCGGCGCCGTCGCCGACCCCGACCGGGCGGTGTCCGCGCTGCCGATCCTCGCCCCGGGTGAGCGGGAGCGGCTGGTGCACGACTGGGCGGTCACGCCCGGCACCGCCCCCTGGGAGGGCACGATCCAC
>NZ_JAKEIO010000294.1 GCF_021474405.1 [Streptosporangium] indianense
GGGTGGATCGGGGGTGAATCCCTCGGGCGGGGGTGCGTTTCGGGCTGTGCTGGGTAGAGTCCGTCGACATGGAGCACGAGGTGTTCGTTCCGGTTCCGGCCGAGCGGCTGAGGGAGGTGCTGGACGACCCCGCGCGGGTCGCCCGGGCCGTTCCGGGGCTCCAACAGGACGCCGGCGCCGAGCCCGTCACCGGGCGGCTGAAGATCCGCGTCGGCACTCACTCCGTCACCTACCGGGGTGCCGTACGGGTGTTCCGGCGTGACGACGCGTACGCCGTCGAGGGCGAGGCCGAGGAGTCGCGCGGCAGCGGCTCGGTCAGGATCGCCCTGCGGATCGCCCTGCGCGAGGCGGAGGACGGCTGCACCGTCGCGTACGAGGGCACGGCCGCGGCGGACGGACGGATCAAGGACTTCCCGGCGGACGCGGTGGAGGGGGCGGTCACCCGGCTGCTGAACCGTTTCGCGGAGCACCTGGCCGCGGCGGCGCCCGAACGCACCACACCCCTCGCCCCGCAGGACCTCGCACCGCGCGCGACGACGGACCACGAGACGACGCCCGACGCGGACGACGAGGCGCCACCGCCCCCGCCCGCGCCCGCGACGGACGGCAAGGAAGGTGCGGCCGAGGGCCGGCGAGACACGGCAGGGGGCATGGGAGACACGGCCGAGGGCAAGGAGGGCGCGGCCGAGGACAAGGGGAGTGCGGCCGAGGACAAGGGAGGTGCGGCCGACGAGAAGGCCCCCTCCGACCCCGGTCTCACCGAGGAGCCCCCGGCC
>NZ_JAKEIO010000295.1 GCF_021474405.1 [Streptosporangium] indianense
GCCGGGTGGGGCTCCGGGGTGCCGGCGGCCGGGTGGGGTCGGGTAGTGCCGCGGCGCCGGCGATGGCGTGCGGGCCGCTCAGCCGCGCTGGCCGTAACCGCGCAGGCGCTCCGCGACCTCTGCCAGCTGCTCGCGTGACAGCAGGCTCGGGGCCAGGCCGGGCACCGAGGAGGCGGTGAGCCACAGGCGGCACATCCACTCCAGCTGGGCGGTGCGGTCGTAGGCCTGGGCGAGGGTGGCGCCGTGGGTGAGGGTGCCGTGGTTCTGGAGCAGGCAGCCGGAGCGGTCGGTGAGGGCGTGGAGCATGTTCTCGGCCAACTCGTCGCTGCCGTAGGTGGCGTAGGGGGCGACGCGGACGGGGCCGCCGAGCGCGGCGGCCATGTAGTGGATCAGCGGCAGCTCGGTCACGAGCGTCGAGACGGCCGTGGCGTGCACGGCGTGGGTGTGGACGACGGCCAGGGCGTCGGTCGTGCGGTAGACGGCGAGATGCATGGGCAGCTCGCTGGTCGGGACGAGGGTGCCGAGGACCTGCCGGCCGTCCAGGCCGACGCCCGTCACGTCCTCGGGCGTCAGCCGGTCGTAGGGGACGCCCGAGGGGGTGACCAGGACGGTGTCCCCGACGCGCACCGAGACGTTGCCGGACGTGCCGACGACGAGGCCCTCCGTGACCGTCCGGCGGGCCGTGTCGACGAGGTCGTGCCAGGCGCGTGTCTCCTCGGGGCGCGCGGTCCTGCGGCGCGGCTCCCCAGCCCCCCCCTCGTCCCC
>NZ_JAKEIO010000296.1 GCF_021474405.1 [Streptosporangium] indianense
GAAGTCGTCCGCCGTCAGCAGCGCGACCGGCGCGCCGTCCCGCGCGACGAGGTCCGCGTGGTGGGTGTCGTGCGTGGCCAGGTGGGCGTGGACGGCCGCGCCCGGCTCGGCGGGCAGCGCGGTCGTGCCCCACAGGCGCTCGGGCAGGGGTTGCACGAGGGCCAGCGGCATCCGGTGTGCCCAGTGGCGCAGGGTGCGGTACCAGCGGTCGCCGGCCTCGCCCGGGCGCCACTGCGGGCCCATGCAGTCGCTGACGACGAGAGTCACGGTCCGCCCGTCGTCCGGGTCGGGCACCCGGCGGGCCCGGCCGTCAGGGGTGGCCGGGTGCAGGGTGACCGTGCGGAAGATGCCCGACTGCGCGAGGGCCGTGTGCAGTTCGTTCACCAGGGGGCGCCAGACCGGCATGGTCGGGCCCGTGTCGTGCACGAGGTTCAGGCGCAGCCAGCGGTCGGGGGCCGGGCGCAGTACTGGGAACCACACGTCGGGGTGGGCGCCGAGCCGCGCGATCCGGTCGGCCGTCGCCCGCTCGTCCAGCACCCGCGCGTGCGGGGGGGGTGGGCCCACCGCTTGGGGGCCGCCCCCGCCCCCCCCCCCCCCCGCCGCGGGGGGGGCGCCCCCCCCCCCCCCCCCCCCCCCGCCCGCGCCACCGATGGTGTGCCGCAGACCGGCCTTC
>NZ_JAKEIO010000297.1 GCF_021474405.1 [Streptosporangium] indianense
GCCTCCCGCCGCCCCTGGGTGCGCCCGCCGCGGGGGGGGGGGGGGGGCCCGCGCCCGCCCCCCCCCCCCCCCGGGGGGGGGGGCCCCCCCCCCCCCGCCGCCCCCGCCCCCCCCCCGCCTCCCTGTACGCAACCGCCTACCACCTGACCGGCGATCGCTTCGAGGCTGAGGACCTGCTGCAGAGCGCGCTGTTCTCGACCTACCGGGCATGGGACCGGATCAGCGACAAGGCCGCGGTCGGCGGATACCTCCGCCGCACCATGACCAACCTGCACATCAGCGCCTGGCGGCGCCGCAAGCTCAACGAGTACCCGACCGAGGAACTGCCGGAGACGCCCGGCGACACGGACGCGATGCGCGGCACCGAGCTGCGCGCGGTCCTGTGGCAGGCCCTGGCCCGGCTGCCCGAACTCCAGCGCACCATGCTGGTCCTGCGCTACTACGAGGGCCGCACGGACCCGGAGATCGCGGAGATCCTCGACATCAGTGTCGGCACGGTGAAGTCCAGCATCTGGCGGTCGCTCCGCCGGCTGCGCGAGGACGAGGTCCTCAGCTTCGGCCGTGACGAGGAGGACGCCTTCGGCGAGCTCGTCGCCTGAAGGCTGGGGGGGGAGCACCACAAGGGGGCCCACGGGGGAACCGCGGGGACGCCC
>NZ_JAKEIO010000298.1 GCF_021474405.1 [Streptosporangium] indianense
GCGATCGCCGGGCGCACGGATGAGGCGCTGGACGAGCTGGTGGGCTGCTTCGTCAACACCCTGGTCATCCGCACGGATCTGTCCGGTGATCCGACGTTCGGTGAGGTGCTGGAGCGGGTCCGCGAGACGAGCCTGGCGGGGTTCGCCCACCAGGACGTTCCGTTCGAGCGGCTGGTGGAGGAGCTGGCGCCGGCCCGGTCCCTGGCCAGGCACCCCCTCTTCCAGGTCGTCCTCACGATGCACAACACCGCGGAAGCGACCCTGGAGCTGCCCGGCGTCGACGTCGAGCTCCTTCCGACCGCCCGCCCGGCGGCGAAGTTCGACCTGGACGTGATGGTCGGTGAGTCGTACGACCCCGACGGCGGCCCGAAGGGCGTGCACGGCGCGTTGACGGTCGCGACCGACCTGTTCGACCCCAGGACCGCCCGCACTCTTGCTGACCGCTGGGTCAGGGTGCTGGACCAGCTGATGTCCGAGCCCGAGCTGCGGCTGTCTTCGGTGGAAGTCGTTGACGAGGCCGAGCGTCGGCGTGTGGTGCTGGAGTGGAACGACACGGGTGTGCCGGTGGTGGCGTCCACGGTGCTGGGTCTGTTCGAGGAGCAGGTGGTGCGGTCGCCGGATGCGGTGGCGGTCGTGCAAGGGGCGGAATCGGTGTCGTTCGCGGAGCTGGATGTGCGCGCCAACCGCCTGGCCCACTACCTGCGGGCGCAGGGTGTGGGTGGGGAGTCGGTGGTGGGTCTGTGCCTGCCGCGAGGCGTGGAGACGCTCGTCGGCATGCTGGCGGTGTGGAAGGCGGGAGCCGCCTACCTCCCGGTTGATGTCGGCCAGCCCGCGGAGCGGGTGGCATTCGTGCTGCGCGACAGCGGCGCGGTGCTGACGCTGACGACCGAGGAGATCCTGGACGACCTTCC
>NZ_JAKEIO010000299.1 GCF_021474405.1 [Streptosporangium] indianense
TCGTCGGCACGACCGGCGAACACCAGCCGGCCATCGGCCGTCCACCGTGCGCGGTCGCCCGTGCGGTACATCCGCTCGCCGGGTGAGCCGAAGGGGCAGGCCACGAAACGCTCGGAGGTGAGACCGGGCCTGCCCACATACCCGCGCGCCACCTGTGCGCCCGCCACATAGAGTTCGCCGACCACGCCGACCGGCACGGGGTTGAGCCGGTCGTCCAGGACGTAGGTCTGTGTGTTGGCCACCGGGGAGCCCACCGGGATCACCCCGGCAGCCACATCCTCGTAGGTCAGGGGTGTAGTGGCCACGCCGACCGTGGTCTCCGTGGGCCCGTAGTGGTTGAACACAGCCGTGGCCAGCAGCTCCCCGACCAGCTCGGCGGAAGCCGCCTCACCACCCAGAACCAGCGACCGCACCGACGTGACCGCCGCCGCGCCCAACGCCGCCACATGCGAGGGCACCGCCTTCAGACAGTCGATCCCCTGCTCCGTCAGGTAGGCCGCCACCGCCGCCGGATCGGTCACCGACTCCTCATCAAGGAAATGCAGCTCACCCCCGCCGGTCAGGCTCGCGAAGACCGTCGTGTTCGCCAGGTCCGTCGCCTGACCCTGCAACACCGCAAACCGGCCCCCACTGCCGAAGCC
>NZ_JAKEIO010000300.1 GCF_021474405.1 [Streptosporangium] indianense
GGGGGCGGGGGGCGGCGGGGGCGGGGACGGGCTGGACGGTGACGGACCGGTCGGGGATGACACGCGGCCCCGGGCTGGTGATGTCCGCCCCGAGGACGGACTTCCACTCCGGGGCGGTCCGGCCGGTGCACGAGACGTGGACGATGTCGCCCTGGCTGCGCGCCAGACGGGCGACGACATCCGTGACCACGACGGCACGCACCTCCGCCCGGCAGCAGATCTCGAGGGCGCTCCCGCTGAAGCCGCTCACCGTGTGCCCGTAGCGCAGCCCGCGCCGCAGGATCTCGTCGACGAGGTCACCGGAGGCGGTGCTGTGCAGGCTGACGTTGAGGAAGCCGGGCCCGGTGACGACGACGTCGGCGAACCGCTGCTCGTCGAGGAGGCGCGCCCGCAGGGCCTCGGCGACGTCACGCGGCGGCCGCCCTGCCGCGCGGGCCAGCTGGAGGGCGATGCTGGTGGCGTAGTCACCACACCCCCCGGGCCCCGGCGGAGCGACCACGACCCGCTCCGGCACGGCCACACTGAGCTCACCGTCGTCGACGGCACGGCGCACGACGTGCAGCACGGTGCGGGAGAGCTCGGCGGGGGTCACGGCACAAGCGTATGGGAGGGAGGG
>NZ_JAKEIO010000301.1 GCF_021474405.1 [Streptosporangium] indianense
CGTTGGAAACAGCGCACCGCGCGAAACGAAGGAGAGCACGATGCACCAGTTCGCCACCCCCGCCCCCATCTCGGCCGTCCTCGACGTCCCCGCCGGGCGCATCCGGTTCATCGCCGCCGACCGGGCCGACACCACCGTCGAGGTCCTGCCCGCGGACGCCGCCAACAGCCGCGACGTGAAGGCCGCCGAGCGGATCGAGGTCCGCTACGACGACGGCGTCCTGCGCATCACGGCCCCCGAGGCGAAGAACCGGATGCTCGGCCGGTCCGGGGCCGTCGAGGTCACCGTGCAGCTGCCCGCCGGCTCGCACGTGGCGGGCCGGGCCGCCGCCGGTGACCTGCGCGGCGTCGGACGGCTCGGCGAGGTCGCCTTCGAGGCGGCGCAGGGCGCGGTCAAGCTCGACGAGACCGCCGGCGCCCGCCTGAGCCTGCTCGCCGGCGACATCACCGTCGGCCGCCTGCGCGGCCCGGCGCAGCTCAGTACCCAGCAGGGCGATCTCACCGTCACCGAGGCCACCCGCGGCGCCGTCGCGCTGCGCACCGAGCAGGGCGACATCTGCGTCGGCGCCGCCCGCGGTGTCTCCGCCGCCCTGGACGCCGGTACCGCCTACGGCCGCATCCACAACTCCCTCCACGGCCG
>NZ_JAKEIO010000302.1 GCF_021474405.1 [Streptosporangium] indianense
GGCAAGCAGGGGGTCGGCACGCGTGGGGCAGGCACGGGTGCGGTCGGTGCCGGTGGGTCAGGGGGCGGCGGGGTGAATCTGCTCGCTCTGCGCAGCCACAACGCCGCGCTGGTGCTCGACCTGCTGCGGACGGCCGGGGACGAGGGCATCAGCCGGCTCGAACTCGCTGAGCGGACCGGGCTCACCCCGCAGGCCGTCAGCAAGATCACCGCCCGGCTGCGGGAGGACGGACTCGCGGCGGAGGCCGGACGCCGGGCGTCGACCGGGGGCAAGCCGCGCACGGTGCTGAGGCTGGTACCGGAGGCCGGGCACGCGGTCGGGGTCCATCTCGACCGGGACGAGGTGCGGGTCGTGCTGGTGGATCTGCGGGGGACCGTGGTGGGGGAGCGGCGGGCCGCGCTGGATCTGGGCGCGGGGTCGGAGGCAGTGCTGGGGGCGGTGCGGGAGGCGGTGGCGGGAGTGCTGCGGGGCGGGGGCGAACGGCCCGCCGGGGATGCGCCGGGCCGGCCAGCGCAGGACAGGCGGGAGGGGGTGTCTGATGCTCGTGTACGG
>NZ_JAKEIO010000303.1 GCF_021474405.1 [Streptosporangium] indianense
ATGGCCCACCCCCCGCTCCCCCAGCCACCGTGATGGCACACGACCACACCACGGGGGAACCCACCATGCGCACCATCACAGCCACCGCCCTCGCCCTGGCCCTCGTCACAGCCACGGCGACGGCAGCCGCAGCACCCGCCGCCGCGGCCACCGCCGACAGACCCGGCGCCGAGGGCCTCTGGCGTATGGACGGCTACGGCACCGTCCTCTCCCTTCGCGGCGACACCCTGCAGGAGTACCAGACGACGTCCGTCAGCTGCCTCAAGGGTGACAACGCCCGGCGGACCGGCGTCGGTGAGTACACAGACGCGTACGGCACCGTGCAGACCGTGCGCCCGGGCCCCCGCCGGGACCGGGCGACCCTGCGCCCCGAACCCTCCGTCGGGCACCGCACGCTGCGGCGGATCCACGAACTGCCCGCCGACTCCACCCCCCGCCCCCCCCGCGCGCGGGGGGCGGGGGGGGG
>NZ_JAKEIO010000304.1 GCF_021474405.1 [Streptosporangium] indianense
GCCCCGACCCACCCCCGGGCGCAAGGCGCAGGCACCCGCACCCCCCACCACGCCGCACGGGAACCGAATCAACCCCCCGCTCGTGTTCCTGGACAGGGGTGGTGCGAGGGGGCGCGCTCCGCGAGGCCGGCGCGCCGCACGCTGCGATCCGATCAAGATCGGGGCAAGCCCGGTGCGGATGTCGGCCCCGGCAGCGATACTTGCGGCGACGGATGACCATGGGGGAGGTCACAGTGACGTACACGCCGAAGAGCAGCCCGCCACCACCGGGCCCGGGCCTGCCCGTCCTGCCGGCGGTCCCGGCGCAGGCAGCACCAGCACACCCCTCCCGGCCCCCCGCACACACCCCCGGGCGCGGGTCCCCAGCGGCCGCTGCCGACGACACCGGGGGCGGGTAGATCGCGGGGGGGGCCGTAGCGGTGAAACGGGGGGGGGGGGGG
>NZ_JAKEIO010000305.1 GCF_021474405.1 [Streptosporangium] indianense
CACCACCTCGACCACCCGCACCAACCACTCCGCGAACCGCTCAGCCGCCCCCACCCCGAACACATCCGCAGCCACGGTCACGACACCCCGCATACCGGCGGGAGCGCCCTCGGCGTCGAACACCTCGGAAGCAGTGACGTCCAGATCGAACTTGGCCGTGACCGTTCCGACGGACTCCGCCAGCCCAGTCGGCACTCCGGAGGTCTGCAATCCGGGCAGGTCGACGACCGCCTGGGCGTTGTTCTGCACGGTCAGCATCACCTGGAACAGCGGGTGCCGGGCCAATGACCGAGCCGGCGCCAGTTCCTCCACCAGTCGCTCGAACGGCACATCCTGATGCCCGAAACCGGCCAGGCTCGTCTCCCGGACCCGCTCCAGCACCTCACCGAATGT
>NZ_JAKEIO010000306.1 GCF_021474405.1 [Streptosporangium] indianense
GGCGGGTGGGCAAAGGCCCCTAATCGACCGCCGCCGCGAACGCCCCCCGGGCCATCCGATGCAGCAACTCCGCCGTAGCCCCCCGCCCGGGCAACGACCCCGCCCTCCCCAGATGCGGAGTCGAGTTCAACAACCCGAACACCGAGTGCACAGCAGACCGAGCCGCGGGCTCCCCCAGCCCCGGGTACACCTCCCGCACCACCGCCACCCACAGCTCCACATACTGCCGCTGCAGCTGCCGCACCATCTTCCGGTCACTGTCCCGGAGGCGATCCAGCTCCCGGTCGTGCAGGGTGATCAGAGGCCGATCGTCGAGCGCGAAGTCGATATGCCCCTCGATCAACGAGTCCAGCACCTGCTCCGCCCCACCCCCGTC
>NZ_JAKEIO010000307.1 GCF_021474405.1 [Streptosporangium] indianense
GGGTCGGGGCCGCGCCGGGGGGTGTCCGTCCTCGGAACGGCGCGATCGACTTGCGTGCCGACTGACTGTCCGTCGACGCGCCAACCGCTGCGGGCGGACACCCCCCGACACGTCCCCTTGCGTCCGAGCGCGGGTGCGGGAGCATCGTGGCTCGCCCCTGGCTGCGGGCCTGCGTGCCGCCAAGGACGGCACGGGTGGGCGTGGGGGTCCCCCCTGCTCGAGCGAAGCCGAGAGCTTGGGGGAGGCACCCCGCTACGCCGGGTTGGGGGTCCACCCCGCCCCCGCGACAACGCCGGGTGCCGGAAAGGAAACCCGCGCCTCAGCCCACCGTCGGCGTCAACGCCTCCGCAGATCCGCCACCCTCGCCCGCTC
>NZ_JAKEIO010000308.1 GCF_021474405.1 [Streptosporangium] indianense
CAGGGCCGGAGGGGGGAGACCCCGAAGCTCCAGGGCCGGAGGGGGGGGAGACCCCGAAGCTTCAGGGCCGGAGTGGGTGACCCCCGAGCCCCCGGGGCCGCAGGGGGAACCCCCGCGCCCCAGGGCCAGAGGGGGAGCGGCGTTGCCCACGGCCGGAGGGGCAGACCGCCGAAGCGACAGGGCCGGAGGGGGGAGACCCCCGAAGCCCCAGGGTCGCAGGGGTATTTCCTACGCCCCACTGCCGGAGGGGATAACCCCCAGGCCCCAGGGTCGGAGGGGAGCCCGGCGAAGCCCGCTGTCGGACGGGGCCGGCGAAGCCGAGGGGGCGAGGGCGCAGCCCGGGAG
>NZ_JAKEIO010000309.1 GCF_021474405.1 [Streptosporangium] indianense
AAGACCGTCGTGTTCGCCAGGTCCGTCGCCTGACCCTGCAACACCGCAAACCGGCCCCCACTGCCGAAGCCAACCCGCTCGGGCACCGTGGCGACGTAGTTGGTCAGGCCCGCCTGCGTGACCGCCACGCCCTTCGCGCGTCCCGTCGAACCCGACGTGTAAACCACATACGCCGCTTGCGCGGGCAGGATCTCCACTCCCGGCGCAGTCTCCGGGTAAGTTGCAAGCTGCATCGCGGTCAGGGTGTCGTCGATGGCGACCAGGCGATGACGCCCCGCCGGGAGGTCGTCCAGGATCTCCTCGGTCGTCAGCGTCAGCACCGCACTGCTGTCGCGCAGGACGAATGCCACGCGCTCCGCGGGCTGGCCGACATCGACCGGGAGGTAGGTGGCTCCCGCCTTCCACACCGCCAGCATGCCGACGAGCGTCTCCACGCCTCGCGGCAGGCACAGACCCACCACCGATTCCGCACCCACACCCTGCGCCCGCAGATAGTGCGCCAGGCGGTTGGCGCGCACATCCAGCTCCGCGAACGACACCGACACACCGCCCTGCACGACCGCCACCGCATCCGGCGACC